>NZ_JBITMV010000004.1:0-238942 GCF_044466625.1 Micromonospora sp. NPDC049366
GACTCCACCGGCAGGTTGAAGTGCTGCATCACGCCGGGCAGGTCACAGAAACGTACGTCGACGAACTTCACGTCCTCGTTCTTGAGGTATCGCAGCAGTTCCTCGGGGTTGGCGAACACACATCCTCCTGGCACGTCCAGTTGGTGGCTAGGCTCCTGGCGACGCTATGGCCAGGGGGTTGCCCGGCCGTGTCTCCTTTGTTTCTGCCGTGTTACGTCCCTCGCGGAGCGTCATGACCGCCGCTCAGCGAGCGTCACGCACGCGTGGACCGGCGGCGACCTGTGCCGTTGTCGTGGCCATTGCAGCCAATGGTCGGAATTGGCGCGTCCGCCACGGGAGACGCTCCGCCCGCGGACCGGTGGCCCGAGAGATCTTGGAGGATTGGCGCCCCCGGAGGGGCCACAACTCTCCAAGATCTGGGGGCCGGGTCCCCGCTCACCGCCGGCGGCGGTCGGGAGGCGGGCTGAGACGGCTCGGCACCACGGCTGGCCGGTGGGGCTCACCGACGGCTTGGCTACCCTTGACCGCTGTGACCAACCCGCCTGCTCAGCGCCCGGTACCGCCCGCGACCGACCCCGCCTTCAAGCCGGCCGACCTGGGCCGCCGGTTCGGCGCGCTGGTCATCGACTGGGTGCTCTGCCTGCTGGTGTCGAACTTCTTCGCCGACCCGGTACGCGACGGGTGGGCCCCGGTGCTGGTGCTGATCCTCGTGTACGGGTTCTTCCTCGGCCTCTTCGCCCAGACCCCCGGCATGTACCTCACCCGGATCCGCTGCCTCTCCTGGACCGACGGCGGCCGGATCGGGGTGCCCCGTGCGCTGCTGCGCGGCGTGCTGCTCGCCCTGGTCGTACCCGCCCTGATCATGGATCAGCACCGCCGCGGCCTGCACGACCGCGTCACCAACGCCGTCATGACCCCCGCCTGACCATCCCACCCTGCGGGCGCCCGCGGGCCCCGCCCCGCCAGCTCACCCCCGCCCGCTCACCCCGCCCGCGATCTTGCACTTTCTGCCCTGGCAAAAGGCGTGAATGCCCCACCCGCGCGGCCAGAACCGCAAGATCGCGCAGGTGGTAGGCGGCACGCGCATGCGGTGGGCGGCACGCGCACGTGGGGGCGGGGGCGGCGGCGTCCGGGGCGGTTGCCGGGGGCGCGGTCCGGCGGGGATCCGGCGGGGAGATGCGAAAAAGGCCGGGCGCTTCGGCCCGGCCTTTCGTTTGGTGCGTCGTGCGGGGTCAGCGGCCCCGGGTCTGGCGGAAGGCGCCGCGAGCCGGGCGCATGTTCTTCGGGATCGCGCCCTTGGGCAGCTGCGGCCGGGCGGTGAGCGCCTTGAGCCGCTTGTCCAGCGCGTTGACGTCCTTACCGCTGAGGTTGCGGGGCAGCCGCATCAGCGTCATCCGCAGCTTGCGGATGGGCAGCTCGTCCTCGGACTGGCCGATCACGTAGTCGTAGAGCGGCGCCGAACCGATCACCTTGGCCAGCCGGCGCTTCTCCTGGCCGAGCAGGCCGCGTACCCGCTGCGGGTTGCCCTCGGCGAGCAGGATCACGCCCGGTCGGCCGATGACCAGGTGGACCATGTCCATCTGGGTGGTGGAGCTGACCGCCGGCGTGACCCGCCAGTCGCCCCGCATGCTCTCCATGATCTGGGCGGCGGCACCGGGCTGCCCCTCGGCGGCGTTCATCATCGCCCGGTTGGACCGCAGGTTGAGCACGATCAGCAGGGCGAGCAGGATGAACAGGATGCCGATCGGGACCCAGATCCAACCCCAGAAGATCACCGCCACCACGGTGAGCGCGAGCGGGATCAGCACCGCGGCGGCGGCCAGGGGCGCGAACCACCGGTCCTGCTTCGCGGTGAACTGGAACACCATCCCGATCTGCTTCAGCCGTTGGCCGAACGAGACCTTCTCCTGGGGCTTTGCCATACCGGGAAGTCTAGTGGGCCGCGCCCGTCCTGTTGATCCGCGTCCGGGGGTGCCGGCCGGCTGAGTATCTGATGGCTGCTCGGTGCCGGTGAGCGCGCCAGCGTGCACGTCTCACGCTCATCGCGAAGCTGGACGTGGCCAACCGGGTGAGGCCGCCGCGCTGGCCCACCGGCTCAACCTGCTCGGCGACCGCCGCAGGCTGACGTGGGTCGTCGAGGCGGCTACCGCGCGAACGGGGAGCGCGGCAGCGGGGGCCGTGGGGCGCCTCGGACAGGCGCCCTACCCGCCTGGCTCCACGCCGACAATCACCATCGTCATCACACCGTACTCGGCGGCCCACCTGCCAGCCGCGTTCCCAACCTCTCTGGTCAGTACACCTGGCCAGTGATCGGTAGCACGGTCGAGGAGACGCCGTGGCCGAGAACAAGGACGCACGTGCCGAGCGGCAGACGCGCAATCTGGCCCGGTAGGTGGCCCGCGACCCGCTCAGCGACGCGGGCTTGCGCCCCATTCGCACGGAGTGAGGGACGTCGGTTCGGTAACTTGCCGTTGCGGGGCCCCCCGGGCGTGGTGACCGTGGACACGGTGGGCGAGTGCACCTGCTACCAACCGTCGTTTGTAGGGAGATCTGCCATGTTCCTCGAGGTCATCATCCCCTGCTCGATGATCGGTAGGCCGATCGTTTCCGACGCGGCCGCCCGATGAGCGACCTCAGGCCAACGAGCAGTGACGGAGGGAGTCCGCGGCCGATCACGAACAAGTGGGGGCGGACCGTAGCGCTGTCCTTCCGGCCGGACGACGACGTCGCCGACCTGGTGGCGCAGTGGATCGCGGATTGTGATCGGGCCTACGCCCGTCACTCCGAGGCCACTGTCGGCGAATCGACCCGTAAACGGGATCTGACTGTGCCATGGGTGGCGGACTCCCGCACGTTCGCGATCGTTGCGCCGCCTATCGTCGACGGCCAGTCCCTCGCTGACCTGGTGGCCGATCAGGCGACATTTGTCGAGGAGTACAGAGACGCGGACCTGCCGGTTCGTTCGGTTGCGGTCATCGGTGCGACAGCTCCGGCTGATTTCGGCTTTTACCTCGGCCGAAACGGGTTCCCCGTCCGAGTGTATTCGGCGTCAACGTCCAGCGGATTGGTCCGACCAAGGACGGACGCGACGTTTCCGCGAGGTGGTTTCGTCGTCGAGGCCGGCGGTCATTTCGAGGTCTTCGGCGAGCTGACCCGCTCACAAGCCGACATCATCACTCGAGAGCTGGTTCAGTCACATCAGCTCGGCTGGCGCTACAACGCGAGCAGTACGGCAGAGGGGAGTAGTTTACCGCTTGGCGACCGGGCCGGGACGCTAGCGTTGATCACCGCCCTTTATACGGCCACTGTCGATCAGCTCGCGCAGGACCGCACCCGGCTCGATCTCACGCGACTCATCGCGGGGGCCAGGCGACACGAGCGCCCGGACATCGTGGTCCGTGCCGTGGTGGACCGGCTGCGCGCCGAGTCGAAGCTTGACCCGGTCCGCTACGTCGCCGACCAGGTGGGCGAGCGCGGCTCCGTACCACCGCACGTCCGGCGCCTGTACACCGCGATCGGCCACCACAACGCCGCTGGCGTACGGCCGGTGCGGTTTGCCACGGGACAACCGTTGCTGTCCGACGACGCTACTCGGCTACCAACTCGGCTTGTTGTACCGTCCGCCGAGGCGCGCTCCTCGGCCCTCGGCATTGTCGCGTCCTGGCTAGCCGAAGCGGCCTTCGACCGTTCCGGCAACGCCGAGGCCCCGCGATTGCCCGTGGCTCGGGTCGGCGGGTCCTGGGCCCGGCATGCCGCGATGGTCAAGGAGGAACTGCGACGGCTGATCTCAGGGAACCTCCGGGCGTTGGGTGTGCGTTCCGTTGAGGCCGAACGCCTGGTCGACCAGATCATGTCTCCTAGCCGGCCCGGCAGCGCCGGGGACAAGACCTTCGTGGAAGTAACGGAACAGAACACACCGCCGGCGGTGGGGTTTGGCCGGACCGTCACGGCGACTGGTCTGACGGCCGGCGTTCATACCGACGGGGTGGCTCTGGCGTTGTTTCGCGAAGCCGTCCGGCGTGAGCTGTCGCCGGGGGAGCCGGCGCAGACACCCAATCGGGCTGACCACCGCGCCGAGGCGGCGCGCGCGCATGACCTGAATCCAGACGACCGGCTGCTGTTGAACGAGATCGTGCGGACTTCCGGACCTGTTATCGCCGCTGAGTATGCGAAACTGCTGGCGATGCAGTCCGTGCGTCCTCGGACGCAAGGGCACGCTCTCACCCCGGAGAGTTTGAAAGAAAGGCTCGACAACCTGCGGTCCTCGGCCGCCGGCGGTCTGGACGTGCCGGATCCGACCGATCAGCGGGCCGCGGCTGCATCGCTCGTCACTGCTCTGCACTCCGGCCTTCCTCCCGCGTCGGCCGAGGCGATCCGGGCCGGCTGGGCACCCGTGAATTCGCTCACCGAGCTGGTGCGCATCGTGGGCCGTCCTGCGCGTCCCAGGTCTGAGAGCGACGCCTCTTCGAACGGTCCGAGGGTCGGGTTGGTAGGGCTGCACATGCCCGATGATCTCGTGCACGTCATGGCCGTGATCGCCACCACGGGCGGGGTCCGGTGGGTGCATCCATCGTCCACCACGCTCTACCCCGCCGGTGAACTGCCCGACGACGTCCGCGGCGCCCAGGCCGCCGAGGCGGTCCTGATCGAGATTGACGGCACGGTCCAGCCGCCTGCGCAGCCCGTTTCCGCTGAACCCACCAGCACCAACACATCGCCCGAACCGCAGCCGCGCCTGCAAGCCGTCGCTCTCGGCGGCGATGTGCTCCGAATGCTCGAGGACCTCCCCGCCGACGCGGACGAGCGAGACCGAGACCGGATATCCGCCGCACTGCAGTTCGGGAACTCAGTAGCCGCCCATCTGAGGGCGGAGCAAGCGGGGCAGAAGGCCGCCGCAGCCGATACGCCCGGCCACACAGCCGGAGACAGGTCGGTGGCCACCCTAGTAGAGCTCATGGCCTTGCTGCACGTGCAGCTGACCGCGATGCTCGGAGACCAAGCCAACCCGGGCGGCTCGACACCTCCCGCCCTCGCGGTGGCGGCGGGGCAACCGATGAGCAACCTATGGGAGGCCACGGGGCCGGACCTGCGCGATTTTTTCATCCGCCACGCCCCGGTCGTCCGGAATCTGTACGAGGCCAGCTTCGATGCCTTGTTCCCCAACTTCCGCGCGGACTTGGCAGCGGAACGCGAGCTGCCCGCTGGTGACGAGGTGAACCTGTGGACCGTTCCCCTCCTCGACCACACCACTGGTCTGCCCGTCGCTACTGCCGGGCAGATGGTGGAGGAACTGCTGCACCCTGATCCCTCCAGACACCGCCTTGACGCAGGCACTGGGGGCTTCACTCGGCCCGAATCGGCGGGCACGACACCGCCACCCGGGCACCTTTTGCTCCAAATCCGCGAACCACGCAGGCGGAACGCCCCGCCGGCGCGCGACATCACACCACCCCGGTCGCACCGACGAGTCGTTATGTCCGACAGCACGGCACTGCCATCGCCGAACTTCGGATATGACCGGCGTCCCGAACTGTCCGGCCGGAGGTCCCAGTCCGGCCCCTCGTCTTCCGGGCTGGCTCTGCCGGACAGCGGCGGGTTGGGCGGTCCGAGCCAGCTTCCGCCGCCGATGGCGCCGCGGACCCCAGTCGAGGCGCCGCTAAGCGTGCCGATCGCCCTGGTTCATTTGAATACCGTGGCGAATCTGTTGGCGGGTGGATCAGAGGTCGCAGACACCGAACGTGAACGTCGGTGGGCGGAGCGGGTCGTCGCCGACGAGATCGCCGCGCTGTTCGCTTCCGACCTTGCCGGCGGTACGGTTCCCGCCAGCGCGCTCGGTGCGTTGGCCGAGGTCGAGCCGGTGGCTGCGATGGGCGGCTACTTCCGGCTGGTGACACACCTCGTTTCGGCTGCGGCTGAGATCGCCCGCGACGGTCGCCCCAGCGTGCCCGTCGATTTGTTGCCGGCTGTCCCAGCTGGTCAGCTGTTCGCGGCGTTGCCGGAGGTGGCGGCCCGGTTCGTGGCCTCCCATGAACAGAGCATCCGGGACCGGATCATCGGTCATCTTGCCGCCGCGGCCAGGGGAGGAACCGCGGATCCGTCGGGCGAGCGCCTCGCGCAGAATCCGACGGCCACCGTCGGTGATCTGGTGGGCGTGTTCCTCGGCCGACCGGTACCCGAGATCGATCTGCGAAGCGCCCTGGGACTGCCTGGCCCGGCTGTTCCGGCGGCGGCAGCGGAGCCGGCCTCTGTGCCAGTCCAATTGCTGACGACCGGTCCGGGTGGCGTGACGGATGTACTGGAGCACGGCAACGCCGAAGAAATCGTGCGAGAATTCGGGCCGGACAGCGACGCGGCGGTCCGGATTGGGGAACTCGCACGGTCGGCCGACGGCCGCGAACATCAGCGGCGGTTGCTGGCCGCGGCACGGCGCGCACAGGCCGGTGAACTCGGGGCGCCCGGTGAAGCGGCGCTGATCGTTCTCGGCGCGTTGCGAGATCTGGCGGTGGAGCAGCCCACTCCCCATGCCTTCCGGTCGCTTCTCACGGCCGCCGAGGCCAGCACGGTCCTGGACGCCGTCGGCCGGGACATGGCCAGTCACCGCACACCAACGGCAGCGGCGGAAGCGCTCTCCATCCTGCACCGTGTCTCGGACCGGCTCAGCCGCAACGGTGCCGCAGGTTCGGTTGGGCACCCCGCCCTGGCACGGCTGGAAACGTCATTACCACCGCTGTTGGAATATTTGACAACGACAGCCGGCGACGGTGTCGTGGTGGGCGATCCGGCATCGCCCGACCCAGCGTCGCGGGGCACCCCTTTGGCTGTCCCGCGCCCGCCGGGTGCGCTTCTCGGCGGCATGCAGAGATCCAACCGATCACAGTCGCGATGGTTACCGCCATCCTCATCGAACCAGAACCCGCCATTGGTGGCGCCTCAGCCGCCCGCCCCTGTCAACTGGCAGCAGAGAATCACGGTTCACCTCAATCGAATACTGGAAACGCCGCCCAGAAACGTAACGCAGTTTCCAAGGTCAATCGGCCCCGACTGGTTCAGGATCACCGAGCCGGAAGCTCCGCCTCCATTCCTGCAGGGAGTCGAAATTCCGCCGCCTATGTACGTGGCGGATTTCCTTCGGCGCCTCGATATGCTGAATCCAAGAAGCTTCCCTCCTTCCTTCAGTAATCTTGCCGCCGCGTCAACCTGGCAGAATCAAGGTGCAGGAAGGCACACCGCAGAACAAAGCTGGGTCAAGAATTTGGTGGCCAGGCGGAACTTGGGTGCGGACGCAGTTTCTCGTCGCTCCGACGTGCCCAAGGTCGTTCATTCCATCTGGCTTGGCGATCCCCTTACCAGAGCTCGGGAGTCAACTAGCGAGTTCATGGACACCGTACAGGTACGCGCTCAACGAATGGCAGCCGTCGGTATCGTCACAGTCTTGTGGACCGACATACCGAGGGAATCGATCCAACGAGCGATCGCTAACCCAGGTGCGGCCAACTCGCATCTTCAGCGGCAAGTTGTGGAGATGGTCGAGTGGGGAATCCGCTCCAATGTCATATTCGTCAGCATCACCGAAGTTTCTGCTAGATTCCCCATGCGGCTTCAGCGTCACTTCCAGATGGAACTGGCGAAGCAGAGCGGATTGGGATGGGGGGCCGCATCTGATATTGCGCGCCACGAAATACTCTACCGGTTCGGCGGTGTCTATATAGACGGAGATAACCCGCTTCCGAGTCATCCGACGGCCGCCATCGAATTTTACAACGAGATTCAATCGCTCGCACAAGACGCTGGTCTCGGAATGAGAGTCATCGCCCACCTCAACACCGTCAATAACGACCTCTTCATGGCTACAGCCGGGCATCCGTTTACTCGTCTATACCTGGAAGCAATAGAGCGAAACTACGAACGAGTCCAGGTGGAATTGATTCCGCGCGAAGCGCACGAGCATGATCCCGACCCGAAGGTAAATTTCGACCGCGCCGTTAGGCGACGGTCCATCATGCACAGGGTGGGTCCAGAAGTGATGGTAGGGCTTATTGTTGAACTCGGTCTAGAACTTGCCGACCTGCCCAACATCACCACGATTGATCTTGATTTTGGAAACGCCTGGGTTCCTGATGTAACCTTCACAGCGAGGCGTCACTTCGGCGACGATGAAGTGCTGCAGGTGGCGCGCAGGGTGACAGCCACACTGGTTCGTGGCCTATACAACATTCCTGGGCTGCTTCAACTGACGGCTGTTGCAACCACCGTCAACGGCCTACCCGATCCGCCGGGTGCATGGCGGGCGATCATCGGAGTAATTCTTCGGCACCCGCAGCTTGTCCGTCTTGTTCGATCTGTGGCGTACCAATGGACCGAAGTCGCGCACGATCTCGTGCGGACGACTGCGTCCGTCGTCATACCTGCGGATGTGGTTCAGCTGCTGAATCCAACAGGAGGCGCGCGCGATCATAATCAGTTGACGGTTATGGATGTCAGTCCAACGACGAGAGCCGCAGTACTCGCTCGGCAAGCCCAAACATCTATGGCAAGCCCACATCCCGCGAATATCGGCGGCCCCGTGCTCACGCTGCCGCGCCGGACGCCCGGGGGCCCCGCCGTCGCCGGACAATTCGGCCGGTCCAATGCTGGCACCCCGCGCGGAAGGGACCAACGCGGTCAGCACCCGTTCGCGCCCTATCCGCCGGATATGTTCGGTGGAAATACCGAAGCGTTTCCGGTCGAGATCGACGACGGGATGGCCCGTGGTCTGGACGCCGCGATACTTGATCGAAGACGACAGGTCATTGCCGCGGGTAACGACCCGGCCCGCGATCAGATCCTTCAGGATCTGCTCCATTACCGGAGCAGCTGGGAACATGGACCGGATGCCGACCGCACCCCGACCGCCTTTCAGGCCGGAGTTCCGGACCCGGAAAATACGTTGGCTGCGCCCCGGCCGGAGGCAACCGCGCGGTCAGTGCCGTCATCGGGTTCACTGCGGGGGGCGCTCGCGGCAGCCATACGGGAGGACGCCCGTTCTGCGAACCTGCCGTCTACGCAAATCGACAGCGCCGCGAGGTGGTGGGTGCGAACGCGCGAACCGGTCGGCGATTCACTGGAGCGGCTGCTCGCTGCGGTCGACGACATCGGGAGGGATGCTGAAGGTCCAATCCTGGCGCCCGGATCCAGGGCGACGATTCTGTCGGGCATCTTCACTCTGCTGAGCGCTGATCCTTCGGGTGAGAGCAAGGTGGGCAAGGACATGCTCGAGAAGATCGAGCGGCTCAGGACCACCCTCGACGCCAGGACGCAGGCAGCCGCAGACATTCCCTCGGCGAGGGCGCACGACGCGTTGGGTCATATCGCGGCCCTCTTGGATGCGATGACGGAAGCAACCAGCCGCGCCCCGAGCATTGGCGGTGACATCGGCCGGAGGGATCAGCGTCCGTCGCTTGCCCCAGCGCGCTTCGACGCTTCACCGGCGGCCTCAGGACGAGATCGGGCTGCGCGATTTGCTGCGGGTCGGCGTGCGTTCCACCGTCCTCGGCCGGTCGCGGGCAGGTCGCCGGAGGAACTACATGCGATCGCCGACGATATCGCCCTGCGACAGCGAGGGCCTACTGACTGCGTCGCGCTAGCCGCCGACTACGGAGAGAGGCTGTATGGGCGTCGGCCTGGATTCGCTGCCTCCGATGAGGCGCCTTGGCCAGCTCGCCCTTCGGCTCCTTCCCACGCCGACGCCAGAAGACGCATGCTTAGCGACGGATTCTGGACCCATGTCAGTGGTTCCGAGGCCGTCGAGTCGGCTGTGTCCGGGATCGGACTCGGAGGCTCGGCTTTCGTGATCGCCACAAGGCCCGGCGACGACTACGACCATGCGCTCGTACTGCACGCAACGTCGGCCGGATCACGGTGGGTCGACCTTCAGGCGGACCGGAACGACAGGGTTCTTGCCCCGGGCGACCGGCCGGTGGCCGTCGCCGAGTCCATCGAGTTGCATGTAGCGCTCACCGATTCGACCGGTCGGGCACTGCCATGGCCGGACGGCGTTGCCACATCGTCCTGGTCGACGGCTAGTGCACTCCTCGATCCGCCGTCGAACCGCGCGGTCGGAACGTTCCGGTCACGGTTCAGGGAGCGGCCGAGTGACTCGTTCTTTCGACACCTGACCGACCGCGCCAGGCGGGTTCAGGAGGCCCGCGACCGCTCCGGTCGGCAGCCCGTCGCTGAGCGGCAGTTCGGTCTTGACCTGTTCGGGTTCCGGGATCCTTCTCCCACACCGGCGATCCTCCGTGGCGTCCGTCTGGCCGATGAGCGCACAGAACTGCTGAGCAGCTGGTTCCGGCGGCTCGACGTGAACGCCAGCGTCGCGACGCTTCCCCTCGAACCGACGCCGATCTGGGTCGAGGAAGATTTCGACAGCGAGCGGTGGTGGCCGGACCACCAGCCGCTGCAGCCGCTTCCCCCCCTCCCATCGCCCCTCGAGATGCCGCTTTTCATCCACGTCATCTGGCTCGGTAGTCCGGTCACCGAGACGAATCCGGCGACTGCCGTCGTCCGTCGCAATGTGGAGGATCTGAGCCGGACGGCGGCGGCAGAGGGATTCACGGTCATTCTTTGGACCGATGTCCCACGAGAACGTTTCCGGGAACGCACCGGCGAGGTGGCAGAGATGGGCCGGTGGATGAGGCGGCACGGCATAGTCGGGCTGCGGCCGGACGAGGTCTTCCACGAAGACGAGCAGATGACGCTTGCGGCGGAATATCGGTTGGAGGCCGGCCGAGGAACCGCGGCGGGCTACGCCGCTGCCAGCGACATTCTGAGACTGGAACTCAGTAGGTTCGGCGGGATCTACACCGATGGCGACAACCCGGTCCACAGCTTGACCGGGCTGAGGGAACTGCTGCGACCGCCAGGCTTCGGCGTGCACGCAAACCCACCGGGCCTGAACAACTCCGCCCTTTTCATGCCCCGTGGCCATCCCTTCATGACGCGCTATCTCGAAATGATCTCGAGCAACTACCGGCTCCGCCAGGACGAGCTCTATCCCGAAGCGCACTTTGTCGGCAATTCGCTCGCGGATCATCACGCTCACTACATCCAGGTCAGCGAGCAATCATATCGGCGTCGCTCGACCATGGAGCGTACCGGCCCAATCACTCTCGCATCGGTTGCCATGTCGTTAGGCATCCCGAATGACCAAATCCCTCGTATCCCCTCAACCTCGCTAGCCGTAGGAGCAGCGAACACCTGGCAGAGCGTCGTCCCCCGGCGTTTGCACCCGGAGCAGGCCACCCACGCGCTGGAGAACGCAGTCAGCGGTCTGGTCTGGGGACTGACGAATCGTCGTGGTGACCTTGACCTGGTCTCCGTGGCGCCGCTCATTCAAGGCTTGCAGGACCCGGACGCCGGTTGGGAGGGGGCCGTTCGGTTCATCCACAGCGTCCCGCGGCTACGTCTGCAGGTGCGGACAGTCACATACGCCTATCTGGAGCGCCCTGAAGAACTCGCGCTCTTTCAGCCCGCCGAGGTGACGGAGCTTCGTCTGCCCGATCCCGTGCGGGCCTTGCTGGGGCTCCCGCCGCACGGAACTCTGTCTGAATCCTCGGGCGTATGGCGCCGAGCTGCTTTCGGAGTGCCGGTCCCGTCGGACACCTGGTCCTACCTGACCGTCCCGTTTGTTTCGCGGCAGCGGAATCTCACCCAGCCGACATCCGAGATGCACGCGCTGGTCGAGCATCTCCGCGGTCTCGGGCGGCTCTGGACGAACATCGAGGTATGGATTGAAGGCGGCGGGTCGAGGGAGGGCAGCCCCGCTGGCATGGACCGGGCTAATTCGGTACGGAACGGCCTCATGCGTCTTGCCGGAGAGTTACCGATCACCTGGCATGAACCGACCAACCGGGGAGGGGGGGACAGCGCAGGTCCCCGCCCTCTGCCTGGTGACGAGAGCCGCAGTGTCGTGGTCTGGTGGACGGCGACCCTAAATATGCCGTCGGACAACGACGCAGTGTCCTTGATGTCTTTCGGAGCCGACCCGGATGCCGAGGATATGGTCGACCATCCTGTGCCCACGCAAGTCAGCAATCTTCATCGACTGGCGCAGGATTCGTTCGAACAGAACTTGACCGGTCGCGAAACCCTGGTCAATTTTTTGCGCACAAGATTCCCGTACGGTGTCGTACTAGACCGAGGTGCTTCCGGTGAGCCCACGTTCGATGTGAACGGGTTTGTCAATGACGCCCTTGACGGCCGAATTCCGGGCGTGCGTTCCACCGGAACGTGGGCGGCAGTGCGGGCCTCTGTCGAGCTGGCCGGCAGGGACGGCGTCGTACTGTTCGAGCCGGATCAGTTTCGGCCAGCCGGCGTTCTGCATGCCGCTGAGGGAACTGAAACGGAGGGCATTGAAATATGGCAAATCTCATTCTCGCCGGAGGGTCCGACCCTGGAGCGACTCAGCGAGGTCGACCCACCTCCGCGTCGCGTGATGGTCGTCGACCGCTGTTCCAATGTGAGGAGCTGAACATGTCGCCCTGCTGCGCCTGCTGCCGGGTATCTCCCGGCCGCCGAGAGGCCGATCTGGATCAGGAGCCCGACGCGCGGTGGGCGGCAGGGGTTAGGCGCGGGGGAGGTAGACGCGGTAGCCGTCGACGGTGACCAGGTCGAGGCTGCCGGGGGTCGCGCGCATCCGGTCGTCCAGTCGGGACGCCAGCGGTGAGCCGGTGGGCGCGACCCAGGCCGGGGCCGGGGACGCCGCCACCGCCCGCCGGTACGCGGGGTAGCGGTCGAAGCCGGGCCGCAGCGCGTCGTCGACCACCGCGCAGACGATGTCCTCGCCGCTGGCGAAGGTGAGCCGGTTGCAGGTCCAGTAGCCGGCGTAGACGTGGCGGACGCCGAGACCGCGCAGCGTGGCGACCAGGTCGGTGTGCCGGGCCTCGGCCGCGCGTGTTTCGGGAGCGGTCCCGGCCGCCCGCCAGGTCGCGTACCCGGTGGTGAGGGCCGTCGCGGCCAGCACGAGGGCGGCCCCGACCGCCGCGACGCGGGCCGGGAGCGCCGGCCGCGACGCGACGCGCCCACGGCGAACCGCGCTCCACAGTGGCCAGAGCAGGGCGGGCAGCGAGACGAGCAGGCAGGACAGGTAGCGGGAACTCTCCACGGGGGTGCGCGCGGAGGCGCTGCTGGCGACGTACACGGCGAGGGTGGCGGCCGCCGCCAGCGTCAGGGCGAGCCGGAGCGCGCCGCCGACCCGACCGGCCGGCGCCGGCCCGTCAGCGGCGCCGACGGGTCGCCCGCCGTGGGGTGCGCGCAGCGCGCGCCCGGCGCTGACCGCGCCGGCCACGAGCAGCACCGGCAGGGCGATCGCCCACCAGAGCTGCCAGGTCGCGCAGTGCCCCGGCGAGCAGAAGCCGGTGCCCAGCGGTGGGCCGAGCAGCAGGCCGCCGTGCAGCCGGTCCGCCCAGCCGGCCGGCACGTCGGCGCCGCCCGCGGCCAGGACCGCGGTGAGCGGGTTGCGGCCGGTGGCGAGGCTGTGCCCGAGCAGCGGCGCGGCGCCGACCAGCGCGGCCGACCCGAGCGTCGCGCCGGCCCACCCGCGCAGCTCCCGCCAGCGAACGGTGAGCAGCACCGCCCCGACGGCGACCACGTACGGCAGCACCAGCGGGTCGACCCAGAGCATCAGCCCGGCGAGCAGCCCCCACGCCGCCCAGCGCGGCAGCCGCCTGCGGGGCCGGCCGGCGCACAGGTCGTACGCGAGCAGGGCGAGAGCCGCCCCGGCGGTGTTCATCTCCGGGTAGCCGCCCCCGGCGATCAGCTGGTTCTTGACGATCCGGTCCGACCCGAACGCGAGCAGCACCACCACGAACAGGGCGAACCAGCGGTCCCCGGTGAGCCGCACCGTCAGCCGCCAGGCGAGCACGACGAAGAGCGCGTACAGCGCCAGCGTGGGCAGGCGCAGCCCGAGCACCGACGGACCGGTGAGGGCGAGCACCGGCGCGGCCAGGTACGCCTCCAGCGTCCCCATGTAGGCCTGGCCGTAGAACCAGATCGGGAACTCCTGCCCCCGGGCGATGTGCAGCGCGGCCAACCCCATCGTGGCCTCGTCGCTGTTCGTCGGCGGCGCGTCCCACAGCAGCAGCGTGAGCCGGTAGCCGACCCCGGCCAGCACCGCGAGCAGGGTCAGCGCGCCGGCCAGCCGGGCACGCCCGGAGCCCGGCAGCGCGCGGGGCGCGTCGCGGGGCTCCTGGCGTACACCGACGGTCATGGCCTGATCATGGCACCCGGCCGGCGCCGGGCGGCGCAGCCTGCGCGGCGGGTCAGCCGGCGGTGACCACGCTGCCCTCGCGGGCGGCGAGGGCCTGCTGGTAGAGCCGACCGGCCCGGTAGGAGGAGCGCACCAGCGGCCCGCTCATCACCCCGGCGAAGCCGATCTGCTCGGCCTCCTCACGCAGCTCGACGAACTCCTCCGGCTTGACCCACCGCTCGACGGGGTGGTGCCGGGCGCTGGGACGCAGGTACTGCGTGATGGTGATCAGCTCGCAGCCGGCGTCGTGCAGGTCGCGCAGCGCCTGGGAGATCTCGGCCCGCTCCTCGCCCATGCCCAGGATGAGGTTGCTCTTGGTGACCAGACCGGCGGCGCGGGCCTGGCGGATCACGTCCAGCGACCGCTCGTAGCGGAAGCCCGGACGGATCCGCTTGAAGATCCGCGGCACCGTCTCGACGTTGTGCGCCAGCACCTCGGGGCGCGCGCCGAACACCTCGGCGAGCTGCTCCGGCACGGCGTTGAAGTCCGGGATCAGCAGCTCGACACCGCAGCCCGGCTGCAGTGCGTGGATCTGCCGGACCGTCTCGGCGTAGAGCCACGCGCCGCCGTCGGGCAGGTCGTCGCGGGCGACGCCGGTGACGGTGGCGTAGCGCAGGCCCATCGTCACCACGGACTCGGCGACCCGGCGCGGCTCGTCGGCGTCGAACTCGGCGGGCTTGCCGGTGTCGATCTGACAGAAATCGCACCGGCGGGTGCACTGGTCACCGCCGATGAGGAAGGTCGCCTCCCGGTCCTCCCAACATTCGTAGATGTTGGGGCAGCCGGCCTCCTGACAGACGGTGTGCAGCCCCTCCCGCGAGACGAGCCCGCGCAGCTGGGTGTACTCCGGCCCCATGCTGGCCTTGACCTTGATCCATGGCGGTTTGCGCTCGATCGGCGTCTCGGCATTGCGGGCCTCGATCCGCAGCATGCGCCGCCCCTCGGGGGCGGGCGTCGCGGTACGCGCGGCCTGGCCGGTCGTCGGCGCGGAGTGCTCGATCGTCACGAAACCGAGCCTACGCCGCACGGTGGCCGTCGATGTAGGTCGGGCGACCGGCGTCACGCCCCGGAGCCTTGTGACGCCGCACACCGCGCCCTCGAAAAACGTCGTCACATTCCATCGGTGTCGGTGCTAGCGTTCCCGGCAACAGCGACGACGGAGCCGAGTAGCGGCCCGACCCGCCAGAGCAGAGAACCGCCGGTTGGTGCGAGGCGGTCTGGCGCCGGGCCCGCGAAGACCCTCCCGAGCTGCGGGAAGAACGGCGTCCGCGCCCAGTAGAGCCCGCCGGCTGGCCCCCGTCACGGGCGACGAACGAGGCTCCCGCTCCGGCGGGGGCGAAGGTGTGGTGGCACCGCGAGGTTCCCGCTCGCCCGCACCTCTTTGGGGCAGGAGTGATGCTCCGCCGCACGCGGCGGAGGCGTTGCGATTGATCAAGGAGGTAGCCGCGATGCAACGCATCCTGTCCGCCCAGCTCACCACCCGCGTCGGCGAGACCGTCCGGGTCGCGGGTTGGGTCCACCGCCGCCGGCTGTTGAAGTCGGTGGCCTTCCTGATCGTCCGGGACGCCGCCGGACTGACCCAGGTGGTGGTCACCGACCCGGCGGTCCGCGGTCAGGTCGAGGCGCTCACCGAGGAGAGCACCGTCGAGGTCGTCGGCACGGTGACGGCGAACGCCACGGCGCCCGCCGGGGTCGAGCTGACCGCCCCGACGGTACGGCTGCTCGGCGCGCCCGCCGAGCCGCCACCGTTCGACCTGTACCGGCCGGCGCTCACCGCGAGCCTGCCGACCCAGCTCGACCACGCGCCCGTGGCCCTGCGACACCCCACCCGGTCGGGTGCGCTGCGGATCTCGGCGGCGGCCGTCGCCGGGTTCCGGGCCGCGCTGGACGCGGACGGGTTCGTCGAGGTCCACACACCGAAGGTGGTCAGCTCGTCCACCGAGTCCGGGGCGAACGTGTTCGCGCTGGACTGGTTCGGCCGCCCGGCCTACCTGGCGCAGTCGCCGCAGTTCTACAAGCAGCTGATGGTGGGCGTGTTCGAGCGCGTGTACGAGGTGGGTCCCGTGTTCCGGGCCGAGCCCCATGACACCGCCCGGCACCTGGCGCAGTACACGTCGCTCGACGTCGAGCTGGGCTTCGTCGCCGACCACCGGGAGGTGATGGCCGTCCTGCGCGACGTGTTGGCCGGGATGCTGTCCACCGTTGCGGACCGGGCCGGGGCCGCGGTGGCCACGCTCGGGGTCGACCTGCCGGTCGTGCCGGCGCGGATCCCGCAGCTGCACTTCACCGAGGCGCTGAAGGTCGCCGGTGCGCCGGCCTACGAGCCCGACCTGGCCCCCGCGCACGAGCGGGCGCTGGGGGAGTGGGCCCGCCGGGAGCACGGGTCGGACTTCCTCTTCGTCACCGGCTACCCCATGGCGAAGCGGCCGTTCTACACCCACCCGGACCCGGACCGGCCCGGGTACAGCAACGGGTTCGACCTGTTGTTCCGCGGGCTGGAGCTGGTGACCGGGGGGCAGCGCCTGCACCGGCACGCCGACTACCTGGCGGCGCTCGCCGAGCGCGGCGAGCCGGTCGAGCCGTACGCCGGTTACCTCGACGCGTTCCGCCACGGGATGCCGCCGCACGGCGGCTTCGCGATCGGGCTGGAACGCTTCGTCTCCCGCCTGACCGGGGCGGCGAACGTCCGCGAGGTCACCGCCTTCCCGCGCGACCTGCACCGCCTGACCCCGTAATCGCGTCCTCCGCCGGTCCTCCGCCGGTCACGAGCTGAACGACCGAAAGGGTGTCAGCCGCGGCCGCGGTCCACAGTCGCAGCGCGCCAGCCGTGGCGGGTGGTGTGGGGGTGGCTGGTGGCGTGCGGTGGCGGGTGGCGGGTGGCGGGTGCGGTGCGGTCGGCGCTGTCGACCTGCCCCAGATCTGGGACAGGTCGACAGCGAGCCGGAGGGAACGGGGTGCGGCGGCTGGCCGCCGGCGATGAAAGGCGGCGCCGGGGCGGCCGACGACCCGGCGCCGAGGGGCGCGGGCGGCAGCGGACGTCGGGGTCAGGCGGGGCCGAGGAGGTCCCAGCGGTTGCCGGCGATGTCGCGGAAGACGGCGACCCGCCCGTACGGCTCGGTGCGGGGCGGACGCACGAACTCCACGTCCGCGTCCCGCATCCGTCGGTAGGTGGCCTCGAAGTCGTCCACCTGGAGGAAGAAGCCCACCCGACCGGCGACCTGGCGGCCGACCACGGCGGCCTGGTCGTCGCCGTCGGCGCGGGCGAGCAGCAACCCGGTCTGCCCGCCCGGCGGCCGGACCACGACCCACCGCTTCGGGCGGCCGTCGGTGGTCAGCGAGGGCTCGTCCTCGACCAGGTCGAAGCCGAGCACCTCGGTGAAGAAGGCGATCGCCGGGTCGTACTCGGCGACCACGAGCGTGACGAGGTCGATCCGCATCCGGGTCAGTCGGTGACGGTGACCAGGGTCGACAGGCGCCGCTCCACGACCGGCAGCACGTCGGCCACGGTGACCGGGCGGCCCAGCTCGGCGGTGAGGGACGTCACCCCGGCGTCGCGGATGCCGCACGGCACGATGCGGTCGTAGAAGCCGAGGTCGCAGTCGCAGTTGATGGCGAAGCCGTGCAGGGTGACCCCGCGGGCGACGCGGATGCCGATCGCGGCGACCTTGCGGGCGGGGCCGCGGTCGTCCTCCGGCACCCAGACGCCGCTGCGGCCCTCGACGCGGCCGGCGGTCAGCCCGAACTCGGCGCACACGTCGATGAGCATCTGCTCGGTGCGCCGCACGTACGCGACCACGTCGACCGGGTCGGGCAGCCGCACGATCGGGTAGCCGACCAGCTGCCCCGGGCCGTGCCAGGTGATCTTGCCGCCGCGGTCCACGTCGACGACCGGCGTGCCGTCGTTCGGCCGGTCCCACGGCTCGGTGCGCTTGCCGGCCGTGTAGACGCTCGGGTGCTCCAGCAGCAGGACGGTGTCGCCCTGCTCGCCGGCTACCACCGACTCGTGCAGCCGGCGCTGCTCGTCCCAGGCGGCCTGGTAGTCGAGGAGTCCGGCGCGGACGGCCGTGAGGCCGGAGATCATCGTGCTCACACCGTTCAGCGTAGTCCCGGAAAGGGCTGGCGGCGCTGGTGAGCCGCCTCACCGGACCCGCCCGGCGTCGTCGTGCGGCCCGGGCGCGGCGGCGGGGTCAGGCCGGCGGAACCCGCCACAGCCAGACGTCGTCCACCCGCTGCGGCTCGCCCAGCAGGGCGGTCGCGGTGCGGCGCACCGCCTCCTCGTCCACGTCGAACTTCGCCCCGTGCACCCGGTCCGGGAGCACGACCGCCTCGACCTGCCAGTAGGCCAGGTCGGCGCGGACCTCCCGCACCGTCCCGTCGGTGATGATCGGCACCAGCCCGGTCTTGCCGGCCTGGTCCATGAGCGCGCTGAGGGTGCGCGGCACCGGCCCGATCCGGCCGCGACCGTCCGGCCCGCCCGGGCCGAGGAAGAACCCGGCGGGGATGCGGAACTCGCCCTGCCGGTGCGCCAAGGCGTACGCCTGCCAGCGCTGGCCGTCCGGGTAGATGTCCACGGTCACCGGCACGGGCGTGAGCACGCCGCCGGGCGAGACGTGCTCCCGCCAGGTGCCGGCGGTGATGAACCGCGGAATGGGTTCCCGCTCGCTGGTCAGCAGCGGGGTGGGCAGCAGCGGCACGAGCGCGACCGCGAAACCGAGCGCCCAGGCCAGCTCCGTCGAGCGGTGCCGGGGCGGCCGGGTGCGCAGCCCGTCGACGGTGTACGCGAGCAGCAGCCCGATCACCGGCGCCACCACCAGGGCCAGCCGGGCGGGCAGGGCGGCGTTCACCACCGGCAGGTGGCCGAGCAGGTCGAACGGCATCGGCACGTCGGTGCGGTCCCCGTCGACCTTGGCCACCGGGCCCCAGGAGAGCACGGTGAAGACGACGGCGAGCACGCCCAGCCCCCAGAGCGTGGCCCGGCGGGGCGGATCGGCCCGCCGCCAGAGCGTCACGAAGCAGAGCACGGTGAGCAGCAGCAGTGGAATCCCGAAGAAGGAGTTCTCCTCGGTCGGGTTGGGGGCGAGCGAGGTGCCCAGTCCCGCTTGCCCGGCCAGCGAGCGCCGGGGGAACGCGCCGAACGCGGCGATGTCCTCGGAGTGGATCACCGGGTCGAAGCCGGTGCCGTGGAAGCGCTGCGGGCCGGCGAAGTGCAGCCACAGCGGGTACGCCAGCAGCGCGCCGGCGACCACCGCCGTCACCGCGAGCCCGCGCAGGAAGTTCGGCAGGGCGGCCCGGGCCTCGGCCCGCCGGGCCGGGTGCAGCGCCCAGACGGCCACGAAGACGCCGAGGGCGAGGGCGGTGAAGAACAGCCCCTCGGCCGCGATGGAGAAGGCGACCGCCACGAGGACGCCGAGCACGATGCCGTCGCGCAGCCAGTGCCCGGGCCGGCGCAGCGCGAACAGCCGCCAGATCAGCAACGGCACGAGCCAGCCGGCGGTCCAGTTCAGGTGGGCGTTGGCGTGCGACACCATGCCGGGGGAGTACGCGATGAACAGGCCGCCCACGGCGGCCGCGAGGCGGCTGCGGACGAACTGCCGGGAGAGCAGCCAGTACCAGGCGACCGCGGTGGCGGCCAGGTTGAGGGTGAGGATCACCAGGAACGTCACCGGCGGCCCGACGAGGTACGTCAGCGGCGCGAAGACCACCGCGTACACGGTGATCGAGGTGTTGACGGCGAGGTTGACCCCGTCCGGGACGTTGATCAGGTGGGTGAAGAACGGGTTCTCCCCGTGCGTGAGCGCGTTGCCGCCGAAGGCCAGCAGCCACTCGAAGAGCGCCTGGTCACTGGAGTTGACGGTGACCGTGCGGACGTTCGGGTCCCGCCACAGCCCGCTGGTGACCCAGACGGCCAGCGCGAGCGCGGCCAGCACCACGAGCAGGTCGGCGCGGCGGTCGCGGCCGGCGCGCGGCGGCGAGGCGGGTACGGGCCCGGTGGCCAGGGACGGGGAGGTCGGCACGCAGCGGACGTTACCAACCGGAACTGGACGTGCCGGTCATACGTGCAAGGAGCGCGTCGTCCCTCGTGTCGGCGCGCGGAGCGGAGATCGGGCGTGGGCGCCGCTTCCGCGGCGGACACAACGTCGACGGTGAATATGTGACCGTGGCCCATGTCACATCTCCGACACCTCGACGTAACGTCGCGGCAACTCGAAGGTGACTCAGTTCACACTCCGCCCCCGGGAGGCCGCCGTGCGTCGCTCCTCGTCCCTGCTCACCCGGCTGACCGGTGTGGTCGCCGGGCTCGTCCTGGCCCTGGCCGGGGCCGTCACCCTCGCCGCCCCCGCCCAGGCGGCCACCCTCACCCAGGTCACCAGCTTCGGCTCCAACCCGGGCAACCTCGCGATGTACGCCTACCGGCCGGACAACCTGCCGGCCAACTCCCCGGCCGTGGTGCTGCTGCACGGCTGCACCCAGAACGCCTCCGGCTACTTCGCCAACTCCGGCTGGCAGAAGTACGCCGACCAGTGGAAGTTCGCGCTCATCGTGGCCGAGCAGAAGTCCGGCAACAACGCGAACGCCTGCTTCAACTTCTTCGAGACCGGTGACACCGCCCGGGGCCAGGGCGAGGCGCTGTCCATCAAGCAGATGGTCGACCACGCCAAGGCGAACTTCGGCGTCGACGGCGGCCGGGTCTACGTCAGCGGCCTCTCCGCGGGCGGGGCGATGAGCGCGGTCATGCTCGCCACCTACCCGGACGTCTTCGCCGCCGGGTCGATCATCGCCGGCATCCCGTACCGCTGCGCCACCAGCATGGTCAACGCGTTCAGCTGCATGACCCCCGGCAGCGACAAGACCCCCGCCGCCTGGGGCGACCTGGTGCGCGGCGCCTACTCCGGCTACAACGGCCCCCGGCCGCGCGTCGCGATCTGGCACGGCACCTCGGACTACACCGTCGCCCCGCTCAACGCCACCGAGTCGCGGGACCAGTGGACCAACGTGCGCGGCCTCTCGCAGACCCCGACCGGCACCTCGTCGCTGCCCGGCGGCACCAGCCTGGAGGTGTACGGCAACGACGAGGTCCGCCTCTACCGGGTGTCCGGCATGGGCCACGGCACGCCCGTCGACCCGGGCAGCGGCGCCGACCAGTGCGGCACCGCCGGGGCGTACTTTCTGGACACCATCTGCTCGACGTACCGCGACGCGGTCTTCTTCGGCCTGAACGGCGGCGGCACCGACCCGACGCCGACCCCGACGGTGACGCCCACCCCGACCCCGACGCCCACGCCGACCGTGCCGGCGACCTGCGTCACCGCCAGCAACTACGCGCACGTCAGCGCCGGTCGGGCCTACCAGTCCGGCGGCTACGCGTACGCCAACGGCTCGAACCAGCGGATGGGCCTCTACAACACCTTCTACACCAGCTCCCTGAAGCAGACCGGCCCCAACTACTGGGTCATCGGCTGCTGACCCACCCCACCCAGCCCCCACCCCACTCCGACCAGCGCGTGATCATGAAGTTGTTGCCCCGACACGCCGATGTGGACGGCGACAACTTCATGATCAACGGGGCGAAGCGGGGCGGGGCGCGGGGGTCAGGTGGAGAGGGCGGCTTGGAGGGCGCTTCGGAGGTCGGGGTGCTGGTAGCGGTAGCCGGCGCGGGTCAGGGCGCCGGGCAGCACGCGGGAACTGGACAGGGCCTCCTGGGAGAAGCCGCCGAGGACGACCTTCAACGCGAGCGCGGGGATCGGCATGAACGCCGGCCGGTGCATCTGCCGAGCCAACTCCCGGGTGAACTCGGCGTTGGTCACCGGGACCGGCCCGACCATGTTGACGGGGCCGGCCACGTCGTCCCGCTCCAGCAGGAACGCCGACGCGCCCAGGAAGTCGGCCATCGACATGCACGGCCACCACTGCCGACCGCTGCCCAGCTTGCCCGAGACGCCCAACCGCATCGGCAGCAGCTGCGGCTTGAGCATCCCGCCCGCGCGGTCCAGCGGCAGGCCGGTGCGCAGCCGCACCACCCGGACGTCGGCGTCCTCCGCCGGCCGCGTCGCCGCCTCCCACACCCGGCACACGTCGGCCAGGAAACCCTCGCCCGCCGGGGCGTCCTCCTCGACCGCCCGGTCGCCGGTGTCGCCGTACCAGCCGACGGCCGACGAGTTGAGCAGCACCCGCGGCCGGTCCTCCGCCGGCAGCCCGGCGATCGTGATGGCCAGCGTGGTGGTGGTGTCCACGCGACTCGACCGGATCACCTTCCGGTACTCGTCGTTCCACCGCCGGTCACCCACCCCCGCCCCGGCCAGGTTGACCACCGCGTCGGCCCGCGCCACCACCGCCGGGTCGAGCTGCGCCGCCGACGGGTTCCACTGGCACTCGTCGTCAGCGCGCGGCGGACGGCGGACCAGCCGGGTGACCTGGTGCCCGTCGGCCGTGAACCGGTCCACCAGCCGGGTACCGAGGAAGCCGGACGCACCGGCCATGAGGATGCGCATGCCCATATCTTGGAGTACGGATGCGGAGCAGGCCGCGTTGAATCCCGACTCCGGTCACCCCGCCGACGCCGGGCGCAGGTCGGCCAGCAGCTGCTCGACCTCCGCCACCGCGTCCGCCGGCAGCGGGCCACGCGCGAGGGTCGCGGCGTTCTCGCGTACCTGCTCGACCGTCCGGGCCCCGGGGATGGGCACGGTCCGCGGGCTGCGGGCCAGCAGCCAACCCAGCGCACCCTGGGCGAGGGTACGGCCGTCGGAGGTGAGCGCCGCCCGGATCCGCTCGACCTGGGCCGACCACTGCGGAGTCGGCCGCCCGTCGGTGAACCAGACCAGCCAGTCCGGCGCCATCCCGCGTACGTCGTCGCGGCCCACCGCCCGCCGTGACCCGGTGAGCAGGCCCATCGCGAGGGGGCCCCGGTTCAGGCTGGCCAGGTCGTAGGCGTCGCAGACCGCCAGCATCGCCGCGTTGTCGCGCAGCACCGACTGGTCGTGCTGGATCGCGGCGCAGTGCGTCCCGGCCTTCGCGAACGCCTCGGCCGCGTCGGGGTGGTCGGTGCTCCAGCCGTACGCCCGGATCGTGCCCTTGGCGACGAGATCCTCCAGCGTGTCGACCAGGTCGAGCGCGGCGGACGCCGGCAGCTCGTTGATGTGCAGCTGGAACAGGTCGACGTAGTCGGTGCCCAGCCGACGCAGCGACTGCCCCAGGCTGCGCACCGCGTACGCCGGGCTGGCGTCGGTGCCGGTCCACCGGCGGGTCGCCTCGTCGGAGACGTTGCCGAACTTCGTCGCGATCACCGCGCGGTCCCGGCGGCCGGCGAGCGCCCGACCGAGGATGCGCTCGCTGTGCCCGGCCCCGTAGTTGCTGGCCGTGTCGAAGAGGGTCACGCCGGCGTCGAGCGCGGCGTGGATCGCCCGGACGGACTCGTCGTCGTCGACCTCGCCCCAGCCGAACGGCTGCCCGCCGTCACCCCACAGCGGCCCGCCGATCGCCCAGCACCCCATGCCGATCGCGCTGACCTCGATGCCGCTGCGCCCCAGCGTTCGTGTCGTCGTCATGCGTCCAGCGTCCCTGTTCGAGTGCGCGCGAAGTCAAGCCCTGGTCAGGCGACGGCGCTCAGGCGGGGCAGGAAGGCGCCCAGTGGGTCGAGAGCCTCCTGCCGAACGACGTACCGGGTGACACCCCAGCGGCGGCGATGCCCGGCCACCGCCGCGACGATCTCGTCCTCGGTGCCGATCAGCACGAACGGGGTGGCGAGCAGTTCCGTGACGGTCAGGCCGGTGTCGGCGGCCGTCTCGGCGGCGGCGGCCTCCGCGTCGTCGGTCACCACGACCTTCTGCACCAGCGCCTCCAGCTCCGGCGGCTCGGCGCGGCCCTCGGCGCCGGCCGCGACCTGGGCGAGCTGCGCCTCGATCTCCGCCTCCCGCCAGCGCACCTCGTGGGAGTGGCCGTCGGGCAGCGTACGGCCCAGGCCGGCCAGCCCGACGACGTCGGCGTGGGCGCCGGCCCAGCGCAGCAGGGTGGAGTTCGCGGTGCCGACGGTCAGTGGGATCCGCCGCCGCACCGGGCGGGGGTTCTCCAGCCGGGCACCGTGGACGACCAGGTCGGGCGTGTCCACGGTGACCTCCTCGCCGTCGAGCAGGGCGCGGGTGGCCTCGGCGACGGCGATGCAGCGGCGCACCCGGCCGGCCACGTCCGGTCGTTCCCGCCCGACGGCCCGCCACTCGGCGGGGGTGTGTCCGGCGCCGATGCCGAGCCGGGCGCGCCCGCCGGAGACCAGATCGAGGGTCGCCACGTCGGCGGCGAGGAGCATCGGCTCGCGGACACCGGCGTTCGACACGTACGAGCCCAGCCCGATGGTGCTGGTCACCGCCGCGGCGGCGGCCAGGGCCACGAACGGCGTGGCGACCGCCCCGGGATGGTCCGCGGCGAACAGGGCGTCGAAGCCGGCGGACTCGGCGCGGCGGGCCAGGTCCGCCCAGTCGGCGGCGTCGGACGGGTGGGCCTGGAGCGAGAAGGTGATCACGAGAGCCAGCCTGCCGGGTGTCGCCCCGCGCGGCCAACGATCCACGGCCGGTTCTGCTACCGGCAGAGCCCTGACCGGCGCGCCCCCGCCGGTGGGGCGTGGCGCCGCCGTCCGGGCGGGCCGGTGAGTGCGATGCGGGGGCGGTCAGGCGGGCCGGGTGCCACCGCCCCGGCCCGGCCCCCGCTCCTCCGGCTGGTCGTGCCAGGCGGCGCGGAACTCCACCTCGTGCGCCTCGTGGGTCGCCTTCTCCCGGAAGACCGCCTCGCGCAGCGCCCGCCGCGAGTCCGCCATCACCACCACCTCCACGGCCACCAACCCGACGCAGATCAGGGTGAGCAGCGCCAGCGCGGCGAGGGCCGGCAGGATGGCGCCCAGCGGAATGGCGGCGCCGAGCACCACCACCACGCCCACCCGCGTCCAGGAGAGCGTGCGCAGGGTACGCAGCTGGAACAGGATGCCGCCGCCGAAGTAGCAGGCGACGCCACCGAACAGCAGCGGAACGCCGGGTCCGTGGGTGGGTTCGCGCAGGCCGACGTGTGTGTCGGCGACCTGCCGGACGATCTCCTCGGCACCGAGGGCGAACAGGATGATCCCGGCGATCATCACCAGGTAGAGGTAGGCGTAGGCGTCCCGGGCCATGGCCACCCGGGGACGGCCCAGCGCTGCGTGCTGCGCGATCCGGGCGGCGGGGCCGATCACGTCGTAGTGAGCCCACCAGAGCGCGGCGGTGAAGACGATGCCGCACACCGCCGCCGCGACCGCCTCCCAGGTGACCGGTTGGCCGAGCAGGTTGCCGCCCACGCCGACCGAGATGATCGACTCGCCGAGCGCGATGATGAGGATCAGGTCGTACCGCTCGGTCCAGTGCTCGGCCGACTCGATCGTCCAGCCCCACGCGCCGGCGACCAGGCCGCTGCCGTACTGGAGCACGACGACGCTGAGCCAGAGCAGGTCGCGCACCATCATCGCGGTGTCGAGGTCTCCGATCCGGGGTGGGACCAGCGCGGCGGCCAGCAGGAGGATGGTGCTGAGCATCACCTCGGGGCAGTACCGCAGCAGCAGCCGGCGCTCGCCCGGCCGCTCCTGAGCGACGTGCCAGTAGAGCAGCAGGTGCACCCCGCGGATCACCAGATAGCTGATCGCGACCACCATCGGCCCGGCGGGCGTCTGCCTCGGGTCGGAGAACGCCTGCGGCAGGGAGAGCGCGAAGCAGAACAGCGCGGCCATCCCGACGACCATGAGCACGGGGACGAAGCCCTCACCGAGACGCACCCGGGCGGCGACCACGCTGTGGATCACCCAGCACCACCACAGCACCGCGAGGACCAGCATGGCGTGCAGCAGGCTGGAGCCGGTGATGTTCATCGCGGTGGCCCGCGTGATGATGAAGAACGAGAAGACGAAGACCAGGTCGAAGAAGATCTCGAACTTGTCGACCCGGGCGCCCGGCGCCACCGAGACAGCCGGGCCCAGCCGGTCGCGCCACCGGTGACCACCCACCGACCGAGTCTGGCAGCGGCCCGGGCGCCGCGGGGCCGGAATCGGCGCAGGCCAGGGGGCCTTCGGCGGCGTTCGGGGCGACGCGCCCCGCGGCCAGGGCCTTCGGCGGCGTGCGTTGGCGACGCGCCCGCGGCGATCAGGTCGTCGGTCGGCCCGTCCCGTAGCGCAGACCGTCCATCAGCAGGTCGAGCAGCCGGCCCGCCTGGTCTCGCTGGGCCGGCTCCCCGGCGGCCAGCGAGACCCCGCTCAGGCTGGCCAGCACGTCGGCCGCGGTCACGTCCGCTCGGACGCTGCCCGCCTGGGCGCCCGCCTCCAGCAGCAGGCCGAGGGCCGCGAGCAACCGGTCGCGGCTTCGCGCGAACGGGTTGGCGCCGGCGGCGATGACCAGCCGCAGCGCATCCGCCATGCCGCGCTTGGTGGCGAGATAGTCGACGAAGCGGTCCATCCACCCCCGCAGCGCCTGGTCCGGCGGGGACTCCTCCAGCAGCTCGGCCGCGGCGTCGCAGAGCTTGGCCAGCTCGTTGCGGTAGGCCGCCTCGACCAGCGCCTCGCGGGTGGGGAAGTGGCGGTAGAGGGTGCCGATGCCGACGCCGGCCTCACGTGCCACGGACTCCAGCGTTATCTCCGGCCCGCGTTGGGAAAACGCGCTTACCGCGGCGTCCAGCAGCCGCTGGCGGTTGCGTTGGGCGTCCGCGCGCAGCGGTCGGTGGCCGGTGTCCGGCACGTCGCCTCCTCGGACGTCAGGTCGGCCGTGGCCGGTTGGCAAACGGAGGGGCCTCCGGTTAGGGTCGCCTTAACGGAGGATCCTCCGCTTCTCATCGTAGCGGCCGGGCGGCCGCCCGCCGTCACCGACAAGGATGGATCATGACGAGCACACGCGTGAACACGCCCTTCTCCCGCGACACGACCGCCCGGGAGGTGGTCAAGGGCATCGACCTGGCGTGCCGCCGAGCCGTCGTCACCGGCGGCGCCTCCGGCATCGGCGTCGAGACGGCACGGGCCCTCGCCGAGGCCGGCGCCGACGTCACCCTCGCCGTCCGCAACCCGGACGCGGGTCAGGAGGCCGCCGCCGACATCACCGCCACCACCGGCAACGAGCACGTCCTGGTCGCCCCGCTGGACCTGGCCGACCTGACCTCCGTGAACGCCTTCGTCGCCAACTGGGACGGCCCGCTGCACATCCTGGTCAACAACGCCGGCATCATGGCGTCGCCGGAGATGCGTACGCCGCAGGGCTGGGAGATGCAGTTCGCCACCAACCACCTGGGCCACTTCGCGCTGACCACCGGGCTGCGCCCCGCCCTCGCCGCCGCCGGCGGCGCCCGGGTCGTCTCGGTCAGCTCCGCCGCCCACCTGCGCTCCCCGGTCGTCTTCGACGACATCCAGTTCGAGCGCCGCGAGTACGACCCGTGGCTGGCGTACGGGCAGTCCAAGACCGCCAACGTCCTCTTCGCCGTCGAGGCGACCCGGCGCTGGGCCGACGACGGCATCTTCACGAACTCGCTGATGCCGGGCGCGATCCGCACCAACCTCCAGCGCTACATCAGCGACGAGGAGCTGGACCGGATGCGGGCCGCCAGCGGCGGCGGCGCCGCGTACTGGAAGACCACCGAGCAGGGCGCCGCGACCTCGGTGCTGGTCGCCACGTCGCCGCTGCTCGACAGCATCGGCGGGCGGTACTTCGAGGACTGCCAGGAGGCCGGCCCCAACCAGCCGGGCACCCGCTCCGGCTACGCGCCGTACGCCCTGGACCCGGAGGCCGCCGAACGCCTCTGGCAGGTCTCCGAAACCCTTCTCCGCGCCTGACGCCCGCCCGCCCCGCGCCCTGGCGCCCCGGCGCATCACCGTCGAGGTGCGGGGCCCGACGCCGATCGGGCCGGGGGTGGAACGCGCGAGGGCGCCCCGGCGAACCGGGGCGCCCTCGCGGCGTGTTCAGCGGATCAGGACAGGCCCAGCTCCGCCTCGAAGTTGCCGGCCTCCAGCCGCTCCTTGACCGCGACCAGGAAACGGGCCGCGTCGGCGCCGTCGATCAGCCGGTGGTCGTAGGAGAGGGCCAGGTAGACCATCGACCGGACGGCGATGACCTCACCCAGCTCCGGGTCGTTGACCACGACCGGACGCTTCACCACGGCACCCGTGCCGAGCATCGCCGACTGCGGCGACGGCACGATCGGGGTGTCGAAGAGCGCGCCGCGGCTGCCCGTGTTGGTCAGCGTGAAGGTCGCGCCGGCGATCTCGTCCGGGCTGATCTTGTTGGTCCGGGTGCGCTCGGCCAGGTCGGCGATCCGCTTCGCGATGCCACCCAGGTTCAGGTCGCCCGCGTTGTGGATGACCGGCACCAGCAGGCCGCGCTCGGTGTCGACCGCGATGCCCAGGTGCTCGGCGTCCGGGTAGGTGATCGTCCCGCCCGCCAGGTCCATCCGCGCGTTGACGATCGGGTAGGTCTGCAGCGCCTCGATCGCCGCCAGGGCGAAGAACGGCAGGAACGACAGCTTCACGCCGTGGCGCTGCTGGAAGGCGTCCTTCGCCTGCGCCCGCAGCTTGGCGACCTTGGTGACGTCCACCTCGATCACCGTGGTGAGCTGCGCCATCTCATGCAGCGACTCCTGCATCCGCTTGGCGATCGCCGCGCGGATCCGGGGGAGCTTCTCGGTGCTGCCACGCTTGGCGCTCGGCTGCGGCTTGGCGGCCGGCTTGCTCGGCGCCGCGGCGGCGGCCGGGGCGGGAGCGGCCGGGGCCGGGGCGGCCTTGGCCGCCTTCGCCTTCTCCGCCGCGTCGAGGACGTCCTGCTTGCGGATCCGGCCACCCACGCCGGTGCCGTTGACCGTGGAGAGGTCGACGCCGTGCTCGCTCGCCAGCTTCCGGACGAGCGGGGTCACGTAGCCGGCCGCCTCCTCGCCGCCACCCTGCGCGGGTGCCGTCGGGCGCTGCGGCGCGGGCGCGGCTGCCGCCGGCACCGCGCGCTGCTCCGCCTGCACGGGCTGCGCCGAGGTCTCCGCCTCCGCCGACGGCTCGTTGTACGACATGCCGGGGGTCGGCTCGGTCGGCTTCGCCGCGGCCTGCGGCGCCGGGGCGGGCTTCGCCTCGGGCTGCGGAGCGGGCGCGGCCTGCGGCGCCGGGGTGGGCTCGGGCTTCGCCTCGGCCGGAGCCGCACCGGCGGTGCCGATGATCGCCAGCTCGGCGCCGACCGGCGCGGTCTCGTCCTCGGCGACCTTGATCTCCAGGACGGTGCCGGCGACCGGCGACGGGATCTCCGTGTCCACCTTGTCGGTGGAGACCTCCAGCAGCGGCTCGTCCACCTCGACGGTCTCGCCGACCTGCTTCAGCCAGCGGGTCACCGTGCCCTCGGTGACGCTCTCGCCGAGCGCCGGCAGGGTGACCGGGGTGCCGCCGCCCGACGGCGCCGGGGCGGCCTGGGCCTGCGGGGCCGGGGCCTGCTCCGGCTCGGGGCCGGTGCCCTCGGCGGCGGCCGTCGGCTCCGGGGTGGGCGCGGCGACCGGCTGCTCGGCCTGCTGCTGCGGCGCGGCGCCACCGGCGTCCTCGCCCTCGCCGGCGATGACGGCCAGCTCGCTGCCGACCTCGGCGGTCTCGTCCTCGCCCACCACGATCCGGGTCAGCACGCCCGCCGCGGGCGACGGGATCTCGGTGTCAACCTTGTCGGTGGACACCTCAAGCAAGGGCTCGTCGACCTCGACGGTCTCGCCCTCCTGCTTGAGCCACCGCGTGACGGTGCCCTCGGTGACGCTCTCGCCGAGCCGGGGCATGGTGACCGATACCGGCATGTTCTAAGACTCCTTCATTCCCCTGGTGCGATCTCGCCCGTCTGCCGCCGGACGCCGCGGAATCAGTTCTTGATCAGGCGTGCGAGTGCAGCGGCTTGCCGGCGAGGGCCAGGTGCGCCTCGCCCAGGGCCTCGTTCTGCGTCGGGTGGGCGTGCACGAGCTGCGCCACCTCGGCCGGGTAGGCCTCCCAGTTGTAGATGAGCTGCGCCTCACCGATCAGCTCACCGACCCGGGCGCCGATCATGTGCACGCCGACGACCGGGCCGTCCTCGACCCGGACCAGCTTCACGAAGCCGGTCGTCTTGAGGATCTGGCTCTTGCCGTTGCCGCCCAGGTTGTAGTTGTAGGTCTTCACCTTGTCGGCGCCGTACTGCTCCTTGGCCTTCGCCTCGGTCAGGCCGACGGACGCGAGCTCCGGGTCGCAGTAGGTGACCCGGGGGATGCCGGCCTCGTCGATCACGGCCGGGTTCAGGCCGGCGATCTCCTCGGCGACGAAGATGCCCTGCTGGAAGCCGCGGTGCGCGAGCTGCAGGCCGGGCACGATGTCGCCGACGGCGAACACGTTCGGCACGTTGGTGCGCAGCCGCTCGTCGGTGAGGACGTAGCCGCGGTCCATCGTCACGCCCTGCTCCTCGTAGCCGAGGTTGGCCGTGTTCGGGCCGCGGCCGACGGCCACCAGGAGCAGCTCGGCCTCGACGGTCTCGCCGCCGGCGATGGTCACCTTGACGCCGTTGTCGGTCTTCTCGACCTTCTCGAACGGCTTGCCGACCTTGAAGTTGATCTTCCGCTTGCGGAACGCGCGCTCCAGCGCCTTCGAGGACTCCTCGTCCTCGGCGGCGACCAGTCGGGGCAGCGCCTCGATGATCGTCACGTCCACGCCGAACGACTTCCACACGCTGGCGAACTCGACGCCGATGACGCCGCCGCCCAGCACGATCGCCGACGACGGGACCCGGTCCAGGACCAGCGCGTGGTCGCTGGTGATGACCCGCTCGCCGTCGATCTCCAGGCCCGGCAGGCTCTTGGCGTACGAGCCGGAGGCCAGCACGACGTTGCGGCCGGTGTAGCGCTTGCCGTCGACCTCGACGGTGTTCGGGGCGACCAGCTTGCCGGCCCCGGCCACGAACGTGATGTTCTTCGAGCCGTTCACCAGACCCTGCAGGCCCTTGTAGAGCCGGGAGATCACGCCGTCCTTGTACGAGTTGACCCCGGCCATGTCGACGCCGACCAGCTCGGCCTTGACGCCGAACTGCTCGGACTCGCGGGTCTGGTCGGCGATCTCGGCGGCGTGCAGCAGCGCCTTGGTCGGGATGCAACCGTTGTGCAGGCAGGTGCCGCCGAGCTTGCCCTTCTCGATGAGGGCGACAGAGAGGTCCAGCTGGGCGGCGCGTAGCGCGGTCGCGTAGCCGCCGCTCCCACCTCCGAGAATCACGATGTCGAAGGTTGCGTCGTTCGGCTCGCTCACGTCCAACTCCCAGGTCGCGTCAATGCATCGGGGGTCCGGAGGGGCCGCACGGGGCACACCCCACCTCGGTCATCTTGTCACCACCGGGCACAGGGCGCGTAGTGAGGTGCCCAACGACACGTCCCCGACACGTACTCTTGGCACCGTTGTCGATGAGGGATTGTGGGGGAGAGGTCCGTGGGGCTGTTCCGGCGGCGCAAGCAGGTGCGGGTCGCGAGCCACGACCGGGCCGCGGACCGCGCGGATTTGGAGCATCTTGAGAGCTTCGTCCGGACCCGGCGCGGCGTCGAGGCGTACATCGAGCCACGCACGACGGTCACCGAGACGACCGTGATGCTCATCGCCGACGACGGCGAGTGGACCCGCCGGCGGATCGACGGGCCGGACGGCGCCCGCCGGTTCGCGCACCGGATGGCGATCCCGGTCTACGACGTGCGCCTGATGGGCTACCCGCAGCGCATGCGCGACTTCAACGAGCGCCGCAAGCGCCGCCCCGAGCTCTACTGAGCCGCCCCTGATACGCGAGAAGAGTGGCCACCCCCGCGCGGGGGTGGCCACTCTTCGCCGTGAACGTGCGACGGGCTCAGCCGTTGGCGGCCACGTCGTCGATCAGGTGGAGCAGGGTGCGGACCGGGACGCCGGTGCCGCCCTTGGTCCAGTAGCCGGTCGGCTCACCGGAGTGGTAGCCCGGGCCGGCGATGTCGATGTGCGCCCAGGCCACGTCCTCGGCGACGAACTCACGCAGGAACACGCCGCCCTGCAGCATGTGCCCGGCCCGGTCCATCCCGGCGTTGACCTGGGAGATGTCCGCGACGTCGGAGTCCATGCCCTTGCGCACGTCGTCCGGCAGCGGCATCGGCCAGGCCGGCTCGCCGGTCGCGTCGCCGGCCGCGCGGACGCGCTCGCACAGCTCCGGGGTGCCCATCACACCGGCGATCCGCTTGCCCAGCGAGATCACCTGACCGCCGGTGAGGGTGGACGTCTCGAACAGGTAGTCGCAGCCGTCCGCGCAGGCCCGGGCCATGGCGTCGCCCAGGATCATGCGGCCCTCGGCGTCGGTGTTGAGCACCTCCACCCGCTTGCCGTTGAACATGGTGACGACGTCACCCGGCCGGTACGAGGTGCCCGACGGCATGTTCTCCGCCATCGGCAGGTAACCAGAGACCGCCACGGACGGCTTGAGCGCGGCAACGGCCAGCATCGCGGCACCCACCGCGGCGGCGCCGGCCATGTCGGACTTCATCTCCCACATGCCCTGGGCCGGCTTGATCGAGATGCCGCCGGTGTCGAACGTGATGCCCTTGCCCACCAGCGCCACCCGCTTGCCGGTGCCGCCGCCCTCCGGCGTGTAGGTGAGCTTCACCAGCCGTGGCGGGGCCTCCGAGCCCTGCCCGACCGCGGTGATGCCGCCGTAGCCGCCGGCCTTCAGCTCCGCCTCGTCGAGCACCTCGACCTCCAGCCCGGCCTCCCGGGCGGCGGCCGCGACGACCTCGGCGAACGCCGGCGGGCGAAGCTCGTTCGGCGCGGTGTTCACCCAGTCGCGGCTGAGCCGGACCGCGCCGGCCACCGCCTGGGCGCGGGCGATCTCGGCCTGCGCCGTGGCGTCGGAGGCGTCCGGCACGGAGACCAGCACCTCGGCCACCGGCTCCCGGCGGGTCGGCTGCGGCCGGGTCTTGTAGCCGGCGAAACGGTAGCCACCGAGCAGCGCGCCCTCCGCGACCGCGCGCAGTGCGGCCGCCGCGTCGGCGTCGTCCGGCAGCGGCAGGGCCAGCGCCACCCGCGGTGCGCCCGCGAGGGCCCGGACGGCGGCACCGGCGGCCCGGCGCAGCGTCTCCGGGCTCGGCGCGGCACCGGTCGGCTCGGCGCCCAGCCCGACCGCGACGACGAGCGGCGCGGTGACGGTGCCCAGCGTGGCCAGCTTGATCACCTCACCCGGCCCGCCGGTCGCGCCGAGCAGCGCCAGCGTCTCGGTCAGCTTGCCGTCGAACGCGGCGGCGATGCTCTCCGCGCCGCTGGACAGCAGCAGGGTGCCGGCGAGGCCGCTGGTGGCGTCCTGCGCTCCGGACTGGCTGTGCACGCCGATCACGATGGCGTCGACGGCGAGCTCGGCGGGGTCGGTGTCGACCAGGCTGAGGGTGGTGCGGGGCGATGTCACTGAAGCTACTCCGGGCGGGCCGGGCCGGCCGCGCGGACGCGTACCGGCGATGAAGGTCTCGGCGGCAACCTACCCGCCGGACGTCGGGGCTGTCCCGCCGACGGCTCCGACGGGTCCCGCCGATGCTAACCAGCGGCTCCGGCCCCGGTAAGTTGCCACCCATGACCGACGTGACCACCGACGCCGCCGCGACCCGGCTGCGCCGTTCCCCGCTGCACGAGCGGCACACCGCCGCCGGCGCCAAGTTCGCCCCCTTCGGAGGATGGGAGATGCCGCTGGAGTACGCGGGCGGCGGCGTGCTCCGGGAACACACGGCGGTCCGCACCGCGGTCGGCGTCTTCGACGTGTCGCACCTCGGCAAGGCGCGGGTGGCCGGGCCGGGAGCGGTCGAGTTCGTCAACGCCTGCCTCAGCAACGACCTGGGCCGTATCGGCCCCGGCCGCGCGCAGTACACCCTGGCCTGCGACGACGCCACCGGCGGTGTGGTGGACGACATCATCGCCTACCTGCACGCCGACGACCACGTCTTCCTCATCCCGAACGCCGCGAACACCGCCGAGGTCGTCCGCCGGCTGCGCGCCGCCGCGCCGGCGTCGATCACGGTCACCGACGAGCACGAGGCGTACGCGGTGCTCGCCGTCCAGGGCCCCCGCTCGGGGGAGCTGCTCGCCTCCCTCGGCCTGCCCACCGCGCACGAGTACATGAGCTTCTCCGCGGCCACCCTGGACGGCGCCGCCGGGCCGGTCGAGCTGACCGTCTGCCGGACCGGCTACACCGGTGAGCTGGGCTACGAGCTCGTCGTGCCCGCCGAGCACGCGGTCACCGTCTGGGACACGCTGTTCGCCGCCGGCGAGGCGTACGGGCTGCTGCCCTGCGGGCTGGCCGCCCGGGACACGTTGCGCACCGAGATGGGCTACCCGCTGCACGGTCAGGACCTGTCGCTGGACATCACCCCGGTGCAGGCCCGGTCGGGCTGGGCGGTCGGCTGGGACAAGCCGGCCTTCTGGGGCCGGGACGCGCTGCGCGCGGAGAAGGCGGCCGGTCCCCGGCGTACGCTGCGCGGCCTGGAGGCCGTCGACCGGGCGATCCCGCGTCCCGGCATGACCGTGCACGTCGGTGACGCCACGGTCGGCACGGTCACCAGCGGCACCTTCTCGCCGACCCGCAAGCAGGGCATCGCGCTGGCGCTGCTGGACACCGCCGCGAACCTCGCCGACGGGGATCTGGTCGAGGTCGACATCCGCGGCCGGCGCGCCCAGATGCGCGTCACCCGCCCCCCCTTCATCAACCCCTCGGTGAAGTAACCCCCCCGGCCCACCCGGCCCCCGCGCCGCCCCGTGATCAACAGGCGGGTGGGGGCCGGGGAGAGAGGGGCGGGGGTGGGCGGTCAGTTGTCGGCGTGGGGGCGTTGGCCGGCGTCGAGGACGGCCTGGGTCCAGCCACCCTCCACCACGCCGGTGCCGTCCAGCAGGGCCCAGTCGACGACGTCGGCGGCCTCGACCACCACCGGGGCGCCGATCCGCACGGTCGGGTCGGTGACCGCGTCGCTGGCACTCACCCCGACGATCCGCTCCGGGGTCTCCCAGGACGTGACGCCCGCCCAGACGTACTCGGGGCCGTCGTCGCCGGGCAGGCCGTACTTGACGACCAGCTGCGACTCCCGAGGCAGTCGGCCGTCGACGAAGCGGGCGCGGACCCCCTCCAGTCCCGCGCGCGCGGTGGCGATCGCCTTGCTCATCGCGTCGCCCGGGCGGGCGTAGCGCACGTCGGGCTGGATGCCGGCGAACAGGGTGGCGCACGCCGCCGCGTAGTAGCGGCCGTCCGGGCCGGGGTGCCCCGGCGGCGGGCGCAGGCTGAGGAACGAGTCGGCGTCGGGGTCGGTGGCCGGGTCCAGCTCCAGCCGCAGCAGCACCGGGGCCGTCGCGCCGTGCTGCTCCGGGTTGCCGTACGCCACGGCGATGTCGTGCCCGGTGACCGTGGCCAGCACCGGCAGCTGCACGAACGCCGGCACCTCCTCACCGGCGAGCCCGTCGGTCCACTCACGCAGCAGCCGCCGCGCGGTGCCCGTCATCACCGCGCCCCACGCCCGGGTCAGGTGGTCCGGCACACCCTGGGTCTGCAGCTCCAGCAGGCCGAAGCGGCGCAGCCCCTTCGTCGTGAACCACAGCCCGTCGGCGTCGGAGGAGTACGGCACCAGGATCCAGTCGACCAGCCGGATCCGGCCCTGTTCGTCGGGCAGGGAGCGCAGCGCGGCCTCCGGGGCGAGGAACTGCAGCCCGAACACGTCCACCACGTCCCCGTCGACCGACTCGGCGACCGCCGCCGCCACCGCCCGGGCCGCCCACTCGTGCGCGGGTGGCCACCCCGGCCGGTACTCCGCCTGCACCACGACCAGGTGGGTGGCGGCGGCCAGCCGGTCCAGCTGCGCCTCCGTGGCGCCGAACGCGGTCAGCAGGTCCGGCGGCAGCTCCGGAAACTCGCCGATCGGCCGGGTGTCCACGCTCATCAGCGGGCTGTCCAGCATCTGCCGGGCGAGCCCGTGCACCGGCTCGGCGAGCCGCCCGGCGAGCCCCGCCACGGCGCTCTTCGTGCTGACCCTCGGCAGACCCTTGACGGGCACCAGGTAGGTCGCGTTGAGCGACTCCGGGACCGGAACGGGCAGGAAGTCGTCCGTGATGAGCATGTGTCGTCCCCCGGGTGGCGGCTGCGCCGGTGCTGTCGAGCCGAACGCTACCCGGCGGGCCGGTGACCGTTCAGCCGGACAGCACCAGTCCCAGGTAGACCAGCGTGGTGACCACCTCGACGGTCGCGCCGAGAACGTCGCCGGTGATCCCGCCGAGCCGGCGTACGACATGGGCCAGCAGCGGCACCGCGACGGCGAGCGCGACGACGACGGTGAGCGGCCCCTGCCAGGGGCGGCCCGGAACGGCGGCGAGGGCGACCAGCGCGACGGCGATCGCGCCGACCACCGGCGTGAGCGGCGCGACGGTGCCCGCGACCAGTGTGCCCAGCCCGTCGGGCCGGGCCGCCGGCACGCCCCGCCGGCAGGCCAGCGTGACACCGAGCCGGCCGGCGGCGGTGGCGGTGACCACCGCCACGAGGACCGCCGGGCCGGGCCGCGTGACGAGGTCGGCGAGCGCCGCCGCCTGCACCAGCAGGACGACCACCAGCGCGACCACCCCGAACGGGCCGACGTCCGGCTTCTTCATGATCTCCAGCGCGGCGGGGCCGCTCCGGTAGGAGCCGAGCGCGTCCACGGTGTCGGCCAGGCCGTCCAGGTGCAGACCACGGGTGAGCAGGGCGGCGACGCCGACGGTCACGCCCGCGGCGACCAGCGGGGGAGCGGCCACGGCCAGGAGCAGGAGCACGCCGGCCAGGAGCGCGCCGAGCAGCGCGCCGACCACCGGCGCGAGCGTCATCGCCGTGCCGGCCACGGCCCGGTCGATCCGGCCCGCGCGGACCGGCAGCGTGGTGAACGTGGTGAGCGCCAGCCGTGCCCCGGCGGCGAGCGTCGGCTCAGCCGGCACGCGAGCCCGACGGGTCCGCCCGCTGCTCCTCCGGCTCGGTGCTGGTGGGGCCCGGCCCGGCCGGCTCCGGCTCGGCGAAGTCCGGCTCGTCGGTGGTGACCTGGTCCTCGCCCTCGTCGTCCGGCTCCCCGCCGGTCAGTGACGGGTGGGTCGGCAGGGCGGCGGCGAGCGCCAGCACCGAACGCAGCATCGGCAGCGCGACGAGAGCGTTCGCCCCCTCGCCCAGATCGAGCCGCAGGTCGAGCACCGGCGTGAGGCCCAGCACGTCGGCGGCCAGCTTCACGGCCGGGTCCCCGCCGTGGTCGGCGAGCAGGCACCAGTGCCGGGCCTGGCCGGCCAGGTCGCGGCTGATCAGGCCGGCGGCGAGCCCGACCGGCCCGTCCAGCATCACCGGCACGCGCCGGGCCGTCGCGCCGAGCAGCACGCCCGTGGCGATCGCGATGTCGCCGCCGCCCAGCTCGGCCAGCACCTCCTGGGCGCCCCGGGGCGAACGGCGGGTGCGGTGCAGCGCGTCGCGGACGGCGGCGCAGCGCCGCATCCAGGCCGCGTCGTCGATCTCACCGGAGTCGGTGACCACCCGGCCGAGCACCGCCGGCGGTTCCGCGCCGGCGGTGGCGGCGAGCACCGCCGCGGCGGCGGCCTCGGTGCCGGCGCCGCAGGCCGCCAGCACCAGCAGCTGTACGCCGGCCTCGGCCGCCTCCTCCGCCAGCCGCCAGCCGTAGCGCAGCGCCGACTCGACCTGCTCGCCGGTCAGCGCCGGCTCGGTCTCGATCGGTCCGGCCGTCGGCGCGTCCACCACCTGCAGGGTCGCCCCGCTCTCGGCGGCCAGTCGGGCCAGGGCTCCCCGGCCGGCGCGGGCCTGCCCGGCCCGACGTGCCGAGTCGCCGGGAACCGCGCCGGCGGCGGCTCCGCCGCCGTGGTCGCCGTTGAGCAGCAGGACGCGCACCGACGACCACGCGGCCGGGGTGGGGGTGCCCTGGGTGGCGGCGGCGAAGCCGACGACCCGCTCCAGCACGCCCAGCCCGGCACCGGGGACGTCGAGGGTGGTGAGCCGCTCGACGGCCTGCGGGCCGGCGTACTCGTCGGGCATCGGCAGCTCCATGCCGGGCTGGATCACCAGCCCGGTCGCGACCATCGGCAGCGCCATGGTCGGTGCGGCCCAGGAGGTGCTGCTCGCCGTCGGGGTCGCCGGCGGGGCGGGCGTCCGGACGTCGGGAAGGTTGACCAGCTCGGGCGTCGGTGCCGGCGCGGCGCCGTTGACCGCGGGCGGCGCGACGGCGGGGACCGGCGAGCCGGTGGTGCCGCGCGCGACGGGAACGGTCGTGGCAGCGCGCTTGAGCCAGGACGGCTGGCCGGCGACCACCAGGACGACCGCGTCGCAGGCGTCGGCGACCGCCCGGTTGGCGGCGCCGAGGGCGTCGGTGAAGGCCCGGCCCAGCGGGGTCGTCGGCACCAGGGACAGGCCGACCTCCGGGCTGACCACGACCAGCCGGGCCGGGCAGCCGCGGACCGCGGCGGCCAACTCGTCGATGGTCGCGGTGTCGTCGGCCGGTTGGTGCGCCGGGTCCAGCAGCACCGTCACCCAGCCGCCGAGGTCGTCGACGAGCAGGGTCTCGTTCGGCTCGGCGGAGGCGATGACGTCGGCCAGCCGGCGGGGGTCACCGGCGGTCTCCTCGGTCGTCCAGCTGCCCGGGCGCCGTTGCCGGTGCGCCGCGAGGCGGGCCGCCCACTCGGTGTCGTCCGGGTCGCCCTCCGGCGCGGTGGCCACGTAGCGGACGACCGGCGCGTCGCTGACCAGCGACTCGGCGAACTCGGACTTGCCGGACCGGATGCCGCCGAGCACCAGGACCGTGTTCCACCTGTCAACCGACATGCCCGTACCTTACGGCCGGGCGGGGGGTCGTCGCCTGCCGGCCCGGGCGGTCAGTCGCAGTGCTCGAACGGGCTCGCGTAGCTGTCCCCGCCTGCCGATCCGCCCCAGCGTACGCAGACCCCGGCGGCGCGGGCCCGCACCGGCCCGGCGTAGTAGTCGAACGAGCCGCTGTCGGTGGTACGCGCCTTGCCCTGGACCTCCAGGTACGCCGAGACGGCGGTGCGGGTGCCGACCGCGGTGTCCTTGAGGGTGACCGCGCAGTTGGTGCCGGTGCCCGCGTGGTAGAGCAGGTAGACCCGGCCGGTGCGCTGGCCGCCGCTGGTCAACGTCGCCGAGTCGATCACCTGGTAGCCGGAGCCGCACACCTGCGTCGCCGTGTACGGGTTGGTCTTTCCCGGCTTCGGGCTGCTGCTCGTCGGTGTCGGTCGGGCGCTGGTGCCGCCGGTGGGCCCGGTGCTCGGGGCGCCGCCGGCCGGTTCGCTCGGCCGGCCCGGCGTGCCGCCGGCGCCGGGGGTCGGCGGCCGGGTGCCGCCGGGGGTGGCGGTGGGCCGGTCTGCGGCGGTGGTCGCGTCGGGCTCCGGCGCCGGTGCCTGCGTCGCCTGCGTCGACTCGCCGGCCAGGGCCGGGGCGGGCCGGCCCGTCCCGTCGTCGCCGGTCCGCGTGGCGAGCACGGCGACCGTGGCGACGAGCGCCGCGAGGACGACGACGGCGGCCCCGACCAGCGTTCCGCGCCGGTGCCCGGCCGGTGCCCCCGCGCGCGGGTCCTCGCGGGTGTCCACCGGCCCGCCGGGCGACCACGGTGACACCGCGGGGTGACCGGCCGGCGCGGGAGGGCCGTCCACCCTGGCCGGATGCGCCGCCGGTCGCCCGGCGTCGCCGTGGGTGGCCGCCGCGACCGGCGCGCTGCCCGTGGAGTAGCTGACCGGAGCCGCGACGCCCCCGGGCGCGCGGGTCGACGGCGCCACGACGGACACCCCGGGCGGTGGCGCGACGGGACCGACCGGGTGGCCGGGCGGGGGCGTGGTGGGGCCGACCGGGTGGCCGGGCGGGGGCGTGACGGGGGCGGCGGGTCCGCTGTGCGTACCGCCGCTCGCCGGTGGTGGCGGCGCGGCCGCCGGGGCCGGCACCTGGTCGAGCCCGGCGGCGGGGGCCGGTGGGCCGGCCGGGGCCGGGCCGGCGAGCGCCCACGGCGGGCGGGCCGAGACGGGGATGGTGGCCAGGGTCGCGTCGCGGGCCTCGGCGGCGGCCCGCGCCAGCTCGGCGGCGCTGCCGAACCGGTCCGCCGGCCTCTTCGCCATGGCCCGGGCCACGAGATCGATCACCGCCGGCGGGGTGCCCGGCGGCAGCGGCGCCGGCTCGTCCTGGACGTGCCGCAGCGCCACCTCGAGGGGGTTCTCCCCGACGAACGGGGGCTGCCCGGCGAGGCAGAAGTAGGCGACGGCACCGAGCGCGTAGACGTCCGCGGCGCTCGAGACCGGCTGACCGGCGGCCTGCTCCGGTGACATGTACGACGCGGTGCCGAGCACCATGTTGGCCGCGGTGAGGTTGGCCATGGTCCGCGACCGGGCGATGCCGAAGTCGACGAGCACCACCCGACCGTCGGGCTTGACCAGCAGGTTGCCGGGCTTCACGTCGCGGTGCACGATGCCGGCGAGGTGGGCGGCGTGCAGCGCGTCGGCGGCCTGCGCCACGACCGACATGGTCGACGCGGCGTCCAACCGGCCGGCGCGGCCGATCCAGCCGGCCAGCGGCTCGCCGTCGACGTACTCCATCACCAGGTAGTCGACGCGGCTGCCGTCGGCGAGGACGGCCTGGCCGACGTCGTGCACGGCGACGACGCCGGGGTGCCGCAGGGCGGCCAGCATCCGTGCCTCGGCGCGGAACCGGGTGGTGAACTCGGGATCGGCGACCAGCGACGGCAGCAGGACCTTCACCGCCACTTCGCGTTCCAGCAGCACGTCCGTGCCCCGCCAGACCGCGCCCATCCCGCCTGTCGCCACCCGCTCGCCCAACCGGTACCGGTCGCCGAGCAGCACTCCCCGAGTCAGCACCGGGTCAACTTACCGGCAGGCGCCGACGGGTCGGTCAACCCCGGGGACGTGAGCGAGCGACCCGTCGTCGGCCGGGCCGACTACGCTTGCGGGGGTTCGTCCCACGGGGACTACGGCGGCGAGGGGAGACGCGGCATGGCGTGGAGCTGGCGGTACGAGGGCACGGACGGCCAGTCGGTGCAGGGACCGACGGAGTCGTTCGGCAGCCAGGCCGATGCCGAATCCTGGATCGGTCAGACCTGGCGCGAGCTCGCGGCGTCCGGCGTCACCTCGGTCGCGCTCGTCGAGGACGACCGGGTGGAATACCGGATGAGCCTGCTGCCCACGGCCGAGTGATGGCCTACGACCGCCCGGGCGGGGATTCGCTGCTGCTCGGCGTGCCCCGGGCGGCGTTCCGGCCCAGCCCCGTGTTCCTGGCACTGGTGGCGCTCTTCGCCACCACCGGGGTGCTGGCGTGGAACCAGATCGGCAACGTCCGGCTGGACGTCTTCGGGTTCGTGGTCTCCGGCTGGCTCGTCTCGCTCTGCCTGCACGAGTACGCGCACGCGATCGTGGCGTTCCGGGCCGGTGACCGCAGCGTCGCGCACCGGGGTTACCTGACGCTCAACCCCCTGAAGTACAGCCACCCGCTGCTGTCGATCGCGTTGCCGGTGCTGGTGGTGCTGCTCGGCGGCATCGGCCTGCCCGGCGGCGCGGTCTGGGTCGACCGGCACGCGATCCCGGGACGGCTGCGGCACAGCCTGGTCAGCCTCGCCGGTCCGGCCACCAACGTGCTGTTCACGCTGCTGCTCGTGCTGGCGCTGCGGGTGGGCACCGGCACCGGCGGGTCGATCGAGTTCTGGGCCGGTGTGGCGTTGCTGGCGTTCCTCCAGCTCACCGCGAGCCTGCTCAACCTGCTGCCGGTGCCCGGCCTGGACGGCGGCAACATGATCCAGCCGTGGCTGAACCCGCAGTGGCGCAAGATGTACGACCTGTTCGCCCCGTACGGCTTCATCCTGCTCTTCGCGCTGCTGTGGAACCCGCGGATCAGCGGCTGGTTCTTCGGCGCGGTCTTCGGCGTGGGCGACGCGCTGGGTCTGCCGTCGTGGCTCTACGCCACCGGGTTCGACCTGATCCGCTTCTGGCGGGGCTGACCCCGGTCCGGTCGGGCGCGTCAACGCGCCCGACCGGACCGGGACGGCTCACGGCCGCTGCGCCGGGCTCTCGGTCTTCGCCGGGTCCCGCTCGGTGATCGGGTCGATGATCTCGTCGATCGCCTTCAGCAGGTCCGCGTCGAGCTTCACACCCGCCGCCTTCACGTTGTCGTGCACCTGCTCCGGGCGGGTCGCACCGACGATGGCGGAAGAGACGTTCGGGTTCTGCAGCACCCACGCGATGGCCAACTGGGCCATGCTCAGCCCCGCCTGGTCGGCCAGCGGCCGCAGCCGCTGCACCCGGGTCAGCACGTCGTCGGTCAGGAACTTCGCGATGAAGCCCGCCCCCGACTTCTCGTCGGTGGCACGGGAGCCGGCCGGCGGCGGCTGACCCGGCAGGTACTTGCCGCTGAGCACACCCTGGGCCATCGGCGACCAGACGATCTGACCGACGCCCAACTCCTCGCTGGTCGGGACGACCTCGGTCTCGATGACCCGCCACAGCATCGAATACTGCGGCTGGTTGGAGACCAGCGGGATGCGCAGCTCACGGGCCAGCTGGTGGGCCTCGCGGATCTGCGACGCCTTCCACTCGGAGACGCCGATGTAGTGCGCCTTACCGGAGTGGACGACATCGGCGAATGCCTCCATCGTCTCCTCCAGCGGCGTGCTGTAGTCGTACCGGTGGGCCTGGTAGAGGTCCACGTAGTCGGTGCGCAGCCGGCGCAGCGAGCCGTTGATCGACTCCATGATGTGCTTGCGGGACAGGCCCCGGTCGTTGCGGCCCGGCCCGGTGGGCCAGTACACCTTGGTGAAGATCTCCAGCCCCTCGCGCCGCTCGTTCTGCAGCGCGCGGCCGAGCACCTCCTCGGCGCGGGTGCCGGCGTAGACGTCGGCGGTGTCGAAGGTGGTGATGCCGGCGTCGAGGGCGGCCCGCACACAGGCGAACGCCGCGTCCTCCTCGACCTGTGAGCCGTGCGTGATCCAGTTGCCGTACGAGATCTCACTGACCATCAGGCCGGAGCGGCCCAGGTGACGGAATTCCATGAGCCTGACCCTACGCCCGGCGACGCCGGACGGCCTGCCCGCGTCGGGCGGTCGTGGGCGGGTCCACCGCCGGTCGCGGTCGACCTCAGAGCACCGGCGTGGCGTCGGCGAGCAACTGGTCGATCTCCTCGACCAACTCGGCGCGGCTGTGGTGCACCGGGTCGATCAGGGGCCGGCCGCGCCGGTCGAGCGCACCCCATCGACCGTTGCCCGCCGTCACCAGGAACGCGACCGGGTGGATCACCAGCGCGGGATGCGCCGGCGGCACGATGACCGCGCCGGAACGGTCCACCACACCACGACGACCGCCGACATCCACCACGGCCAGACCCTCGTCGGTGAAGCCCTCCACGTATCGGCCGTCCGCCAGTTCGGTGCGCAGCGAGTGGTAACGGGTCGGCACCACGAGGCGGCCGGCGCGGTCCACCGCGCCCCAACCCTCCCGGCGCACCGCGGCCACCCCGCGCTGGAACGGGCGTACGTCGGCGAAGCCGGGCGGGACCACGACGTCGCCGGTGGGGTCGACGGCCTGCCAGCCCGCGGTGCCGTCCCGCACCACCCAGGCCAGCCCGTCGGAGAAGGGACGCGCCGCGAGGTACGACGGCTCGATCACCGTCGTGCCGGTGAGCGCGATCAACGACCACCGGTCGGTGTCCGGCCGGCGTACCCACGCCAGCCCCTCCTGGAAGTGCTGCGCCTCCGCGTACCGGGCCGGGATGACCAGGTCGCCGTTCGCGTCCGCGTACCCCCAGAGAGCGCCGTCGCGCGCGGGCGCCGGGGGCCGGACCGGCTCCAGGACCTCGTCGCGGCTTCGCGGGTACGGCCCGAAGCCCCGCTCCGCGGCCCGCTCGGCGACCGCGTCCAAGCCGATCCGGACCCGGGCGAGCAACTCCGGATCGCCCTCGCCCCGCAGGTCGAGCGCCCGCTCGAAGTGGTGGCAGGCCTCCATCAACCGGCCCTGGTCGTAACTGCACCGGGCGGTGTGCTCGTGCAGCGCGGCCCGCAACCGGTCGGGCAGCTCCGTCGACGTCGCGCGCGTGAAGAGCTGGTCGGCCTCCAGGAACTCGCCGCGCCAGCGCAGCACCTCCGCCAGGCGGGCCTGGGCGAGCGCGATCCGGCGCAGCTCGCCGGTCGCCTCCGCGTACGTGAGGGCCAGCCGGCCGTCGGCCAGCGCGTCGTCCAGGTCGCCGAGGATCCGCGACACGACCGCGCGGAGGCTGAGCAGCCGGGCCCGGGCCCGGTTGTCGGCGGACGCGTCCAGCTTCTCGCCCAACCGTCGCCGGATCGTCCGCAGCTCGTCCGGTTCGTCCGACACCTCGCGGAGCGTCGCCGGGTCCAGCTGCCAGCGGTAGCTCGCCAACACCTGCTCCGGGTCGCCGTGCTCGGCCGCGCGCGTCGGCGTCGGCGTCTCGGCCGCGGCCCCGTCCTCGGGCTCCGCCGCGTCCGTGGTCGCCGGCGGTGCGGACACCGGGCCAGCCGGTGGTGCGGACACCGGGCCGGTGGGCGGTGCGGACACCCCGGCGGCCGGCGGCGCGGACACCGGACCGGCGGGCGGTGCGGACACCGGAACGTCGGATCCGCGGGCCGCTGGCGTCTCGGCGGCCTCGGTGGTGGGCGTGCCGTCGTCCCACCCGGAGGAGGGTCGCACCGGCGGAGGAGCCGGCTCGGCAGACGTGTCGGCGGGTGTCGGTGACACCGGTCCGGCGGCGTCGCGCCGATCGGTGGGCGGTGCCGACACCGGCGCGGACTCGGCCGGCCAGGCGGCCGGTGACCGGCCCGTCGACTCTTCCCGCCAGGACGGGTCCGGTGTGGAGAGCGGCGGGGCGGAGACGGATCCGACGGGCGGCCCGGAGACCGGCGGGGCGGAGACGGGCAGGTCGGCGACGGGTTCGACGGGCGGCCCGGAGACCGGCGCGACCGTCCAGGTGGTGGGCGGCCCGGACACGGGCGGGGCCGGGGGAGCCGAGACCGGTGCGGCCAGGGCCGGGTCCGCCGGCTTCGGTGCCTCCAGGGTGGACGCCGCCGGTGCGTCCGGTGTCACGACCGGGTCGGGGTGCGGGGGCGGGAACGTGCCCGAACCGGGAGGCGCGGAGACGCCGGTGCCGGGGGCGAGCGACCGGTCGTCGTCGAGTGGATCCGCGTCCGGGACGACCTGGTCGTGTGCCGGGTGGTCGGTGCCGGGTGGCGACGCCTCCGGGCCGGCCGGCGGTGTGGCGACCGGCTCGGCCACGGGCTGCGGCGTCACCGGCGGAGCCGAGACGGGCCGGGCCGGCGACGGCACGGGAGCGTCCGTGGTGCCCGACCGAACGCCGTCGGGGCGGGTCGGCACGGCAGGCGAGGGAGACGCCGACGCGTCGGCCACGGGCACCCGCGGGGCGGGAAGCACCTGCTCGCCGGCGGCCGGCGGTGCCGACACGGGTTCGTTGGCGGCCGGCGGTGCCGACACGGGTTCGTTGGCGGCCGGCGGTGCCGACACGGGCTCGATAGCGGCCGGTGGTGCGGACACGGGTTCGTCGGCGGCGGGTGGAGCCGACACGGGCTCGCTGGCGGCGGGCGGTGCCGACACCGGTTCGTCGGCGGCCGGCGGGCCGGACACCGGACGGAGGCCGGATTCGGCGTCCGGCGCCGGCCGTGCGGCGGCGGAGGCCGGCGCCGGGTAGCTCGGTGGGGCGGAGACCGGATAGGCCGGTGGGGCGGAGACGGGGTGGGCCGGTGGCGCCGACACCGGGTCGGTCGACGGCCCGGAGACGGGTCGTGCCGGTGGTGCGGAGACCGGGTAGGCGGGTGGTGCGGAGACCGGGTAGGCGGGTGGTGCGGAGACCGGCGTCGACCCGTCCCGCTGGGGCGCGTCGCCGGCCACGTCCTCCCCGCCGGGGTCGGCCGCGTCCGACGGTCCGGCTCCGAACCAGGTGCCGCTCACACCGGCCCGGTCCGTCTCCGGTGGGAAGACCGGAGCGGGCGGATCCGACGGAGGTGGCGGGACGTACACCCGGGGGCGACCGGGGGTGATCGGGGGCGCCGACTCGGCGGACTCGGTGGGGCTGCCGGGCTGGTCGCCGGGCGGCGCGGAGGCCGGCGGCCGGTAGCTCGGCGGTGCCGACATCGGACGGTCGGCCGCGGAGACAGGTCCGCCGCGCGGGTCCGGCGGCGCGGACATCGGACGGTCGGCCGGGAGCGCGGTGCCGTCGCGTCGGTCCGGCGCGGGCGTCGCCCGGTCGGCCGGCGCGGTGGGCCGGTACGCCTCCGGCCGGGCCGTGCCGGGCTGGCCGGCAGGCGGCATCGGTGCGGGTCGGTGAGCGTCCGGTGCGCGGCCGTAGGCCTCCGGAGGAGGCGCGGTCGGGCGTTGACCGCCGGGCGAGACGGGGGACGGGTCGTCGGTGTGCGGGGGCGTGACCCGCGCCGGCCGGTACGGGGTGGGCGGGGCGGCGTCGCCGACCGGCGCGGCCGGGTAGCGCGGCGGTGGGTCGCCCGGGCGGGCCGGGTCCGGGTGTCCGGCGACGGCCGGGGGTGCCCCGGTCGGGGGTTCGGTCGGGGCGGGACGGAACTCCATGCGGAGCCGGGCGGCCGGCGGACCGGACACCGGCGACGGGTCGTCGGGCGACCGGCGCGCGGACTTGGTCGCCTCAGGGCGGGTCACCCCGGATCCGGGCGCGCCGGAGACGGGCGCGCCGGGGATGGGTGCGCCGGCCGCCGGGGACACCGGCGCCGCCGACGTCGGGACGGCCGGAGCCGGCGAGACCGGACCCGTCGCCGGGGACACCGGCCTGCCGGGGTGCGGACCGTGCCCGGCGGCCGGGGAGACCGGGCTGGGGAACGGGCCGTGTCCGGCGGCGGGGGAGACGGGGGCGCCGGGGTGCGGACCGTGTCCGGACGCCGGGGAGACCGGGCTGGGGAGGGGGCCGCGCCCGGGGGCGGGAGAGACCGGTGTGCCGGGGTGGGGACCGTGTCCGGCGGCGGGGGAGACCGGCGGGCCGGAGATGGGCGCGCCGGGGCCGGGCCGGCGGACGGTCGGCGGCTGCGGCTCCTCGTACCGCGGCGCGCGTTCCGGCCGCGCCCCGCTCCACGGCTCGTCGTGGTGGGACGGTGGCTCGGGTCGCGCACCCCGGGGGCCGCCGGGCTCGGCCGGGCGCTGCCGCTGCGGGCGCGGCTCGCTGTGGCGTGCGGCCTCGCGGCTCCGGTCGGGACGCACCGGGCCGGGCGGCGGCCACGGCAGCACGCCGTCGTGCTCCGGCTGGGGACGCTGCTCCCGGTACGCGTCGACGGGCGGGCGTCGGTCGGCGTACGGCTCGGTCCGGCCGGCCGACTCGCGGGGCGGCTGGCGGCGCGGGTCGGACCCGGGCCACTCCGGCCGCTGGCGCGGGTCGGCCTCGTGGCGACGGTCGGTGTCGTACCGCGGCTCGGACGCCTGCCGCGGGTGTCCGTTGTGGTCGGGGCGCCGGTCGTCCTCGTACCGCGAGTGTCCGGCGCGCTCCGACTCCGGCCGGCGTCCCCGGTCCTCGGCGTACCGCTGTCGGGCGGCGGGGTCGTGGTCGGCACGGTACGGCCGGTCGTCGTGGCGTGGCTGCCCGCCGCGTGGCCCGGGCAGGTCCCGACCGTCGGTGTACGGGTCGTCGGGCCGCCGGTCCCGCTCGGCCTGACCCCAGGGGTAGCGGGTGCGGCCGGGCGTCTCCGGCGGACGCCGGTCGTGGCCGGCGGAGGCCCGGTCGACACCGTCGCGCCGGCGGGTCGGTGGCTCCTCGTCCGGCTCGGACATCCACCCGGGCTCGGGGCGGGGGCCGGGCGAGACGGGCGACGCGGGCGGGTACGGCCGGCTCCGGCCGACCGGCTCGGACCGGGACGGGCGAGGCTCCTGGCGGTCGTGGCCCGGCTCGCGGTGCCAGCCGTTGTCCCGGGCGGCCCGGTTCTCGCCGCGGGAGCGGCGGTCGGCCCACTCGGTGCGGCCGTCGGGCACCGGGCGACGGGCGGGTGGGCGCTCCTCGGTCCAGGTGGGCTCGGCGTGCGGCCGGCGGTACGGCTCGTCGTCGTGGCGTTGCCCGGCCCGGCCGTCGTGGCGGCTGTCCCACTCCTCCTCGGGCAACGGCTCGTCGGCCCAGGACCGACCCACGTACGTGCCGTCGGGCCGGGTCGGGGCGAGCGGTGGGATGTCGGTGCGTCCGACGACGCTGGCCCGCCCGCGCGGTGGCGGTGACGGTGGGTGCTGGACGCCGATGTCTCCCGGGTAGCGCTGGCCGGGGAACTGGGGGTGCCACTCGTGGGTCGGTTCGAACACCCAGGACGGTTCGGCCGGGTCCGACCACCGGTCGGGATACCGGCTGCTCATCCGCCGTGCCCGTCGCCGCGCCGGGGACGGGTGTCGATGCCCGGGTGACGCCGTCGGAGGCCGCCCGCGAACGAGGGACCACCGGGCGTCGGGCCGCTGACGACCGCGCTCCGGTGGCCGGCTCGCGTCCGCTCGCTCACGGCGTGTCACCTCGTTGCCAAATTGTCGCGCTGGGCACCCGACCTGCCGGTAGAGTCGCCCGTTCCGGCAGGGCGTGGCTGCGGATGGAGGGTAACGGCGTGGGCTCGGTCACCGCCACTGTGGCACCGGCCACCGCCGCAAACGTTATCCTATCGTTTCGGACATTTAGGGCTATAGCCGTATCCGGTTTCCGACGATACTCCACCTACCGTCAGGCGGCCCTGGCCGGCGTCGTGACCAACGTGGTCTTCGGCTTCCTGCGCTGCTACGTGCTGCTCGCCGTGGCCGGCGCGGCGGGCTCCGCAGCCGGGTACGACCCCCGGCAGCTCGCCACCTTCGTCTGGGTTGGACAGGGCCTGCTCGCCGTGGTCCTGCTCTGGGGCTGGACCGAGCTGGCCGACCGGATCCGCACCGGTGACGTCACCGCGGATCTGCTCCGGCCCGTCCACCCGGTGACCGCGTACCTCGCCACCGACCTGGGCCGCGCCGGTTACGCCGCGCTGGCCCGGCTGCTGCCGCCCGTGCTGGTGGGCCCGCTCTTCTTCCCGGTGCACCTGCCCGCGCGCTGGCCGACGGTGCCGCTCTTCGTCGTCTCGGCCGCCGCCGCGGTCGTGCTCTGCTTCGCCTGCCGGTTCCTGGTCAACGCCACCGCCTACTGGCTGGAGGACGTCCGCGGACCGATGATCCTCTGGACGCTCGGCTCGGGCGTGCTGGCCGGGCTCTACTTCCCGCTGCGGTTCCTGCCGGAGTGGCTCTACCAGACACTGTGGATCGTCACCCCGTTCCCGAGCCTGTTGCAGACACCGCTCGACGTGCTCGTCGAACGCGATCCCACGCCGGTGCAGCTGGGGCTCGTCGCCGTCCAGGTGGGCTGGGCCCTGCTGCTGCTCGGGGCGTGCCGGTGGGTGCAGGGCCGCGCGGAGCGCCGGCTGGTGGTGCAGGGTGGGTGAGGGCGGGGCGGCCGGCCGGGGCGGGGCGCTGACCGCGTACCGGGCGTTGCTCGGCGCGCAGGCCCGGTCGCAGACCGCGTACCGCGCCTCGTTCGTGGCCGACCTGCTGGGCAACGTGGGCGCGACCGTGTTCGACGTGGTCACCGTGCTCGTGCTGTTCGGCGTGACCCGGGAACTGGGCGGGTTCACGCTGCGCGAGACGTTGGTGATGGTCGGCCTGTCCGCCTGCGCGTTCGCCACCGCCGACCTGCTCGTCGGCAACATCGAGCGGATACCCCGCTACGTGCGGACCGGCCTGCTCGACGCGGTCCTGCTGCGTCCGCTCGGTGCGTTGCCCCAGCTGCTGCTGATGGAGCTGCCGCTGCGTAAGGTCTCCCGGGCGCTGTTCGGGCTGGCCGTCTGGGTCGTCGCGCTGGTCTCCGCCGACCTGGTGTGGACGCCGGGCCGCGTCCTGCTGGCCGTGCTCGCCCCGGTCGCCGGGGTGGTCTTCTTCGGCGCGGTCTTCGTGGCCACCGCCACCGTCTCCTTCTTCTGGATCGAGTCGGGGGAGCTGGCCAACTCGGTGACCTACGGTGGGCGTGACTTCACCTCGTACCCGGTCACCGTCTACGGCGGCTGGTTCCGGGGCCTGTTCGCGTACGGCCTGGGCTTCGCCTTCGTCAGCTACCACCCGGCGCTGGCCCTGCTCGGCCGCGCCGACCCGCTCGGCCTGCCGGCCTGGGTGGGCTGGGCCGCGCCGGGCGTCGCGGTGGTCGCCGCCGCGGTGGCGGCCGCGGCCTGGCGCTTCGGCATCCGCCACTACCGGAGTACGGGGTCATGACGGTCATCGACGCGCGCGGGCTGCGCAAGGAGTTCACGGTACGGGTGAAGACCGGGCGGCTGCGCCGTGAGCGGCGGGTCCGCGCCGCCGTCGACGGGATCGACCTGCGGGTGGAGCGGGGCGAGATGCTCGGCTACATCGGGCCGAACGGCGCCGGCAAGTCCACCACGCTGAAGATGCTCACCGGTGTGCTCATGCCCACCGCCGGCGAGGTACGCGTCTGCGGGCTGCGCCCGGTCGCCCAGCGCACCCGCCTGGCCCTGCGCATCGGCGTGGTGTTCGGGCAGCGCTCACAGCTCTGGTGGGACCTGCCGCTGCGGGAGTCGTTCGACCTGCTCCGGCACGTCTACCGGGTGCCGGCCGCCGAGCACGCCGCTCGGCTGCGCCGCTGCCGCGACCTGCTCGACCTGGACGGCTTCCTCGACGTCCCGGTCCGGCAGCTCTCCCTCGGCCAGCGGATGCGGGGCGAGCTGACCGCCGCGCTGCTGCACGGCCCGGAGGTGCTCTTCCTCGACGAGCCGACGATCGGCCTGGACGTGGTGAGCCGACAGGCGGTCCGGGGCTTCCTCGCCGAACTGGGCCGGGCCGGTGACACGACGCTGGTCCTGACCACCCACGACCTGGCGGACATCGAGCGGCTGTGCCGGCGGCTGGTGGTGGTCGACCACGGCCGGGTGGTGCACGACGGCTCGATCGCGCAGCTGCACCACCGGTACGGCTCCCGCCGCCTGGTCGTCGCCGACCTGGACGCGCCGTTGGCGGAGCCACCGGTGCTGCCCGGGGCGCGGCTGCACCAGGTGACGGCGGACGGTCGGCGGCTCGCGTACGCGCTGGAGTCCGCCGGGGTGGCCGAGGTGGTCGCCGGGCTGGCCGGGCTGGCCAGCCTGCGGGACATCGCGGTCGTGGAGCCGGACATCGAGGAGGTCGTCGCGCGGCTGTACCGGTCGCCGGCGGAGACCGGGCCGCCGGACCAGGCGGCACGGGACCAGGCGGCAGGGGACCAGGCGGCACGGGAGCGGGCGGCGCAGGACGGGGCGTCGGCCGCGACGGCGTGAACGCCGGTCAGGGGTGCTCCAACACCAGCACCGCGAAGGTGCCCGGCTCCAGCGCCTCGTACCGGTGCGGGGCGTCAGCGGGAACATCGCGTAGTCGCCGGGGCCCAGCTCCACGAGGTCGGACTCGGGGCCGACCCGGAGCCGGCCGGCGGCCACGACGACGTGTTCGGCGCTGCGGGGGGCGTGGGCGTCCGCGGTCCGCACCGCCCCGGGCTCCAGTTCGATGAGGTACACGTCGCGGCGGACCTGGTCCGAGCCGGCGCTGAGCAGGGTGCCGGTGAAGTCGGCGTGCTCCGAGCGGACCTGCGGGCCCTCGCCGGCCCGGATCACGCGTACGGGCGCGCGCGGCGGCTCGACCAGCCGACTGAACGGAACGCCGAGCGCCCGGCCGAGCGACCACAGCGACTCGATGCCCGGGTCACCCCGAGCCGCCTCCCACTCGGCGAGCGTGGACTCGGCGATCCCGGACCGTTGGGCCAGCTCGGCCAGCGAGATGCCGACCCGGTGCCGTTCCCGGCGCAGCGCGGCGGCGATGACGGCCAGCGGTGGGGCCAGTTCCGGCGCCATTGTTCCCTCCGTCGGTCCGCGTGGTCGCCCACGCAGCGGTTCCTGGTGCCCGGAGGGGGAGGGCCGGCGTGGGGTCAGACCGGGTCGCCGAGGTTGACCCGAGGGGCGGGGGCGCGCATCCGGCGGAAGGTGATCGACCGCATGATCGCGTAGAGGTAGAGGGAGCCCATCCGCTGGTCGCTCTTGGGGAACCGCTCCCGGACGAGCTTGCCGATCTTGCGGGAGATCAGGATCGAGTCGACCACCACGCCCAGGGCCAGCGCGCCCCAGAGCAGGTTGGAGACCAGTCGCACCTCGGCGGGCATCGCCGCGTTCGACCCGATGAGCACGATCAGCGCGCCGCCGAAGAACCAGGTGCCGACCGTACGCCGGGAGTCGACGACGTTGCGCGCCAGCAGCCGCTCGGGCCCCCGGTCGCGCGGACCCCCCTCACGACGGAACTCGGCCGCCGCCTCGGCCCGCAGCTCACGGCGACGGACCCGGGCCTCTTCCTTGCTCAGCGGCTTGGCGGGGGCGCCGCCGCCGGGCCGGCGACCGGCGGCCGGCCGCTTCGGGGTCTCGCGTCCCTTCGCCGGGGTGTAGCCCCGGGAACGGGCGGAATCGGACGACTCGTCCGGCGTCACCGAGGTGACGGCCTCGTCGACGAGGTCGGTGGACTTGCGGCGAAACAGCGACGGCACCCGAAAAGGGTAGCCAACCGTTGGCGCCCGGTGCACATCGCGGTGCACCGGGCGCGAACGGCTCGGGATTACGGCCGCTCGACGTGGGCGCCCAGGTCGGCGAGCTTCGCCTCGAAGTCCTCGTAGCCGCGGTTGATCAGGTCGACGCCGTACACCCGGGAGGTGCCCTCGGCGGCGAGCGCCGCGATCAGGTGGCTGAAGCCGGCCCGCAGGTCCGGGATGACCAGGTCGGCCGCGTGCAGCTTGCTCGGGCCGGCGATCACCGCGGAGTGCTTGAAGTTGCGCCGGCCGAAGCGGCACGGGGTGCCGCCGAGGCAGTCCCGGTAGACCTGGATGTTGGCGCCCATCGAGTTCAGCGCCTCGGTGTAGCCCAGCCGCTGCTCGTAGACGGTCTCGTGGACGATCGACAGGCCCCGGGCCTGGGTGAGCGCCACCACGAGGGGCTGCTGCCAGTCGGTCATGAAGCCGGGGTGCACGTCGGTCTCCAGCGCCACCGACTTGAGCTCACCGCCCGGGTGCCAGAACCGGATGCCGCCCTCCTGGCCAGGCTGGCCGTTGCGCGGCGGCCGCAGGTCGGTGACCTCGTACTCGCCGCCGACCGAGCGGAAGATGTTCAGGAAGGTCATCATGTCGGCCTGCTGCGCGCCGAGCACCTCGACGTCGCCGCGGGTGGCGAGCGCGGCGGCGGCCCAGCTCGCGGCCTCGATCCGGTCCGGGATCGGCCGGTGGGTGTAGCCGTGCAGCTTCGGCACGCCCTGGATCTCGATCACCCGGTCGGTGTGCACCTTGATGATCGCGCCCATCTTCTGCAGGACGCAGATCAGGTCGAGGATCTCCGGCTCCACCGCCGCGTTGCGCAGCTCGGTGACGCCCTCGGCCATCACCGCGGTGAGCAGCACCTGCTCGGTGGCGCCCACGCTCGGGTACGGCAGCGCGAACTTCGTGCCCCGCAGGCCGTTGGGCGCGGACAGGTGCAGACCCTCCGGGCGCTTGTCGACCGTGGCGCCGAACTCGCGCAGCGCCTGGAGGTGGAAGTCGATCGGCCGCGGCCCGATGTGGCAGCCGCCCAGGTCCGGGATGAACGCGTGCCCGAGGCGGTGCAGCAGCGGGCCGCAGAACAGGATCGGAATCCGGCTCGACCCCGCGTGCACGTTGATCTGGTCGGTGCTGGCGCTCTCGACGTTGGCCGGGTCGAAGACGAGCTCGCCCTCTTCCTCACCGTCGGTGACCTTGACACCGTGCAGACCGAGCAGACCCCGGACCACCTCGACGTCGCGGATCTTCGGCACGTCGAACAGCCGGCTCGGGCTGTCGCCGAGCAGCGCGGCGACCATCGCCTTGGAGACCAGGTTCTTCGCGCCGCGCACGCGGATCCGCCCTTCCAGCGGAGTGCCTCCGTGCACGACCAGGACGTCGTCGGTCAACGCAACCTCCAGCGCGTCGATGCTGCTGTGTGATGGGTGGGGCCCGTCATGGTCACCGGTACCCGAGATGCGGCCGTGGTCAAACAGTCGCCTGCGTCGTTGCTCCGGCAGCATAGTCCTCGGGAGCGAACATGGAACCGGTCACACCACCCGCAGCGCCTTAATTCGGCGATCCGGTACTAATACGCACCAAGGTCGCTACGGAAAGTGATCAATTCGTGGTGGGTGCCGGAGTGTCCGCGCCCGGCAGGGCCAGCATCTGGTCCAGTGCCGCCCGCGCGTGCCGGGCGGTGTCCGGATCCACGGTGATCTGGTTGACCACCCGGCCGGCCACCAACTCCTCCAGGGCCCACACCAGGTGCGGCAGGTCGATCCGGTTCATCGTCGAGCAGTAGCAGACGGCCCGGTCGAGGAACATGATCTGCTTGTCCGGGTGGGCCAGCGCCAGCCGGCGGACCAGGTTGAGCTCGGTGCCCACCGCCCACGCCGAGCCGGCCGGGGCCGCCTCGATGGTCTTGATGATGAACTCCGTCGAGCCGACCAGGTCGGCGGCGGTGACGACCTCGTGCCGGCACTCCGGGTGGACCAGCACGTTCACCCCGGGCACCCGCTCGCGGACGTCGTTGACGCTGTCGAGGGTGAACCGGCCGTGCACCGAGCAGTGGCCCCGCCACAGGATCATCTTCGCGTCGCGCAGCTGCTCCGCGGTCAACCCGCCGTTGCGCTTGTGCGGGTCGTAGAGCACGCAGTCGTCGAGCGAGTAGCCCATCTCCAGCACCGCCGTGTTGCGGCCCAGGTGCTGGTCGGGGAGGAAGAGCACCTTCGACCCCTGCTCGAACGCCCAGTCCAGCGCGCGCTTGGCGTTGGACGAGGTGCAGACGACCCCGCCGCGGCGACCGACGAACCCCTTGATGTCCGCCGAGGAGTTCATGTACGTGACCGGCACCGTCTGCTCCGCGACGCCCAGTTCGGTGAGCACGTCCCAGGCCGCCTCGACCTGCCCGAGCACCGCCATGTCGGCCATCGAACAACCGGCGGCCAGGTCGGGCAGGATCACCTTCTGCGCGTCCGAGGTGAGGATGTCGGCGCTCTCGGCCATGAAGTGCACACCGCAGAAGACGATGTACTCCGCGTCCGGGCGGGCGGCGGCCTCCCGGGCCAGCTTGAACGAGTCGCCGGTCACGTCGGCGAACTGGATCACCTCGTCGCGCTGGTAGTGGTGGCCCAGCACGAACACCTTGCTGCCGAGCGCCGCCTTCGCCGCCGCCGCCCGGGCCACCAGGTCCGGGTCGCTGGGCGCCGGGAGGTCGCCCGGACACTCGACGCCACGCTCGGTCGACGGGTCGCTGCCCCGACCGAGCAGCAGCAGTGCCGTCGCGGTGTTGGAGGGTTCTACCCAGGTCGAAGTCACGCCCTCCATGGTCCCACAGCGCGGGCGCGTGGCAGCCGTCCGCGATGTGTGCTGCCACACTGCTCGGCATGCGCGTGCTGCTCTGCCCCGACAAGTTCGCCGGCACCCTGGCCGCCCCGGAGGTGGCCGCCGCCGTGGCGGACGGTTGGCGCACCGTCGCCGACGGTGACGACCTGCTGATCCGCCCACTCGCCGACGGCGGTCCCGGCTTCCTCGACATCCTCGCCGACGCCCTGGACGCCCGCCGCGTGCCGGTGCCCACCGTCGATCCGCTCGGCCGGCCCGCCGCCGGTGAGATCCTGCTCACCCGCGACGCCACCGCCTACCTGGAGAGCGCCCAGGCGTGTGGCCTGCACCTGCTCGGCGCCGACGAGCGGGACCCGAAGGCCGCCACCTCGTACGGGCTGGGGCTGCTGGTCGCCGCCGCGGTGGAGCACGGCGCCCGGACGGTGGTGATCGGGCTGGGCGGCTCCGCCACCAACGACGGGGGAGCGGGGATGCTCACCGCGCTCGGCGTCACCCCGCTGGACGAGGCCGGCCTGGCCCTGCCGTACGGGGGTGCGGCGCTTGCCGCCGTCGCCGCGCTCGACGGCGCGCCCCGGCTGCGCGACGCCCGGCTGGTGGCCGCCACCGACGTCGACAACCCGCTGCTGGGCCTGCACGGCGCGAGCAACGTGTTCGGCCCGCAGAAGGGTGCCGACCGGGCCGACGTGCTGCTGCTCGACGCCGCGCTGGAACGCTTCGCCGCCGTACTGGAGCGGGACCTGCCCGGCTGCCCGCCCTCGCTGGGCGCGTTGCCCGGTGGTGGGGCGGCCGGCGGCCTCGGCGCCGCGATCCTCGCCCTCGGTGGTCACTGCGAATCCGGTATCGGTCTGGTCACCCGGGCCATCGGGCTGGAGACCGCGCTGGACGGGGCGGATCTGGTGATCACCGGTGAGGGCTCCTTCGACCACCAGTCGCTGCGCGGGAAGGTGGTGGCGGGGGTGGCCGGCGCCGCCCGTGATCGCGGCGTGCCGTGCGTGGTGCTGGCCGGTCAGGTGAGCACCGGCCGGCGGGAGGCCGCCGCGGCCGGCGTGACCGACGCGTACAGCCTGGTGGAGCACTTCGGCGGCGAGGCCGGCGGCGGGCTGGCGGAGGCCCTCGCCCGGCCCGCGGACGGTCTGCGCGAGCTGGGCGCGCGCCTGGCCCGGCAATGGAGCAGGTGACCGCAGGTGTGACCCACGCCCCGTGGGGAAGCCCCGAGGTCACGTCGACGGGTCAGCCGGCCCGGAGCGGCCTACAATCAGAAATTGGACCACAGTGGGAATCGCCGGCCGACGCCTGACGTTGGTCGCGACGACCACACCACACGCGCGCAGGGAGAATTCCACGTGACCAGTCCAGCGCAGACCGAGTCGACCGAGGCCAAGGCCCCCACGTCCGTCGTCCTCACCGACGTCGCGGCGCAGAAGGTCAAGGCCCTGATCGAGCAGGAGGGCCGTGACGACCTGCGGCTCCGGGTCGCGGTGCAGCCGGGTGGCTGCTCCGGCCTCCGGTACCAGCTCTTCTTCGACGAGCGCTCCCTCGACGGTGACATCGTCACCGACTACGACGGTGTCGAGGTCGTCGTCGACCGGATGAGCGCCCCCTACCTGGCCGGTGCCACCATCGACTTCGCCGACCGCATCGACGCTCAGGGCTTCACCATCGACAACCCCAACGCGGGCAGCTCCTGCGCCTGCGGCGACTCGTTCAGCTGAGTCGACATACGCGTCACCATGACGGGGCCGTCCCGACCGGGGCGGCCCCGTCGTCGTACCAGCCGGTATCGCGCGGGTGACCGTCGTGCGACCGACCGGACACGGCCGGGTTGACGGCCCGGTAGGCTGACCGCGCCCTGCTCCCGACCCCGAGGGTTGACATGAAGATCGCGGTGACCGGATCCATCGCCACCGACCACCTGATGAGCTTCCCGGGTCGCTTCGCCGACCAGCTCATCGCCGATCAGCTGCACAACGTGTCGCTCTCCTTCCTGGTGGACGACCTGGTGCTGCGGCGCGGCGGCGTGGCGGCGAACATCGCCTTCGGCATGGGTCAGCTCGGCCTGAACCCGGTGCTGCTCGGCGCGGTCGGGGCCGACTTCGCCGACTACCGCTCCTGGCTGGAGCGCCACGGCGTGGACTGCGACTCGGTGCACGTCAGCGAGGTGGCGCACACCGCCCGCTTCGTCTGCACCACCGACACCGACATGTGCCAGATCGCCTCGTTCTACGCCGGCGCGATGAGTGAGGCGCGCAACATCGAGCTGGCCCCCGTCGCCGAGCGCCTCGGCGGGCTCGACCTGGTGCTGGTCGGCGCGAACGACCCCGAGGCGATGCTGCGGCACTCGGCCGAGTGCCGGGAGCGCGGCTATTCCTTCGCCGCCGACCCGTCCCAGCAGTTGGCCCGGATGGACGGCGAGGACGTGGTGTCGCTGATCGACGGCGCCGAGTACCTCATGACGAACGACTACGAGAAGTCGCTACTGCAGAGCAAGGCGGGGCTGAGCGACGCCCAGCTGCTGGAGCGCGTCAAGATCCGGGTCACCACGCTGGGCAAGCGCGGTGTGGAGATCGCCGGGCGCGACTTCGAGACGATCCACGTGCCGATCGCGCGGGAGACCCGCGCCGTCGACCCGACCGGCGTCGGCGACGGCTTCCGTGCCGGCTTCTTCACCGCGCTCTCCTGGGGCCTCGGCCTGGAGCGGGCCGCCCAGGTCGGCTCGCTGCTCGCCACGCTGGTGCTGGAGACCGTCGGCACCCAGGAGTACCAGGTCCGCCGTGACCTGTTCGTCAAGCGCCTCGCCGAGTCCTACGGCGACGTGGCCGCCGACGAGATCCGCCCCCACCTCCTGCCCTGACGCTCCCCACCCCGCGCCCGCGAAGTGCGCGATCGCCGGCTGGGCGGGCGGGTGGGGGCAGGTGGGGGTGATCAGTGTCGGCGGCGGACGTCGTAGGCGGGGCCGTCGGGCCCCGTCACCGTGCCCAGGAACTCCTGGCCGCGCATCCGGCACCACGCCGGGATGTCCACCGCCGCCGCCGGATCGTCGGCGAGCACCCGCACCACCGTGCCCACCGGCAGCTCGGGCAGCCGCCGGGCCACCGCGATCACCGGCAGCGGGCAGCGCTGGCCACGGCAGTCGAGCACCTCGTCGGGCAGCGTCACAGCCCCACCACCCCCGCCTCGGCGCGCAGGTCGGCCACGATCCCCGGCAGCTCGGCGAGGAACCGCTCGACGTCCGCCTCCGACGTCTCCCGGTGCAGCGAGACCCGTACGTTGCCGTGCGACAGCACCCCCATCGCCTCCAGCACGTGCGACGGGCGCAGCGTCGACGAGGTGCACGACGAGCCGGAGGACACCGCGAAGCCACGCCGGTCCAGCGCGTGCAGCAGCGCCTCCCCGTCCACGTACAGGCAGGAGAAGGTGACCAGGTGCGGCAGCCGGCGCTCCGGGTCGCCCACCACCTCCACGTCCGGCACGTCCGCCGCGACGCGCGCCCGGATCCGGTCCACCAGCGGCGCCAACCGGGCCGCCTCCGCCGTGGCCTCGGCCGCCACCGCGCGCAGGCTCGCCGCGGCCGCCACGACCGCGGGCAGGTTCAACGCCCCGGGCGTACGCCCCGACTCCCGCTCGTCGGCCGGATAGGGCGACTCCCACCGGGTGCCCTTGCGGACCACCAGCAGACCCACACCGGCCGGGCCACCCCACTTGTGGGCGCTGGCTGTCAGCAGCGACCAGCCCGCCGGCACCGGGCCCCGGCCGACCAGCTGCGCCGCGTCCACGTACAGCGGCACCCCGGCGTCGTCGCACGCGGCGGCCGCCCCGGCCACCGGCTGGACGGTGCCCACCTCGTGGCTCGCCGCGATCAGCGCCGCCAGCGCCACCCCCGGCGCGTCCACGGCCGCCGACCACGCGTCCGGGTCCAGTCCGCCGAGCCGGTCCACCGGCACGGAGGTCGCCTCGCCGCCGTCGGCGACGTGCCGCTCCGCCGCGTGCAGCACGGCGGAGTGTTCGATCGCCGAGTGCACGAACGTGCGGCCCGCCCGGCGGCGACCGGCCAGGCCGCCGAGCACGGCGGCGTGCGCGGCAGCCGTGCCGCTGGCGGTGAAGGACAGCTCGTCGGCGCGTACGCCCAGAGTCTCGGCGGTCGCGGCGCGGGCCGCGTCGAGAAGTTGGCGGGCCCGACGGGACTGGCTGTAGAGCTTGCCCGGGTCGGCCCAACCGTCGTCGAGAGCGGCCAGCAGCGCCTGCCGCGCGACCGGGTGCAGTGGCGTGGCGGTGGCCGCGTCCAGGTAGACCGGGGATGCGCTCACGACTACCTACGCTATCGCGAAAGACTCGGCCAAGATCCCCCGATGGGGGTGGACGGCCACCCCAACACGGTCGAGCCGGTCATGGTCGAGTAATCTGCGACCGTCGGTGACGCCTTTGCCGCCGGTGCTGTCGCTTCGCCCCGGCGGAGACCGACAGAATCAGACGAGACACCGCGGCGCGCTAGGGAGGCAGGACCAGGTGGTCGCAAGGAGTTCGGAGGTACGGCCGTCGGCCGTACGGCACAGCGCTTCCCCAGGAGCCGGCGGGCGCCGGCGGCGTGGTGCCGGTCGCCTCGCCGGGCTCGGTCTCGGCGGTGTGGCACTGCTGGTCCTGCTCACGGGTTGTGACGTCGGCGCGACGTTCGGCGGCTTCGGTTGGCCGCAGGGCGGCATCACTCCGCAGTCGCACCGGATGTACGACCTGTGGATCGCGTCCTGCATCGCGGCGCTCGCGGTCGGCGTGTTCGTCTGGGGCCTCATCTTCTGGTGCATCGTGCGCTACCGGAAGCGGGGCAACGAGCTGCCGGTGCAGACCCGGTACAACCTGCCGATGGAGTTCCTCTACACCATCGCGCCGGTGCTGATCGTCTCCGTGCTCTTCTACTACACGGCGGTCGTCCAGACCGACGTGAACAGGTTGACGAAGAACCCCGACGTGACCGTCGAGGTCGTCGCCTTCAAGTGGAACTGGCAGTTCAACTACCGGGACGGCGAGGGCACGGACGCCAACACCGTCGCCTCGACGCTCGGCACCAGCGAGGTCATCCCGATCCTGGTGCTGCCGACCAACCGGTCCATCCGGTTCGAGGAGACCAGCCGCGACGTCATCCACTCGTTCTGGGTGCCGGAGCTGCTGTTCAAGCGGGACGTCATGCCCGGCAAGATCCGGAACGTGTTCGAGGTGTCCAGCCTGGAGACCGAGGGCGCCTACGTCGGCCGCTGCGCCGAGCTCTGCGGCACGTACCACGCGTTCATGAACTTCGAGCTGCGCGTCGTGTCGCCGGAGAAGTACGACCAGTTCCTCGCGGCCAAGCAGGCCGGCCGCACCACGCAGGAGGCGCTGACCGCGATCGGCGAGGACCCGTACGCGGAGACCACCCGCCCGTTCGACACCCGGCGTACGACGAGCAACTTCAACCCGGACGACCTGCCGGTCAGCTCGGGGAAGTGAGGGAGCGGGCATGAAGACCGAGTGGCGTATCTTCCTTCTGATCGCCGGGTTCCTCGCCGGCGCGACCATCCTCTACGGTGCCTGGACGCACGGCGAGTCCGGCCACATCGAGTGGGTCGGCACGGTGGCCCTGCTGCTGTCCTTCCTGCTGTGCTCGATGTGCGGTGGCTTCTTCTGGTTCGTCTCCCGCCGCATCGACCTGCGACCGGAGGACCGCGCGGACGCCGAGATCGCCGACGGCGCGGGTGAGGTCGGCTTCTTCAGCCCGGGCAGCTACTGGCCCTTCGGGGTGGCGTTCGCCGCCGCCATCGCCGGCCTCGGCCTGGTGTTCTGGCAGCTCTGGCTGCTCGGTGTCGGCCTGGTGGCGGTCATCTTCGCCGCCTGCGGCCTGCTCTTCGAGTACTACTCCGGCACCCGGCGCACCGCCGAGCACTGAGCACGGCCGCACCACCGGACCACGACGACGGCCCGCCTCCTGCAGGAGGCGGGCCGTCGCGCGTCTGCGACCCGGGCTGGCGGCCCTCGCATCCCCGCCTCTGCGCCTCTGTACCGGTCCGGCCCGAGTGCCGGCGGGCGAGGAGGCGGTGCGGGCGCCCTGGACGCCGTACAGGGGTTGACCTGGGGTGGTGTTGCGCTGCGGGCCCGGTGGCGTGTTCGGGGCGTCTGGACAGCGCACACGCCCAGGACACCACGAGCGCGACGTCATCCGAGGTCACGTCCCAGCGTGGACGCCCGGTGACGGTGACCAGCGCGCCAGAGCCACGTGCCGCTGGGGCGTGGCGTGGGGCCTCAGGCGGCGCGGCGGTGGGTCGACGGGCGTCGGCGGCGGGCGGTGAGCTGCGGCGCGTGGAACGCGAACGTGGCGATCAACACGGCCGCCCCGCACCCGGTGCAGACGAGCTCGGGACAGTCGGTGCCGTGCCCGTCGACGCACGGCGGGGCCTCGAAGGGCTGAACGCCCTCGCAGTTGTCGCAGTGGAACTCGCGCTCCGACACGGGCGTCTCCTCTCGCTCCGGTCCGCCGACTGAAGCCGCGCACGACGGAGGTGAATCACTCCGATGTAGTTTCGCACGCGGGTCCGACAAGACCGCCTCGGCGGTGCGTTCCGGGCATCGTCCGCAGCCCCCGGGCTGGCCCCGTCCCTGGGCCTGGCGCCGTGCGGCGGGCGCAGCCGAGGGCGGGCCGCTGGGTCGGCGTGGGCGCGGCGTCAGAGCGAGCGGGCCACCTCGATCCAGCGGTCCAGGGTGGCCGTGGCGGCGCCGGAGTCGATCGACTCGGCGGCCCGGGCCATTCCGGCGCGCAGCGCGTCGGTCAGGTCGCCGTCGAGCGGGCCCTGCGTGGCCAGCGCCGCCGCCGCGTTGACCAGCACGGCGTCCCGGACCGGGCCGGGCTCACCGGCCAGTACGCGGCGCGCCACGCCGGCGTTGAACGCGGCGTCGCCGCCCCGCAGGTCGGCCAGGGTGGAGCGGGGTACCCCCAGGTCGGTGGCGTCGAGCACGGCCTCGCGGACGGTGCCGTTCTGCGCCACCCAGACGCGGGTCGGGGCGGCCGTCGTGAACTCGTCGAGCCCGTCCTCGCCGCGCATCACCAGCACCGAGTCCCCGCGGGCGGCGAACACGCCGGCCATCACGGGCGCCATGCGCGGGTCGAAGCAGCCGACGGCGCCGGCCCGGGGACGCGCCGGGTTGGTCAGCGGGCCGAGGAAGTTGAACACGGTGGGCACACCCAGCTCGCGACGGACCGGGCCGGTGTGCCGCATACCCGGGTGGAACCGGGCCGCGAAGCAGAAGCCGATGCCGGCCTCGGTGACGCAGCGGGCGACGGCCTCCGGGTCCAGGTCCAGCGGTAGGCCGAGGAACTCCAACAGGTCGGCGGTGCCGCAGGAGGAGGACGCGGCCCGGTTGCCGTGCTTGACCACGCGTACGCCGGCGCCGGCGACGACCAGCGCGGCCATGGTGGAGATGTTGACGGTGTGGGCCAGGTCGCCGCCGGTGCCCACCACGTCGAGCGCGGTGCCGCGCAGCTCCTCGGTGAGGGTGACCGGCACGGCGCGGCCCAGCATCGCCTCCACCAGGCCGGCCAGCTCGGCGGAGGTCTCGCCCTTGGCGCGCAACCCGACGGCGAAGCCGGCGATCTGCGCCGCGGTGGCCGAGCCGGCCATGATCTCGCCCATGGCCCACGCGGTGTCGGCGGTGGAGAGCTCCTCGCCACGCAGCAGCGCGTTGAGCAGGTGCGGCCAGGTCCGATCGCCCATCGCGGGCCTCCCGAGCGTGCGAAATGCGGGTGGGATGAACCGGCGCCGGTGGGTCCGGCGCCGTGGCGGTGCCGGAGCGGGGGACGTCAGGCGGGTGCGTGCGTCCGCAGCAGCTCGGCCACCGTGGTGCCGGTGGTCACCGGGTCGAGCGGGTGCACCAGGGTGGCGTCGACCTCGGCGTAGGCCGCGAGCCATCGGTCGGCGGCGCGGGCGATCACGAGGCAGGTCGGCGGCGCGTCGTCGCGGTCGTCCTTGATCTGGCGGGCGATGCCGATGCCGCCGCCCGGGCTGGCCTCGCCGTCGAGCAGCAGCAGGTCGATCTCGTAGTCGTCGACGAGGCGGATGACCTCCTGGTACGTCGACGCGTCGACGAACTCGACCTCCAGGTCGGGCGCGGGCCGGGTGCCGACGGCCAGCCGCATCCGGTCACGGACCTGCGGGTCGTCGCTGTAGAGCAGGACGGTGCACTGACGATCACTCATGACTCGACTGGCTCCCACCTCGTAGCTGCCCGGCTGATGCTACCGGTCGACGTGACGTACGTGACGTCCCGCCCGCCCGGTCGTCGGGGCGTACCCGTCGACGCCGGTCAGCTCGCGGATTCCGTGGCGCGCTGGCGGGCCTCCTGGCGGTCCAGCTCGCGGTCGATCCGGCGGGCCTCGCGTTCGGACTGCTTGACCCACTGCACGACCAGCACCGCGAGCATGGTCACGCTGACGAACTCGCCGCCGGCCCAGAGGATGCCGCCGGCGAGGACCTGGTCGTCCCACGGGTCGGCCCAGGACAGGTTCAGCGAGGGGTACCAGTCGCCGCCGAAGAGCGTGCTGCTCTGCATGATGGTGAGCCCGAGCACGGTGTGGAACGGCACGGAGAGCAGCATCAGCAGCGCCCGGGCCGGGTACGGCCACCGGCCGGGCAGCGGGTCGAGGCCGAGCAGCGGCCAGAAGAACACGCAGCCGGTCATGATGAAGTGCGCGTGCACCAGCTCGTGCGCCCAGGCGTGCTCGAGGGTGTAGCGGTACAGGTCGGTGAAGTACAGCACGAACGGGTTGACCACGAAGATGGCGAACGCCACCAGCGGGAAGCTGTAGACCCGGGCGAACCGGCTGTGCACGATCGCGAGCAGCCGCTTGCGGGGGCGCGCCGGCAGCGTACGCAGGGCCAACGTCATCGGCGCGCCCAGCGCCAGGAAGATCGGCGCGATCATCGACAGCACCATGTGCTGGACCATGTGCACGCTCAGCAGCGCGGTGTCGTACGCGTGCAGTCCGCTCACCGTGACCAGGGCGATGCCGCCGAGGCCGGGTCCGAGGAAGAACACCGTCCGCGCGACCGGCCAACGGTCGCCGCGCATCCGCAGCCGGTGTACGCCGTACAGGTAGAGCCCGGCGGCGAGCACCAGGCCGAGCGCCAGCCAACTGTCCAGCCGGGTCTCGGTCAGCAGCGCGCTGACGGTGAACGGCGGCGGGAGAGCCTCGCCGCCCGCGGCCAGGCTCGGACCGGCCCAGGTCGCGTGGGCCGTGCTCGGCGGGACCGCCGAGGTGGCGGCGAAGATCGGATCGACGTGCAGCACGCTTTTCAGGCTAGGCCAGGCGAACCGGACGACCACGATCGGGCCACCCTGACCGTTGGTTTGGCCCCCCGCTGATCGTGACCGCCGGTCAGGGGCAATAATGACCGCGTGACTGCGGCCCCAGCCATTGACAAGAGCCGGATCCACTCCCTGACCCGACCCAACATGGTCAGCGTCGGGACGATCGTGTGGCTCTCCAGCGAACTCATGTTCTTCGCGGCGCTGTTCGCGATGTACTTCTCGATCCGCGCGGCTGCGCCCGAGCAGTGGGCGGAGCACACCGAGGTCCTCAACATCCCGTACGCGACCACCTTCACGGTGATCCTGGTGTTGTCCTCGGTCACCTGCCAGCTCGGCGTCTTCGCGGCCGAGCGCGGCGATGTGCACTCGCTGCGGCGCTGGTTCACGATCACGTTCGTGATGGGCCTGATCTTCGTGCTCGGCCAGCTGAACGAGTACCGCACGCTGGTGCACGAGGGCGTCAAGATCAACGAAGACGGTTACGGGTCGATGTTCTACCTGACCACCGGCTTCCACGGTCTGCACGTGACCGGCGGTCTGATCGCCTTCATCATCTTCATGATCCGCACCACCATGGGCCGGTTCACCCCGGCGCAGGCGACCTCGGCGATCGTCGTGTCGTACTACTGGCACTTCGTCGATGTGGTGTGGATCGCTCTCTACGCCATGATCTACTGGCTTCAGTGATCTTGGCGCGTCACGAACCGCGCCGCTGCTCCGTCCCCTGAGACAAGGTCCAACCGGTTAAGGACACAGGTCATGACTTCTGACAACGACCGCCGACGCGGTCTGCTCGCGCGGTTGCGCGGGCGGCCCGCCGCGCGCAGCAGGGGCCGCCGCCGGCTGGGTGCCGCGGTCCGGCTGGTCGCCGCGCTGATGCTCGCGGGCGGCGCCTACACGGTCTTCGCCCCCGGTGCGCAGGCGCAGGACGACCCCACGCTGACCGGCGCCGCCGCCGAGGGCAAGGCCCTGTTCGACGTGAGCTGTGTGACCTGCCACGGTCGCAACGCGCAGGGTGTCGAGGGTCGCGGCCCGAGCCTGATCGGTGTCGGCGCGGCCTCGGTGGAGTTCCAGGTCAGCTCCGGCCGGATGCCGCTGGCGCGGCAGGAGGCCCAGGCGCACCGCAAGCCGCCGCTCTTCACCGACGAGCAGACCCGCCAGCTCGCCCAGTACATCCAGGAGCTCGGTGGCGGTCCGGTCGTGCCGAACGGCGACGACCTGCACTCCGAGGGCGACATCGCCGCCGGTGGTGAGCTGTTCCGGATCAACTGCTCGCAGTGCCACGCCTTCGGTGGCGGTGGCGGCGCGCTCTCCTCGGGCAAGTTCGCCCCGAGCCTGCGCCCGGCGAGTGACCGGCAGATCTACGCCGCCATGCTGAGCGGCCCGCAGAACATGCCGGTCTTCGGGGACAACCAGATCACCCCGGAGCAGAAGGCCGACATCATCGCCTACATCCAGGAGACGCTGAAGCACGACCAGGACCCGGGCGGCTTCAACCTGGGCCGTTACGGTCCGTCGACCGAGGGTCTGGCGATCTTCCTGGTCGGCATCGTCGCGCTGGTCTTCGCGAGCCTGTGGATCGCGGGCAAGTCGTGACCGAGCTGACCTTTCGATTCAGTGCTGCGGTGCCGCCGCTCGGCACCGCCGGTAACGAGGTGACGGCATGAGCACGCACACCGAGCACCAGACCCAGCAGGGCCGGGAACCGCTCGACGTGAACACCCCCGGGCTGACCCGTTTCGACATCGTCGAGGAGGGTGCCCGCCGGGACGACATCGAGATCGTCCACTACGAGCCCCAGGTCGCCCCGAACTCCAAGGCCGAGCGTCGGCTGGTCCGGCTGGTCGCCGGTCTCTTCCTGCTGACCGGCCTGCTGGCGACCGCGTTCCTGGTCATCTACATCTGGTGGCCGTGGGAGTACGAGGCCGGCCGCGGTGCCGACAAGCTCTTCACCCCGCTGCTCGGCGTCACCCTGGGCCTGGCCCTGCTGGGCGTCGGCTTCGGCATCCTCACCTGGGGCAAGAAGCTGCTGCCCAAGGAGGTGTCGATCCAGGACCGGCACGAGGGCGCGGTCTCCGCGGACGACCGGACCATCACCGGCCAGACCATGCTCTACATGGCCGACGAGCTGGGCGTGAAGCGCCGTCCGCTGCTCGGCATCTCGCTGCTGGCCGGTCTCGCGCCGGTCGCGGCCGTCGCCGCGGCGCCGCTGGTCGGTGGGCTGATCTCCAACCCGCACAAGAACAACCAGATGTTCACGACCGGGTTCGCCCCGGCCGAGGGCGGGCAGAAGATCCGGCTGGTCCGCGAGGACGGCCGTCCGATCCGCCCGGCGGACATCAGCGCGGGCGGCCAGCTGACCGTGTTCCCCGGCATCGAGCACGGCGTGAGCAACCGGCACGCCGACTCGCCGACGCTGCTGATCCACCTGCGGGACTCCGACGCGCAGGAGTCGCGCAAGGCCAACGAGCGGGTCGGCCACGGCGACTACATGTGGGGCAACTACGCGGCCTTCTCCAAGATCTGCACGCACGCGGGCTGCCCGGCCAGCCTCTACGAGCAGCAGACCAACCGGCTGCTCTGCCCGTGCCACCAGTCGCAGTTCCTGATCACCGACAACGCCCGGCCCGTCTTCGGTCCCGCCAGCCGGCGGCTGCCGCAGCTGCCGATCGAGGTGGACTCCGAGGGCTTCTTCGTGGCGAAGTCCGACTTCACCGAGACCGTCGGGCCAGACTTCTGGGAGCGGCCATGAAGCGTCGTAAGTTCGACCTGGCGGCGACGCCGGGCAAGGCCGCCGCGGGGGTGGACGACCGCTTCCAGGTGGCGACCCCGCTGCGCCGGCTGCTGAACAAGGTCTTCCCGGACCACTGGTCCTTCCTGCTCGGCGAGATCGCGCTCTTCTCGTTCATCGTGCTGCTGCTGACGGGGGTCTTCCTGACCTTCTTCTTCGAGCCGGCGATGACCGAGGTGATCTACAACGGCAGCTACGCCCCGCTGCGGGGCACGCCGATGTCCGCCGCGTACGCCTCCAGCCTGGACCTCTCCTTCGAGGTCCGCGGTGGTCTGATCATGCGGCAGATGCACCACTGGGCGGCGCTGCTGTTCATGGCCGCGATCGTCGTGCACATGCTGCGCGTCTTCTTCACCGGCGCCTTCCGCAAGCCGCGCGAGACCAACTGGATCATCGGCTCGCTGCTGTTCTGGGTCGGCTTCCTGGCCGGCTTCACCGGCTACTCGCTGCCGGATGACGGTCTCTCCGGCACCGGTCTGCGGATCGCCTCGGCGATCATGCTGTCCATCCCGGTGATCGGCTCCTGGCTCACCTCGTCGATCTTCGGTGGGGAGTTCCCCGGCACGATCATCATCAGCCGGTTCTTCATCGCCCACGTGCTGCTGATCCCGGGTCTGCTGCTCGCGCTGATCAGCGCCCACCTCGGCCTGGTCTTCAAGCAGAAGCACACCCAGTGGCCGGGCCCGGGTCGGACCAACGGCAACGTGGTCGGCGAGCGGATGTTCCCGCGGTACGCCATCAAGCAGGGCGGCTTCTTCATGATCGTCTTCGGCGTGATCGCGCTGATGGGCGGTCTGTTCCAGATCAACCCGATCTGGCTCTTCGGCCCGTACGAGGCGTGGGTCGTGTCCGCCGCCAGCCAGCCGGACTGGTACGTCATGTTCCTGGACGGCTCGACCCGGTTGATGCCGGCCTGGCAGATCAACATCCCGATCGGTGACGGTTACGTCATTCCGCCGCTGTTCTGGCCGACGGTCGTGCTCCCCGGCATCCTGGTCGGTCTGTCCACGCTGTACCCGTTCATGGAGGCCCGGCACCTCAAGGACCGCAAGAGCCACAACCTGCTCCAGCGGCCCCGCGACGTTCCGGCCCGCACCGCGGTCGGCGCGATGGCGGTCTCCTTCTACGTGGTGCTGACCCTCTCCGGCGCGAACGACGTCATCGCCGACAAGTTCCAGATCAGCCTGAACGCGATGACCTGGGCCGGCCGTATCGGTCTGCTCATCGTGCCGCCGCTGGCGTACTACGTCACCTACCGGCTCTGCCTGGGCCTGCAGCAGCACGACCGGGAGGTGCTCGCGCACGGCGTCGAGACCGGCATCATCCGGCGCCTGCCGGACGGCCGGTTCGTCGAGGTGCACCAGCCGCTCAGCGCGGCGGACGGGCACGACGGCCACGGCGAGCTGCCGTACGTCGGCTGGGTCGTCCCGAAGAAGATGAACCGGCTCGGCGCCCTCGGCCCGGCCATCCGGGGCTTCTTCTACCCGATCGAGAAGCCGGTCGAGGCACCGGTCTCGCCGGGGCACCCGCCGGTCGAGGCCCGACCGGAGCGTGAGGAGATCGGCAGCGGCGAGTCCCGCCGCTGACCCCCGCACCACCTCGACGTGGCGCCCGCCGGATCATCCGGCGGGCGCCACGTCCGTTTCCGGCGCTGAGTCGTCGAGGTCCGGCACCGCGGGTTCCGTGCGGCCGGACACGAGGGCGGGGACCGGGACGTACGCGTGGGCGGCGGGCCGGCCGGTCCGGAGCCGGACGGGCGGGCCCGGAGGCGACGGTCCCTCGCGGCGGGGGATCGCAGGAATAACCCCGGTGAGCCGGGTATCCGTGCGGTCCAACGTCTCAAGGGGGGGAAGCATGTTGGGTATCAAACGCCTCGGCCTGCTGGCCGCGCTGGTGCTGGTCGGCGTCGCGCCGGCCGCCGCGGCGCAGGCCGCGGCACAGCCGTCGACGCAGGACACCCAGTACCTGCAGGCGATCCATCAGGTCAACCTGTTCGAGATCACCACGGGTGAGCTGGCCCAGCAGAAGGGCCAGAACCAGCAGGTCAAGGACCTGGGCAAGATGTTCGTGACCGATCACACCCAGCTGGACCAGACGGTGCAGCAGACCGCGTCCCAGCTCAACGTGCAGCTGCCCAACGGGCCCACCGCGGACCAGCAGGCCGTGATCGACCGGCTGAACAACGCCAGCGGTGCGGAGTTCGACCGGGAGTGGGTGACGGCCCAGCTGGCCGGCCACCTGCAGGCCATCCAGGCCACCCAGACCGAGATCTCGCAGGGCTCGGAGCAGTCGGTGATCCAGCTGGCGCAGACCGCGCTGCCGACCCTCCAGGCGCACTATGACGAGCTCGTCCAGCTCGCCCAGCAGCTGGGCATCCCGGTCCCGCAGGCCAGCGCCAGCGGCACGCCGAGCCCCGGCGCGACCACCGAGTCGCCCGGCACCGAGTCGCCGGGTACGGAGTCGCCGGGCACCGAGGGCCCGGGTGGCGGCACCACCGAGTCGCCGGGCACCGAGGCTCCGGGTGGCGGCACCACCGAGTCGCCGGCTCCGAGCGAGAGCTGACGCCCAACCACAGCGGCGGCCGGTCCACCCCCCGGGGTGGGCCGGCCTCCGTGCGCCGGGGCTCAGTCGGCGTTGGCCAGGCCGATCGCGAACGCCTCCTCCAGGTCGTGCTGCGAGTACGCCCGGAACGCGATGTGCGACTCGGTGTTCAGCACGCCCGGCACCTTCGAGATGCTGCCGGCGATGACCTGGGCGATCTGCTCGAACTCGCGGACCCGGACCATGGCGATCAGGTCGACGTGCCCGGCGACCGAGTAGACCTCGCTGACACCGGGCAGGTTGGCCAGGGTCTCGGCCACCTCGGGGATCGAGTCGGTGGCGCAGTCGATCAGCACGATCGCGGTGATCACGGGACAGTTCTCCGTTCGTCGGCGTCGTCGCTCATGCTAGATCCTCGGTTACGGGCGGGCGGCCGGCACGGTGAGGTCGTCGCCGGCCCGCACCACCTCGCGCAGCCGTTCACCCGCGTGGACGGTGCCACCCGGCCAGACCACCGAGCGCTCCACCTCCCCGTGCACCTCGGCGCCGGCCCCCACCACCGATTCGCGGCAGCGGCCGGTGACCGTGGCGGTCGGGTCGACCAGGCCGGCGGCGCCCGCCGCGTGCAGGTTCGCCGCCAGGTAGTCGGCCGGGGTGCCGGTGTCGTAGAAGGTCCGGTGGAAGGGGACCACGGTCAGCGCGCCCTCCGCCTCGGCCGGCCGCCACACCGCGCGGACGAGGTCGCCGAAGCCGCTCGGAAGGTCCCGGACCCGCCGCCACGGCAGCAGCGAGAAGCCGGTGAAGACGTGCCCGTCGAAGGTGCCGAGCGCCGTCGGGTCGGCGGCCGGCTGGCCCAGCAGGCGTACCTCGTGGCCGTCCCAGCCGTCGAGCAGCGCGGCGATGTCCGGGCCCGGCGTCGCGGCCGGGTCGGCCAGGTAGGCGTCCGCGTTGCCGACCAGCACCGGGCGGCCGGCGATCCAGTCCCGCAGATTCGCGACGCCACCGGCGGTGCCGAGCGGGTCACCCGGCTCGACCGACAGGTGCGCCCGGTCACCCACGTGCGCGACCACCTGGTCGGCCAGGTAGCAGGCGTTCACCGCGACCCGCTCCGGCCCGACCAGGCCGAGCCCGGCCAGGCGGTCCAGCGCGCGATCGAGCAGCGGGATGTTGCCGACCGGGCAGAGCGCCTTGGGCAGGCGTTCGGTCAGCGGACGCAGCCGGGTGCCCTCACCCGCGGCGAGCACGACGGCGCAGACGTCGCCGAGGCCGGCCGCGGCCACGGTCACTCCTCCGTGCCAGGCACCGGCGGCGGGAACTGCCCGGCCAGCGGACCGATCCCGTAGTAGCCGAGCAGCCGCGCCGTCGGCCAGCTGAGCTGCGGCAGGTCGTCCAGCGGGTGCCAGGCGGCCTCGAAGACCTCCGCCCCGTCGACCGTCAGCTCGGTGGTCGACGCGGGCACCTCGGTCTCGAAGACCATGTCCACCCAGCCCTTGGCGTGCACCAGGGCGTTCGGCACGGCCGGGCGTAGCCGGGCGGGGGAGAGCCGGATGCCGGTCTCCTCGTGCAGTTCGCGGGCGGCGCCCACCACCGGCGCCTCGCCGCGCTGGAGCAACCCGGCGGGGAGCGTCCACCGGGTGCCGGGCGGCTGCCGCAGCAGCAGCAGGCGACCCGCCCCCTCGGCCTCGGCGTCCCGGACCAGGGTGACCGCGCCGACGATGTACTTCGGCACGGCCAGCCGGACGAGTCGGCGCCGCACGGGGATCGGCAACCGGTAGAAGAGCTGATAGGCGATGGCCCGGCCGGTGACGCGCGAGCGGGGGATCATGACTCCAGGCTAGTGGTCACGAGCCGTCCTCGTGCCGGGCGGGGGCCGACGGTCACTGCCGGTGATCGACCAGGTCGATGAGTTGGCGGACCACGGCATCCGGTTCGATGACCCGGTCGAAGACCGCGACCAGCAGCGTTTCCAGGTCGGGGTAGCCCAGCTCCTCGGCGAGCCGCAGCAGCGGGAGGTCGCTGGCCAGGCCACGGTTGTGTTGCCGCAGGGCGAGCCCGATCGTGGCCCGGCCGAGGCGAACCTTGTCACTGATCGTGATGCCCGGCGCGGTGTGCTCGGCGAACCAGCGGTTGATCTGCATCTGCGCGTGCGGCGACTTGACGAAGTCCAGCCACTCGCGACGCGGGCCGCGCGGCGCCGCCTCCGCCTCGAAGCCGTTCTCGGCGTCGCTCTCGGTGAAGATCTCCACCACGTCGCCGTCCTCCAACTCCGAGGAGAGCGGCGCGAGCCGGCCGTTGATCCGTGCGGCGAGACAATGGTCGCCGCGTTCGGTGCCCAGCTCGTAGGCCAGGTCGACCGGGGTGGCACCGGCCGGCAGCACGACCTGCCGCCCGTCGGCGAAGACCTGGATCTGCGCCTCGGCCAGGTCGCAGCGCAGTGACTCGAGGAACTGGGCCGGGTCGGACGCGTCCTGCTCCCAGTCGAGCACCCGGTGCAGCCACGCCAGCTGGTCGGCCCGGGCCGCCGCCCCGCCGCCCGCCCGGGGGAAGCGGTAGTCGGCGGCGATGCCGTACTCGGCGGAGCGGTGCATCTCCTCCGTGCGGATGAGCACCTCCACGGTGCGGTCCTTCGGGCCGCGGACGCTGGTGTGCAGGGATCGGTAGAGGTTGTTCTTCGGTGAGGCGATGTAGTCCTTGAAGCGGCCCGGCACCGGCCGCCACGTGCCGTGGATCGCGCCGAGGGCGGCGTAACAGTCGGTGGCCGGGCCGTCGACCACCACGGCGATGCGCGGCAGGTCGAACGGCGCGGTGTGCCCGCCGGCCACCGTGTCCTTCCAGATGGAGTAGAGGTGCCGGGGGCGCGGCGTCACCTCGGCGTCGACGCGGCTGCGGCGCAGGGCGACCTTCGCGCGGGAGACCACGTCCTCCAGATAGGCGTCCCAGCCCGGCCGGTCGTGCACGTGCCGGGCGATGCGGGCGTGTTCCTCCGGCTCCAGGTGCAGCAGCACCACGTCGTCCAGCTCGCGTTTCAGGGTTTGGATGCCCAGCCGGTCGCAGAGCGGGACCAGCACCTCCTGGGTCTTGCGGGCGATCCGCTCCCGGGAGGCCGCCGAGCGTACGCCGAGGGTGCGCATGTTGTGCAGCCGGTCGGCGAGCTTGATGATCAGAACCCGGACGTCCTTGCCGGCCGCGATGATCATTTTGCGGGTCGTCTCGGCCTCGGCCGCCTTGCCGTAGAACGCCTTGTCGAACTTGGTGACCCCGTCGACCAGGTGAGCGACCTCCGGCCCGAAATCCTCCGCGAGTGCCTGGAGCGTGTAGCGGGTGTCCTCCACCGTGTCGTGCAGCAGCGCCGCGACCAGGGTGGTGGTGTCCATCCCGAGGTCGGCGCAGATCTGGGCGACCGCCAGCGGATGCGTGATGTACGGCTCGCCGCTCTTGCGGAACTGGCCGCGGTGCATGTTCTCCGCGATCGTGTAGGCCCGCCGCAGCACCGACGGGTCGACGCCCGGGTGGATGGCGCGGTGGGCCCGGACCAGTTGACTGACCGGATCGGCCTCGGCGGTCGGCCACGCGAGCAGCGACCGTAACCGGCGGGTCAGGGGCAGCTCGCCCGGCTGGGCTGGAAGGGCGCCCCCCAGGGCGGCGCCGTGTCCGGCGTCGACGTCCACGAGGGACACCTCCTCACCCCGGCCCCCGCGGTGCCGGTGACCCGGCAACCGGGAGCAGGCCCACGAAACGGGCAGGACTGCACTTCTCTAACAGCCTAAGGGAGTCGACGTAGTCCGATCGGTCAGTTGGTCATGAGCGTTCGGTCGAGAGTTGGTGGGTCATGGAACCTTCGGCCTTGGCCAGAAGGTCCCGGAACCGGCCCGCACCCCGCACCGGGGACGCCCAACCGGAGGACATCTCGACGAGCCGGGTCTCGGGTCGCTCCAACCAGGACAGGATGCGTTCGGACTCCTCGGCCGAGGCTCGGGGCACCGGCCCGTGCCCGGCCGGCACCGTCTCGGCGGTGGCCCGGATCGCGGCCAGCGTCGGTCGCGGATGGACGCCCGGCGGGGACACCCCGGCGCCGGCCAACCGACCGTGCCGGACCAGGGCCAGCTCCCAGCCGCCCCGGGCGGCCGGCCGGGCCGCGGCCAACTCGGCGATCCCGGCGAGCGCGCCGAGCCGCTGCATGCGTACGGCCACCCGCAGCACCGCCGCCAGCCGGGACCGGACCACGGCGGCCTCCTCGTAGCGCTGGGCGGCGGAGAGCACCTCGATCCGGGTCAGCAGCGCGTCCACCACCACCTGCGGGTCGTCCGCGGCGGCGGTGCGGAACGGCCCGGCGGCGCGGTCCTCGTACTCCTCGGGGGTGATCCGGTGCTCGCACGGCGCCGGGCAGCGACCCAGCTCGGCCAGCGCGCAGGCCGGCGTGACGGTCCGCAGCGAGAGCTTGTGCGTGCACTGCCGCAGCGGCACCGCGTCGTGGAAGCCCGCCGCGGCCAGCTCGGCGGCCCGACGGGAGGTGAACGGTCCGAGGAACGACCGGTCGGCGGGGGAGACGTCGCGGACCACGGACAGCCGGGGGTAGTGCTCGTCGGTGAGCTTGAGCCAGACCATCCGCTCGGGGTATTTCGAGCGCCGGTTGTACGGCGGCGCGTGCGCGGCGATCAGCCGCAGCTCGCGGACCTCGGCCTCCAGCGAGTGCGCGCACTCCACCGCCTCGACCCGTTCCGCGGCGGCGAGCATCTCGGAGATCCGGGCCCGCTTCTCCGCCGCCGTGAAGTAGCTGCGGACGCGGGTGGCGATGTCGACCGAGGTGCCCACGTAGAGCGGGCGGTCGTCGGCGGCCCGGAAGATGTAGACCCCCGGCGCCTTCGGCAGCCCGTCGGCGAGGTGCCGCTTGCGCCGCTGCGTCGGGGTCACCGCCCGGGCGAACTCGATGGCGTCGCCGATGGTGTCCACCCGGTGCCCGCCCAGCCGGGCGATCAGCCCGTGCAGCACGTCGACGGTGGCCTTCGCGTCGTCGAGCGCCCGGTGGGTCGGCTGGGTGGCGGTGCGGAAGTGGGCCGCCAGGGTGCCCAGCTTTCGGTTGGGCACCTCGTCCCGGGTGAGCACCCGACGGGCCAGCGCGGCCGTGTCGAGCACCCGGGGATTGGGCCAGCGGTAACCGTGCTTCGCGCAGGCCGCCTTGAGGAAGCCCACGTCGTAGGGGGCGTTGTGGGCCACCAGCACGGCGTCGGCGATGAACTCCAGGAAGCTCGGCAACACCTGCTCGATCGGCGGCGCCGGCACCAGCATGGCCTGTGTGATGCCGGTCAGCACGGTGATGAACGGCGGGATCGGCTGCCCCGGGTTGACCAGCGTGGCGAGCACGCCCAGCTGCTCACCGCCGCGGACCTTGACCGCGCCGATCTCGGTGATCCCTCCGCCGTCCGGGGCGCCGCCGGTGGTCTCCAGGTCGACCACCACGAAGGTGGTCGCGTAGAGCGGCAGCGCCGGGTCGATCCCGGCGTCCCCGCCGGGGTCGAGACCAGCCAGCGTCTGCTGGACGTACTCCGCCTGTGCCATCCGCGGCACGCTAGCGCCACCGTCCGACACTCCCGTCTCAGCTGCCCCAGGGGTCACTACGAGGGCTAGGATGAGAGATCGGCTCACTCACCGGGCGGTGGGCCCGGTCGCGGTGGGAGACTTGCCACATGCCCCTCACCGAGCCGTACGACGACCACCTCCCGCCGGAGGACCAGGTCGCCGCCGGGCGCGACCCCGGTGAGGTCGGCGGGCCGGCTGCGGATGATCCGGGTCCCGGTGCGCCTGATCAGGGCTCCGACGCGCGTGCCGCGGGGTCGGATGTGCCTGATGTGGGGTCGGATGCGCGTGCCGCCGGATCGGATGTGCGTGCCGCCGGATCGGATGTGCGTGGTGCGGGGTCCGGCGAGTCGGGTCGGGACGGGCGCGCGGTGGCCGACGGCGGCGCGGCGGCCGAGCCGGAGCCCGTGCTGCCCGAGCCGGTGCGGCAGCGGATCGTGGCCCTGACCGCCGCGGTGCTGCCCGGTCTGCCCACCGACGAGGTGCCCGTGCCGCTGCGCCGGGTCGCCAAGTTCGCCCCCAACCGCCGTGCCCGCCTGGGCGCCCCCGTGATCGCCGCCCAACTCACCGCCGACCCGCTGTTCCGGCAGCGGGTGACCGCCCGGGTGCTCGCCGACGCGGGCGACCTGGGAGCGGCCGTGGTCGAGGGGACGGCTCCGGCCGCCGCCGACCCGGTCGAGGTGGCCGCGCTGGCCTACCTGGCCCGGCCGCGCGGGTGGCGGGAGCTGATCGACGCCAGCGGGGCCGCGGTCCGCGCCGAGGCGGACAGCGCGGTCGTCGCCGAGCTGGTCCGCGAGGCCGAGCAGCGGGCCACCCGCGCCGAGCACGACCGGGCGGTGGCGCGGGTCGAGGCCGAGAAGCTCCGTGACGAGCTGGCCCGCGTCCGCGAGGAGCTGGGTCAGCTGCGGGAGGAGTCGCGGCAGCTGACCCGCGCGCTGCGGGAGACCCAGGCCCGGGAGAAGCGGGCGAGCGACCTGCTCGCCACCGAACGCGGCCGGGCGGCCCGGGCGGCCGCCGACGCGGAGGCCGAGCTGCGCCGGGCGCGGGCCCGGCTCGCCGAGGCCGAGGCCGCCGCGGGCGTGGCCCGGGCCAGCGCCAAGGAGGCCCGCTCGGTCGACGACGCCCGGCTCTGGCTGCTGCTGGAGACCATCGGTCAGGCCGCCGTCGGGCTGCGCCGGGAGCTCGCCCTCGACCCGGTGGAGATGTTGCCGGCCGACTTCGTGGCCGACGCGTTCGCCGACCAGCCCGCCGCGACGGGCACGGGCGCCGCCGCGCGCGCCCGGGACACCGACGACCCCGCCCGGCTGGACCAGTTGCTCGCGCTGCCCCGGGCGCACCTCGTGGTGGACGGCTACAACGTCACCAAGCGCGGCTTCGGCGAGATGTCGCTGGAGCAGCAGCGCAAGCGGCTGATCACCGGCCTCGGCGGGATCGCGGCGCAGACCGGTGACGAGGTCACCGTGGTCTTCGACGGCGCCGAGCGGATCCACGGGCTGCCGCCCGCGCCGCGGGGCGTACGGGTGCTGTTCTCCCGCAAGGGCGAGACCGCCGACGAGCTGATCCGGCGCCTGGTGCGTGCCGAACCGTCGGGGCGTCCGGTGGTGGTGGTCTCCTCCGACCGGGAGGTCGCCGACGGGGTGCGTCGGCACGGCGCGTACCCGCTGGGCGCCGACTCGCTGCTGCGCCGCCTGGCGCGCTCCTGACGCCTCCCGCACGCCGCTCCAGCGGATCTTGGTAGGAAATGGCCCCTCCAGGGGCCTCTTCTCACCAAGATCAGTGTTGGTCGTGGCTGGGCGGATTTGTCGTACCCGACGATTAGCGTCTCCTCACCGACGGTGGTCGGGCGGCGACCATCGGGTTGCCCTCGCCGCCGCAGCTCGTCAGGAGGCGTTGATGCTCATCGACTGCGACCGGTGCGTCGCCCGGGGAGCCGGCTGTTCCGGCTGCCTGGTGACCGCGCTGCTCGACGACCGGTCCCCGGCCGACGACCTCGGCGCCGCCGAGCACCGGGCGATCGAGGTGTTCGTCCGGGCCGGCTTCGACGTGGCGGTGCTGCCCGCGCCACGTCGCCCCGCCGGCCGACCGCGCCCGTCCCGCCGGCCCCGGGTGGCCTGAGCGAGCCCGACGGTGCCGCTGGCAGCGTCAGGCCCGCAGACACCGCTGGTCTGAGCCGGCCCAATCGTGCTGAGCCGGCCCAATCGTGCTGAGCCGGCCCAATCGTGCCGCCCGCCGCGTCCGACCCCGCCGGCAGCGGGTGGCCTGAGCGGGCCCGACGGTGCCGCCGGCCGCGGCCGTCCCCGGCACTCGCGTTCCCGCCCGGCCGGCTCGGGTCGGCGGGTGGCCGGGGTCGGCCAGGCGCTGCCGCCGGGTTCGGGCGGGCGGGCCATAGGATGGGCGCTCTCAGCGGGAGGAGCGGCGGGATGAGGCGGAGACGGCACAGCGGTGGTGGTCGCCCGGCGACCGGGTCGCGCCGCGCCGTGGTCGTGCCGACCCGGCGCGGCGGGGTGGGGCGATGACTATCCGCGGCTGGGCACTGCTGACCCTGGCCGGCCTGTCCCTCGCGCTGGTCGTCGCCGCCGTGCTGCTGATCCCCTGGCACCGCCCGCCGGCCCCCCGGGCCGACCAGCTGGCCGCGCTGCGTGACCTTCCGTCCGACCAGGTGGCCCGGGGCCGCGAGTTCCGGTCCGCACTGCGCCCGGGTGGCTACTCCGCGCTCGCCGTGGGCCTGCTGATCGCCCTCGCTCTCGGGCTGACCCCACTGGGCAGTCGGCTGGTCGAGGTGGCGGGCCGGCCGTTCGGTGGTCACTGGGCCGCCCAGGCGGTTCTCGGCGGGTTGGCCGTCGTGCTCGTCGCGGACCTGGTCACCCTCCCGTTCGCCGCCTGGCGGCAGGCCGTGCTCACCCGCTACGGGTTGAGCACCAACGGTTGGGGTGGCTGGGCGGTGGACCTGCTCAAGTCGTACGCCGTGAGCGCGGTGATCGGCGCGGTGGCGCTGTTCGGCTTCTACGCCGTCATCCGGCTCGCACCGCGCTGGTGGTGGGCGTTCGGCGCGGCGGGCGCGGCCTGCCTGGTGGTGCTGCTCTCCTTCGTCCTGCCGGTGCTCGTGGAGCCGGTGTTCAACCGGTTCACCCCGATGGAGCCCGGGCCGCTGCGCACCGAGCTGATGTCCATGGCGGCCCGCGACGGGGTGCCGGTGCGCGACGTGCTGGTCGCCGACGCCTCGCGACGCACCCGGGCCGTCAACGCGTACGTGTCGGGTCTCGGGCCGACCCGGCGGGTGGTCGTCTACGACACCTTGCTGCGGGAGGCGTCGCCGGCGGAGGTGACCGCCGTGGTGGCGCACGAGCTGGGGCACGCGCGGGACCGCGACGTGGCGGTCGGCACGTTGACCGGGGCGCTGGGCGCCGCCGCCGCCGTGGTCGCGCTCTACCTGATCGGCTCCTGGGCGCCGTTGCTGCGGCTGGCCGGTGTCGACTCGGTGGCGCAGCCGCGCGCGTTCCCGTTGCTGGTCGCCCTGGTCACGGTGGTCGGTCTGGTCGCCACACCGGTCCAGGCGCTGATCTCGCGCCGGGTGGAGGCGCGCGCCGACGCGCACGCGTTGGCCCTGACCGGCGATCCCGCCGCGTTCGAGTCGATGCAGCGACGCCTCGGGTCGGTCAACCTCTCCGACCCCGACCCGCCCCGCTGGGAATACCTCTACTCGGCGACCCACCCGTCCACGGTCGAGCGGATGGCCGCCGCCCGCGCCCACGCCAGGGAGGCCGGCAGATGAGCCGGACGCTGCTGATCACCAACGACTTCCCGCCCCGCCCGGGGGGCATCCAGTCGTTCGTGCACAACCTCGCGCTGCACCAGCCCACCGGTTCCGTGGTGGTCTACGCGTCCCGCTGGCGGGGCGCGGACAAGTTCGACGCAGACCAGCCGTTCGAGGTGGTCCGGGATCGGACCACGGTGCTGCTGCCCACCCCACGGGTGGCGCGGCGGGCCGCCCGACTGGCTCGGGCGTACGACTGCGACACGGTGTGGTTCGGCGCGGCGGCCCCGCTCGGCCTGCTCGCCGCCGGTCTGCGGCGTCGGGCCGGCATCCGCCGGGTGGTGGCGCAGACGCACGGGCACGAGATCGGCTGGGCGGCCCTGCCCGGTGCCCGGGCGGCCCTGCGGCGGATCGCCCGGGGCGTCGACGTGACCACCTACCTGGGGGAATACACGCGCACCCGGTTGGCGCGGGCGGTCGACGGGCTGACCGAGCTGCGCCGGCTCGCGCCCGGGGTGGACGTGGAGACCTATCACCCGGCGGTCGACGGGGAGCCGGTGCGCGAGCGCCTCGGGCTGACCGGCCGACCGGTCGTCGTCTGCGTGTCCCGTCTGGTGCCGCGCAAGGGTCAGGACATGCTGATCCGGGCCCTGCCGGAGATCCGTCGTCGGGTGCCCGACGCGGCTCTGTTGATCGTCGGTGGCGGCCCTTACCGGACGGCGTTGGAGAAGCTCGCCCGCGATACCGGTGTGGAGCCGGACGTGGTCTTCACCGGGTCGGTGCCGCACGACGATTTGCCGGCTCACTACGCGGCCGGTGATGTCTACGCGATGCCGTGCCGCACCCGCAACCGTGGCCTGGACGTCGAAGGGCTGGGCATCGTCTACCTGGAGGCGTCTGCGACCGGCCTGCCAGTCGTCGCCGGCGACTCCGGCGGCGCCCCGGACGCGGTCCGCGAGGGCGAGACCGGCTACGTCGTCGGCGGCAGGGACGTCGCCCAGCTCGCCGACCGGGTGTCTCGGCTGCTCGCCGACCGCGACCTGGCGCGACAGTTCGGTGCCGCCGGGCGGGCGTGGGTGGAGCGGGAGTGGCGTTGGGAGACCCAGGCGCAGCGGATGGCGACGCTGCTCGCCGGCTGAACGATCCACACCGGGCCGTCACGAGCACCGACTCGCGGTCGCCCGCATCTCGGAGGCCGCTGCAACGGGTTCCCTGCTGCTGGGAGGCCACTGCTTCGGGGTTGTGGTGGCCTCGCCGGAGCGGGCGAGGCCACCAGCCACGGGAATCCACGCGATCGCGCGGATCGGAGGTCGGTCAGTTGACGGTGACGGTGACGGTGCCGATGAGGATCCGGTGGTCGGAGCAGGCGCCACCGCAGCTCTGGGAGATGCTCAACGAATCACCGTCGTAGCTGCCCACGATCTTGTCCTCCCGTACGAAGATCATGTCAATCTTCTTACCGGGCCCGCAGGGTCCGGCCGGGGTTCCGTCGTCCTGGGTGTTCTCGCCGTATCCGACGCAGCGCGAATCGCGATCGTCGAGCTCCCGGTGGAAGCCCTCGTTGTCGGGATTGTTGGCCGTGTTGACGCTGGACGAATACCACTTGTCGAGGCGGTTGTAGCTGGGCTGGGCGTTGAAGTCGCCCGCGATGATGACCGTGTCGCCGGCCGCGTTGTAGGCGTCCACCTGGGCGCGGACCGCGTCCAACTGTCGTTGGTTGATCGGACTGCCGCCGATGACCTCGCTCGAGGTGGTGATGTGGGTCGTGCAGAACCGCAGGTGCGGTCGGGCCTCGAGCGGAGCGCACAGCAGCTTCCGCTGCTCGACACGGCCGTCGTCCGGCAGCGTGAAGCTCTGGGACGGACCCATCGGGGCCTTGCTGAAGAGGGCGATGCCGGACTTCTCCCCGCCGCAGCCGGTGTCGTTGGTGCTCGCGAACCGCGAGTAGTTCTCCTCGTCCTCGCCCCAGCCCGTCGCGCGCAGATTCCACTGCACCGCCTTGTACTGGCTCCAGCAGAGTTCGTTCAGCGCCGCGAGGTTGGAGGACCTGTTCCGAATGGAATTGGAGATCACTTCGATCAGGCCGTTGCTCGTGGAGCCGCGATGCATCGTCCAGCCCGCCACGTTCCAGGTCCAGACGTTGTAGGTGGCGGTGACGGCGGCTGCCGCGCTGACGCCGGCGCTCGCCACCAGGACGGTGAGCACGGTCGCGAGAACCGTGCCGATTCTCAAGATTCGCATATTTACCCCCGTAACTGCGATGAGTTGCGGAAGTTTAACGCGTGGTTAGTTCCTGTGTGGACCCGGCTGTCGATACCGGGAAAAGGCCGCGTATGACGCGCGTTCCCGCCGTCCGGGCCACCACGGTGCCGGGCCGCGGACGGCCAGGATCTCAGGCGGCCCGGGTCTCGCGCTTCGGGGCGTACCGGGGAACGTACTCCTGGCCGGTCAACGCCTGGATCGCCGTCATCACCTCGTCGGTGAGGACGCGGACGTCGCGTGGTTCGTGGATGCGGCCGACGACCGGGACGGGCGGCCCGAAGCGCAGGGTCACCGGGTGCCGGCGGGGGAGGCGGGCGTCGATGGGGAGCACCTCCGCGGTGCCGAGCACGCCGACCGGGATGATCGGCACCCCCGCGTCCCGGGCCAGCCGGACCACTCCCGTGCGGCCGCGGTGCAGGCGTCCGTCCGGTGAGCGGGTGCCCTCGGGGTAGACGGCGACCAGGCCGCCGGCGCGCAGCACGGGGATCGCGGCGTCGAACGCGGCGAGCACGGCCCGACCGCCGGCGCGCTCCACCCGGATGGCGCCCATGCCGTTCACGACCTGCCGGCTGAGCCAGCCGCGCGGGCCCCGGCCGGAGAAGTACTCGGCCTTGGCCCAGAAGGCGACGTGGCGGGGCGTGACGGCGGCCAGGAACAGCTCGTCGGCCACGGAGAGGTGGTTGCCGGCGAGGATCGCGCCGCCGTGCCGGGGCAGGTGCTCCAGCCCTTCCACCCGTGGGCGCCAGCCGAGCCGCAGGGCGCGGCCGACGGTCAGCTTGGCGAGGTCGTAGAGCAGGGGCACGAGTCCTCCGGTGAGGTGGGGGTGGGGCCGAGGTGGGCGTCCAGCGCCGCCCGCAACAGGGCGTCGTCGTCGGCGGCGCCGGTCGCGAGCTGGAGGCTGCCCCACGCCCAGAGTTGGGCGATGCCGTGCAGGTTGGCCCAGAGCGCGCCGGCGAGGACTTCGGCGGCGGCGTCGGCCGGCCGGCGTACGCGTGCGACCAGGTCGACCAGCAGGGCGAACAGGGGCAGGCTGCTGTCGCGCAGACCGAGCCGGCCACTGTCGAGCAGGTCGTGTCGGAACATCAGCTCGAACATGCCGCGGTGGGCGGCGGCGTAGTCGAGGTAGGACCGGCCGAGCGCGACGAGTTGGTCGCGCGGGTCGGGTCCGGCGTCACGCACGGTGGCGGCGACCCGGGCGGCGAGTTCGGCGTAGCCCTCGCGGGCAATGGCGGAGAGCAGGTCGAGGTGGGTGGGGAAGTACCGCCGCGGCGCGCCGTGGGAGACGCCGGCCCGTCGGGCGATCTCCCGCAGGGACACGGCGGTCAGGCCCTCGCGGAGTACGAGGTCGACTCCGGCGGCGACCAGCCGGGACCGGACGTCGCCCGCGGGTTCGTTCACGGACACTGTCTACCAGGTGCCGTAGACAGTGTCTACGGCGTCAGCCGATGCGCTCCAGGATGCGCTCCGCCGGCGCCGGTCGACCGAAGTGCCAGCCCTGACCGGCGTCGCAGCCGATCGCGCGCAGCCGCTCGGCCTGCCCCGCCGTCTCGACCCCCTCGGCCGTGACCGTGAGGTCCAGCGCGTGCGCGAGCGACACCAGGGAGGCGAGGATGCGCTCGTCGGTCCGGCGCGCCGGCTCCGCCGTCGCGGCCCGCAGCCCGGCCACGAACTCGCCGGCCACCTTCAGCTCGGTCACCGGCAGGTCCCGCAGGTACGCGAGGTTGCTGTAGCCGGTGCCGAAGTCGTCGATGGCGATCCGGACGCCCAGGTCGGCGAGGATGCGCAGGGCCTTCACCGGCTCCTCGGTGGTGCTCATCATCGTGCTCTCGGTGATCTCCAGCTGGAGCCGCTCCGGCGGCAGCCCGGTGCGGTTCAGCAGCGCGCGTACCTCCTGGACCAGGTCGGGTCGGTGCACCTGGCGTACGGCCAGGTTGACGCTGACGAACGGGGCCGGCGCGCCGCGCCCGGACCAGCGCTCCGCCTCCCGGCACGCCTCGGCGAGAACCCAACCGCCGAGCGGCACGATCAGCCCGGTCTCCTCGGCGAGACCGATGAAGCTGTCCGGCCGCAGCACGCCCAGCTCGGGGTGGCGCCACCGGACCAGCGCCTCCACCCCGAGCAGACGCCCGTCGCGCAGCGAGGTGAGCGGCTGGTACTCCAGGTAGAACTCGCCCCGCTCCAGCGCCGCGGGGATGGCGGCGGAGAGCGCGTAGCGAGCCCGCTCACGTCGGTTGCGGTCGGCGTCGTAGACCTCCCAGCGGGCGCCGCCGGCGGCCTTGGCCCAGCGCAGGGTGGCGTCGGCGGCCCGCATCAGGTCGCCCGACGTGGTGCCGGCGACCTGCTGCTCGACGACCCCGACGCTCGCCGTGACGGAGAGCTCGTGACCGTCCACGAGGGCCGGTTCGCGGACCGCCGCGAGGACGGTGTCGGCGATCGCCACCACGTCGGCGGTGCCGGCGGTCCGCTCGACCAGAACGACGAACTCGTCCCCGCCGATCCGGGCCACCAGGTGCCCGTCGAGGGCCCGGCGCAGCCGGCCGGCGACCGTGGTCAGCAACTGGTCACCGGTCTGGTGCCCGAGGGAGTCGTTGACCGCCTTGAAGCGGTCCAGGTCCATGAGGCAGAGGCCGACGCGCTCCGCGCCCCGGCCGGGCTCGTTGAGCGCGGCGGCGAGGCGTTCGGTGAAGAGGACGCGGTTGGGCAGCTCGGTGAGCGAATCGTGGGTGGCCTGGTGGCGGAACCGCGCCTCGCTGGCCCGCAGGGCACGCTCCGCCTGCGAGCGGGCCACCATCACCGCCCGGCGGATCGACTCCTGCTCGTCGAGCGTACGGTCGCGCAGGGCGCGCGCGTAGCCGGTGGCCACCGCCGCGAGCAGTCGGGCCATCCGGTCCTCGACCTCGTCGGCGACCAGCCCCAGGTCGCGGACCAGCCGGAGCTGGACGACCTCGACGGTGCGGCCCAGCCCCTCGGCCGAGGCGATGTGGTTGGCGACCAGCTCGGCGCCGACCCGGTGACCGGGCCGCAGGTCGAACGGCTCGGCCCGCAGGGCGCCGGCCAACTGGTCGGTGAGCCGTTGCAGCAGGGACTCCAGCTGCGCCAGGGACATCGGCAGGTAGCTGGTGCCGGAGAGCGCCTTGGCCCAGGCCCGGGCGAACGTCCCGGGCCGGGTGCGGGGTGCCGGGGACGGCTCACCCACCGAGCCGCCCGACTCCACGAAGGAGGACGGTCCGCTCGGCGTCCTCCGCGCTGCGGCCGTCGTCGCCGGCCCGCGACGGCGGCACCTCGGGCACCACGTCGACCATCGCCTGCGCCGCGGTCCGGGAGGCGGCGACGTGGTGCCAGCCGCCGAGGTGGTGGTCGTACCCGTGGGCGACGCTCGGACGTTCGATGGTCTCGGGTGCCCAGTCCCGCCGCCGCATGCCACCCCCTCGTGCCGACACGCAGGCGCCGTCGCCCACGCACCACCGCGGTATTCTGCCCCGCGAGAGGCCGGGTGACCATAGCGCGGCGACACGAGGGCGTGCACGTCGGTCGATACGCGAGGTCCGCGCCGGCCGTCGGGCCGACGCGGACCTCGCGTCACGAACTCCCGCCCCGGCGGGCGGGGGCGGGTCAGAACTTCGGCGCGTCCGGCGCCTCGAGCAGGCCGAGCCGCAGCGCGGTCATCAGCGCCTGAGCGCGGTTGGCCGCACCCAGCTTCTCGTAGAGTTTCGAGATGTGCGTCTTGGCGGTGGACTCGCTGACGAAGAGCTGCTTGGCGATGCCGGCCACGCTCATGCCGTCGGCGAGCAGCCGCAGCACCTGCCCCTCGCGGGGGGAGAGCTGCGGACCGGACGGAGCGAGCCGCCGCTTCATCGCCTCGGCCAGGTCGGCCGCCGTGAACGCGCTGGGGGAGGAGGCGGCGTGCCGGGCGGCGGCCACCACCTCGTCGGCCGGGGCGGTCTTGGGCACGAAGGCGCTCGCGCCCGCCTCCAGGGCACCGAAGAGCTGGTCGTCGCCCGCGTACATGGTGAGCACCACGATGCCCATCGACGCGCTGGACTTGCGCAGCGCGCGGGTGGCCTCCAGACCGCTGCCGTCGGGGAGCCGGAGATCCATGATCACCACGTCCGGCTGAAGCGCGCCGGCCTGACGTACCCCCTCCGCCGCCGTCGCCGCCTCACCGACGACCTCGAACTGCCGGTCGCGCTCGAACGCGTGCCGCAGGCCCTTGCGGATCAGGTCATGATCGTCAACAAGGAGGACCTTGGTGCGGGTGGCCGGTGTCGGACTTGTGGTCATCCTCGGGTTACTCCCCTTCTGCTGCTGCGCTACCGCGCACGTTATCGCGCCGGGGCGAGGTGCCGAGAACCACCGCCACGGTCGTGCCGCTCGGTTGCCGGGGTCGGATCTCCAACCGGCCCCGGATACGTTCCGCCCTCTCGGCCATGATCGCAAGACCGTACCGCCCGTCGGGCCGCTGGTCAGCGATCCCCTGACCGTCATCCGACACTTCTATCTGGGCGTACGGCGGGTCGACCTCGCACGTGACCCACAAATTGGACGCGCCGGCGTGCTTGCGGGCGTTCGTCACCGCCTCCTGCGCGATGCGCAGCAACTCGGCCTCCGTGGCCGCGGGGAGCCGGGCGGTGGACTCGTCCAGCGAGAGGTGCACCCGCAGGCCGCCGGAGGCGCCGACGGTGCGCGCGTACTCGGCGATCGCGGCGGCCAGGCCACCGTGCCGGTCGACCTCGCTGCGCAGCTCGAACAGGCTCAGCCGCAGCTCGGTGATCACCCGGGTCACCTCGCCGCGCAGGGTGCGCAACGCCTCGGCGGTCTCCTCGGCGTCGTCGAAGACGGTGGCCAGGGCGTTGTCGATCCCGTAGCCCACCATCACCAGCTCCTGCGCCACGCCGTCGTGGATCTCCCGGGCCAGCCGCTGGCGCTCCTCGTTGGTGGCCAGCGAGCGCACCTCGTCGAAGAGCAGCGCGGCCTCCAGCCGCAGCGCGGCGGCGCCGGTCAGGCCGGTCACCCGGGACACGACGTCCGGCGGGTAGGCGTGCGCCGCGTCGGCCTCCAGCACGACCAGGCCGACCGTACGCACGCCGGCGACCAGCGGCACGATCAGCGCGGAGACCTCGCCGCCGGGGTGCGAGCGGGCCTGCGAGCGGGCGGCGCTCTGCGGCTGCTGACTGGCCCACGCGTCGGCGATCGCGGAGTCCGCGTCGAGCGTCGTCTCCCAGTCGACGCGGTCGACGCCGACCTGGGCGAGCACCACCAGCCGTCCGCCGCCACTGGCCGAGAGCACGGCGGCCCGGTCGCAGCGCGCGGCGGTGCGCAGCTCCTCCAGCAGGTGCTCGGAGATGCCACCCGGGTCGAGCGTGGCCCCCGGCAGTTGCCGGGCGACGGTGCGCAGCTGGGTCAGCAGTCGGGTCGCCTCGGCGTACGGCTGGGGCTTGCCCTCGCCCCGGACCTGCATGACCCGGTGCAGCGTGCGGGCGGCGTAGAGCCCCAGCGCGGCCAGGATCAGCCATTGGGCGCAGACCGCCAGGTAGCCCGGCTGGGTGAGCTGCCGCGCGCCGTCGACCTCGGTGAACGCGCCGCTGACCAGCAGGACGGCCGCGGCCACGCCGAGCAGCCCGGCGCCCTCCCGGAACCGGCGGCGCAGCGCGGTGACGGTGACCGGCACGGCCAGGTACGGCAGGACCGCCGACGCGCCGAGCCCGTCGATGGCCCCGCCGACGAGTGCCACCGCCGCCACCTGGCTCGCGGCGAGCCCCAACACCACCACCTCGGCGATCCGACTGAGCGGGCCGACCAGCCGGTGCTGCGACGCCAGCAGGGCGGGCAGCCCGGCGACCGCCAGCAGCGCGATCCACCACAGCTGGGTCACGTCGTGGGTGGCGAAGATGGTGAGGACGGCGACCAGCGCCAGCATCACCAGGCGCGCGGCGGCGGCGAGGGGATGTGGTTGGGGTTGGGTGGTTGTGGAGGCGGGCACGTGACGGATGGTAGTCAGCCCCGATAGATCTCGGCGATCTCCGCCGCGTACGTCTTGTGGACGACCTGGCGCTTGACCTTGAGCGACGGGGTCAGTTCGCCGGTCGCCTCGGTGAAGTCACGGGGCAGGATCCGGAAGACCTTGATCCCCTCGGCCTTGGAGACGCCCTGGTTGGCGGCGTCGATGGCCTTCTGGATCTCGGCCCGCAGGCCCTCGTGGTCGCTCAGCTCCTCCACCCGGGTGTCCGCGCCCAGCCCGGCGGTCTCCAGCCAGCGGGGCAGCGCCTCCTCGTCGATGGTGACCAGCGCGGCGACGAACGGCTGCCGGTCGCCGACGACGACGCACTGGCTGACCAGCGGGTGGGCCCGGACCTGGTCCTCCAGCACGGCCGGGGCGATGTTCTTGCCGCTGGCCGTCACGATGATCTCCTTCTTGCGGCCGGTGATGCTGAGGTAGCCGTCGGCGTCGAGCTGGCCCAGGTCGCCGCTGCGGAACCAGCCGTCCGGGGTCAGCGCCTCGGCGGTGGCCGCCTCGTTGTGCCAGTAGCCCTGGAAGATCAGGTCGCCGGCGATCAGGATCTCGCCGTCGTCGTCGATCCGGATGGTCACCCCGGGCAGCGGGCGTCCGACGCTGCCGACGCGCGTGGCGCCGGGCAGGTTCACCGAGGCCGCCGGCGAGGTCTCGGTCAGCCCGTACCCCTCCAACACGGTGACGCCGACGCCCCGGAAGAAGTGGCCGAGCCGGGCGCCGAGCGGCGCGCCGCCGGAGATGGCGTCCCGGCACCGCCCGCCGAGCGCCGCCCGCAGCTTGCGGTAGACGAGCCTGTCGAAGAGCGCGTGCTGGGCCCGCAGTCCGAAGGCGGGCCCGCCCGGGGTCTCCAACGCCTCGCTGTACGCGATCGCCACCTGCTCGGCCCGGGCGAAGATGCCGCCCTTGCCGTCGGCCTCGGCCTTCTGCTTGGCCGCGTTGTAGACCTTCTCGAACACCCGGGGCACGGAGAGCACGAACGTGGGCCGGAACTCCTGCAGCTCGGCGACCAGGTTCCTGGTGTCCGCGCAGTGCCGCATGGTGGCCCGCGCCTGCACGACGCCGATCTGGATGAGCCGGGCGAAGGCGTGCGCCAGCGGGAGGAAGAGCAGCGTCGAGGCGCCCGGGTGGAACAGGTTCGGCAGGACCGACACGGCGTTCGCGGCGTCCGCGTACATGTTCCGGTGGGTCAGCACGCAGCCCTTGGGTCGGCCGGTGGTGCCGCTGGTGTAGATGATGGTGGCGACGTCGCCGGAGCGCAGCCCCGCCCGGCGCCGCTCGATCTCATCCGGGCCGACCGAGGCGCCGGCCGCCACCAACTCGTCCACGCCGCCCAGGTCGATCTGCCAGACGTGCGTCAGCTCGGGCAGCCGGTCGTGGATGCCGGCGACCAGGGTCGCGTGCGCGTTCGACTCCACGACGCAGGCGACCGCGCCGGAGTCGGCGAGGATCCAGGCGGCCTGTTCGGTGCTGGAGGTCTCGTAGATCGGCACGGTGACCGCGCCGGCCGCCCAGACCGCGTAGTCGACCAGGGTCCACTCGTAGCGGGTGCGGCTCATCAGCCCGACCCGGTCGCCCGGCCGTACGCCGGCCGCGACCAGCCCGCGGGCCACCGCCGCGACCTCGTCCCGGAACTGCCGGCAGGTGACGTCCACCCAGGCGGGGCCGTCCGCGGTCGCGCCGGGGCGGACGAACTGCACCGCGTCGGGAGCCGCCTCGGCGTTGTCCCAGACCGGGTCGGTGAGGTTGGCCGAGTCGCCGACGGTGACGATCGGGGGGACGGAGAACTCGCGCACCTGCACTCCCTCGTGCTCGCACTGACCGGACCGGCCGCCACGGCGGGTCGGCTTTGTCGAAACCTACCCGTCCGGGCGTCGATGGCGGACAGGCAGGTTGCTTGTGACGCGCGGCGGGGGACGGGACGGGCCTGGCGGGCGGCGCGCCGGGTAGCCTCCCCCCATGGCGGACACCTCCACCCAGTCGATCACCATCGGCGCCCCACCGGAGCGGGTGGCGGCGGTCATCTGCGACTTCGCGAGCTACCCGGAGTGGACCGAGGCGATGCGCCGGGTGGAGGTGATCGAGGAGTACGAGGACGGCTACGCCAGCCAGGTGCGGTTCACCATCGACGCCGGGGTGATGGCCGACGAGTACGTGCTGGCCTACGCCTACGCCGAGGACCTGTCCCGGATCGAGTGGGACCTGGTGGCGCCGTCGAAGATGCAGAAGTCGCAGCGCGGCTCGTACGACCTGGTGGGCAACGCCGACGGCACGACCACGGTGACCTACACCCTCGAGGTGGAGCTGTCGGTCGGGATGCTGGGGATGTTTCGCCGCAAGGCGGAGAAAATGATCATGGATACCGCGTTGAAGCAGCTCAAGCGCCGGGTAGAAGCACCCGGTGCGGCGCAGTGACGCGTCCGGCGGCCCGGCCGCCACGGTAGAGGAGTCGACCATGGTGGCAACGGATCCGGGTTCGGCCCGGGAAGAGGCCGAGCGGCTGGTGGCGACGCTGCTCGCGACGGCGCGGATGGCGACCTCCGGCTCGGCGGCCGCGGGCCAGTGGGGCCCGATCGGTGGGATGGTGGCCAGTGTCTTCGGTCACAGCGCCGGGCCGGGTGGGTCGGCCCGTCCGGACGGGGGTGGTTTCGCCACCGGCGCGGCCGAATGCTGCATCTGCCCGGTGTGCCGGGGTATCGCCGCGTTGCGTGACCCGAGTCCGGAATTCGCGGAGCGACTCGCCACCGGTGCGGGCGATCTGGCCGCCGGAGTGGCCAGCCTGCTGCGGGCGTTCGCGTCCGCGAACCCGCCCGGGCCGCCCGCCGACCACGCCCCGGAGGGGCCCGGAACCCCCGCCGCCGGCGTCGACGACGACCTCGTCTGGCGCGATGCCACCCGCAGCGGGCATGATTCTCAGCCGGCACCGGAGCGGGACGTCTGGTCCGTCGCGACCAGGGCGGAGGAGAAGGCCGCCCCGGCCACCGCCGGACCGCCCGTCGAGGAAGCCGGGACGGCCGCACCGGCGACCGCCCGATCCGTGGTTCCCGCCTCGCGGGAACCCGCGGACGTCGGCGCGGACGCCGCGGGCGACGGCGCCTGACAGGGGACACCCCGCCACACCGCCACGGGCGGTGGGACGGGGCAGCACAGCACAGCAGAGGGGAGCGGCAGCGGTGACGCTGACCATCGGAGTCGACGTCGGTGGCACGAAGGTGGCCGGTGGTGTCGTCGACGACACCGGCACGGTGCTCGTGCAGACCCGACGGGACACTCCCGCCGATGACGTCGCCAAGACCCGCGACGTCATCACCGACCTGGTCAGCGAGCTGGCCGCCGGGCGCACGATCGAGGCGGTCGGCATCGGCGCGGCCGGCTGGATCGACGCGAGCCGTTCGATCGTGCAGTTCGCCCCCAACCTGGCCTGGCGGGACGAGCCGCTGCGCGATTACGTCAGCAACCAGGTCGGCCTGCCGGTGATCGTGGAGAACGACGGCAACGTCGCCGCCTGGGCGGAGTTCCGCTACGGCGCGGCCCGTGAGGCCGACGACTCGATGGTCATGTTCACCATCGGCACCGGCGTGGGCGGCGGCATCGTGCTCGGCGGCGAGCTGGTGCGCGGCGCCCACGGCATCGCCGCCGAGCTGGGCCACATGCTGACCGTGCCCGACGGCCACCAGTGCGGCTGCGGGCGGCTCGGCTGCATCGAGCAGTACGCCAGTGGCAGCGCCCTGGTCCGGTTCGCCCGCGCCGCCGCCCGGCAGGAGCCGCAGCGCGCCGCGGCGCTGCTGGAGCTGGCCGGCGGGGAGGCCGAGGCGATCACCGGCCCGATGGTGACCGCGGCGGCCAAGGGCGGGGACCCCGTCTCCGCCGAGGCGTTCGCCCAGGTCGGGCGCTGGCTCGGCACCAGCCTCGCGGACATGGCGCAGATGCTCGACCCGCAGGTGCTGGTCGTCGGCGGTGGCGTGATCGACGCCGGTGACCTGCTGATGGGCCCGGCGCGGCGGTCCTACACCGAGTCGCTCGCCCAGCGCAGCCGACTCCCGGTCGCCGAGATCCGCCCGGCCCAGCTGGGCAACCGGGCCGGCGTGATCGGCGCGGCCGACCTGGCTCGCCGGATCTGAGGCGTACGGCATGACGCAGAGCCCCGGTGTGCCGCTGCGCGTCGTCTCGTACAACATCCACAGCCAGCGGGATGACACGGCGGCGCTGGCCGAGGTCGTCCGGGGCGCGGCGCCCGACGTGGTGATCGTCCAGGAGGGGCCGCGGCGGTTCCGCTGGCGGCAGAAGTCCGCCGCGCTGGCGGAGTCGTTCGGGATGGTGGTGGCCGCCGGCGGGTTGCCGGCGCTGGGCAACCTGCTGCTCACCAGCCTGCGGGTACGGGTGCTCGCCACCCGCTGTCAGCGCTTCCCGCTCACCCCGGGACGGCACCTGCGCGGCGCCGCGTACGCCGACTGCGTGGTCGCCGGTGGCGCCCGCTTCACCCTGGCCGGGTCGCACCTCGCCACCGACCCCGTCGAACGCCCGGCGCAGGCCGCCCTGTTCAAGCGTGAGCTGGACGCGGCGACCAGCCCGGTGGTGGCCGGCGCCGACCTCAACGAGGGGCCGGACGGCCCGGCCTGGGCCACCGTCGCCCGGGGGCTCACCGACACGGCCGTCGCGGCGGACGCGGCCGACCGGCTGACCTACTCGTGCGCCGACCCCCGGCGGCGGATCGACGCGCTCTTCGTCGACCCGCGCGTCACGGTCGTCGACTACGACGTGGTCGACACGCCGCGGACCCGACGGGCCAGCGACCACTTCCCGGTCCTGGTGGACCTGCTGCTGCCGGTCACCGACTGAGCCGACCACGCGGACCGGGGCTGGACAACCGGCTCCGATGTGGAGAGGATTTCGCGGCGACCGGCACCCGTGCCGCACGAAGGAGATTGTCCCGGTGTCCACCTCCACCGACCGGCCAGAGCCGGAGGCGAGCCCGCTCGCCCTGAGCCGCGACGGCCGCCCGGTCTCCGACCGGGGCGACACGGTCTGCGTCATCGGCGCCGGGCCCAGCGGCCTGACCGCTCTGAAGAACCTCAAGGAGCACGGCTTCGGGGTCGACTGCTACGAGCGGGAGACCGGCGTGGGCGGGGCGTGGAACTGGCGACACGACCGCAGTCCGGTGTACGCCAGCACGCACCTCATCTCATCCCGTCCGTTCACCCAGTTCCCCGACTTCCCGATGCCGGACTCCTGGCCGGACTACCCGCACCACAGCCAGCTGCTCAGCTACTTCGAGCGGTACGCCGACCACTTCGACCTGCGCTCGCACATCTGGTTCGGCACCGAGGTCATCCGGGTCGAGCCGGTCGAGGGCGACCGGTGGGACGTCACCACCCGCAGCACCGGGGGCTACGGGCCGGAGCGCACCTCCCGCTACGCGGCCGTGGTGGTGGCCAACGGGCACAACTGGTCGCCGAAGCTGCCCCGCTACGAGGGGCTGGCGGAGTTCCGCGGCGAGGTCATGCACGCCTCGTCCTACAAGGACCCGGCGCAGCTGCGCGGCAAGCGGGTCCTCGTGGTGGGCGCCGGCAACACCGGCTGCGACATCGCCGTGGAGGCCGCCCAGCAGGCGTCGCAGTGCTGGCACTCCACCCGCCGCGGCTACTGGTACGCCCCGAAGTACGTCCTCGGCCGCCCCGCCGACCAGGTCAACGACGCCCTGCTCGCGCTGCGCGTGCCGCTGCGGGTGCGGCAGTGGCTCTACCACTGGACGCTGCGGCTCACCGTCGGCGACCTCACCCGGTTCGGTCTGCCCGCGCCGGACCACCGGGTCTACGAGACGCACCCCATCGCGAACAGCCAACTCGTCTACCACGTCGGGCACGGCGCGATCACGCCGGTGCCGGACGTCGCCCGCTTCGGCCCGTACGGGGTGGAGCTCACCGACGGGCGGCACATCGACCCCGAGCTGGTCGTCTTCGCCACCGGCTACCTGCCGCGCTTCGAGTTCCTCGATTCGAAGGTGCTCGGCGACGACTCCGGCACCGGCCGGCCCACCCTGTGGCTCAACGCGTTCGCGGCGGGCCACCCGACGCTGGCCGTGGTCGGCCTGCTCCAGCCCGACTCGGGCGTCTTCACCCTCGCGCACTGGCAGTCGGTGCTCTTCGCCCGGCTGCTCGACGCGCGCCGGACCCGTCCGGAGCGGGCCGCCGCGTTCGCCGCCGCCACCACGGCCCGGACGGGGGAGCGCTACTCCGGCCAGGTCAAGGAGAGCAGCCGGCACTGGTTCGAGGTCGGCCACGCCGACTACCTGCGCGCCGTCCAGCGCGCCCTCGACTCCCTGGAGGGCAAGTGAGCAGCGTGCGGATCATGCGGCAGCGGGAGTGGGCGCGGCCGGTGCGTCCGGCCCGCCGTGAGGTCCTCAGCGCCACCCCCGAGCTGGACGAGGGGCGCCCGCCGCTGCTGTTCGTGCCGGGTTTCGGGCACGGGGCGTGGGCGTTCGCCGAGCACTGGCTGGGGCACGCCGCGTCCCGCGGTTTCCCGGCGCACGCGGTGAGCCTGCGCGGCCACGGCGGCAGCGAACCGGCGCCGAAGGCGCCGCTGCGGGCGTACGTCCACGACGTGGTGCAGGTGGCCGCGGGCCTGCCCCGCCAGACGGTGCTGGTGGGGCACGGCGCCGGGGCGCTGGTGGTGGCGCACGCGTTGGCCCGCTACCCGGCGCGGGCCGCGGTGCTGGTGGCGCCGGTCTTCCACGGCTGGGGCGTCCTCGGTGGCGCGCTGCGCCGCAACCCGGCCGGCACCCTGCCGGCGCTGGTCGGCGGGCGGCTGCGGCTCAGCCGGGCCCAGCTGTTCAGCCGCGAGTTGCCCGACGCCGAGGCCCGGCGGCACGTGGCCCGGCTGGGCCGGGCGAGCCGGCGCGCCCAGTGGCAGGTGCTGACCGGGGCCGACCCGGAGCCGGCGGTCGGCCGACCGCCGGTGCTGGTGCTGGGCAGCCCGGACGACCGGGTGGTGCCGGCGGGTGCGCTCACCCGGGTGGCCCGCCGGTACGGCTCGGCGCCGTTGCTCTTCCCCGGCATGGGGCACGACCTGATGCTCGACGCACGCTGGCGGGAGCCGGTCGACGCCCTGCTCGACTGGTTGGAGAAGGAGCCGGCCGGCCGCTGAGCCCGCGCGGCCTCGGGCCGGCCGCCGACCCTCAGCCCCCCCGCGGCGGCCGGGTCGCCGGTCAGGGTTCGGTGGGGCGGCCGGTGGGGGTGCCGGAGCGGTCGGGCTGGCCGGGCACCGCCGGCGTCGCGGGGTCACCGCCGCTGGTCAGGCGCTCGACCAGCGCACCGGTCTCGTCCAGCGCCCGCAGGTAGGAGCGGGCCCAGGCGCGGATGTCGTGCTCGTGCAGGTGGGCGCGCATGGCCCGCATCCGGGCACGCACGTCGGCCGGTGCGGCGTGCAGCGACTCCAGCAGCCCCTGCTTGAGCCCTTCCAGGTCGTGCGGGTTCACCAGGTACGCCTGCGGCAGCTCGGCGGCGGCGCCGGCGAACTCGCTGAGCAGCAACGCCCCGGCGTCGTCGACCCGGGCGGCCACGTACTCCTTGGCCACCAGGTTCATCCCGTCGCGCAGCGGGGTCACCGCCATCACGTCGGCGACCCGGTAGAGGGCGGCCAGCTCGGCGCGGCCGAACGGCTGGGTGAGGTAGTGGATGGCGGGCTCGCCGACCCGTCCGAACTCGCCGTTGATCCGGCCGACCTCGCGCTCCACGCGCTCACGCAGGATCTGGTACTGGCCGACGCGTTCCCGGCTCGGCACCGCCACCTGCACCAGCACGGTGTCGCGGACCTTGACGTGCCCGCTCACGAGCAGCTCGCTGTACGCCTTGAGCCGCTGCTCGATGCCCTTCGTGTAGTCCATCCGGTCGACGCTGAGGATGACGTGCTCGGGGCTGCCGAGGTCCTGCCGCAGGCGGCGCGCGCGGGCGGCCACGTCCGGCCGGGCGGCCAGCGCGGCCATCTCGGCGGTGTCGATCGAGACCGGGAACGCCCCGATGCGGACCACTCGGCCGTCGATCCCGATCCGCCGGTCGGTGGCGGGCAGTTCGAGCACCTTCGCCACCAGTTGGGCGAAGTTGTGCGCCGCCTGGGCGCGCTGGAAGCCGACGAGGTCGGCGCCGAGCATCCCGCGCAGCAGTTCGGCCCGGCGGGGCAGTTGCATGAACAGCTCCGGCGGTGGGAACGGCACGTGCAGGAAGAAGCCGATCCGCAGGTCCGGCCGGATCGCCCGCAGCATGCCGGGCACGAGGTGCAGGTGGTAGTCCTGCACCCACACGACCGCGCCGGGTTCGGCGACCTCCGCGGTCGCCTCGGCGAACCGCTGGTTGACCCGCTGGTACGCCTCCCACCAGCGCCGATGGTGCTGCGGCTGCTCGACGGAGTCGTGGTAGAGCGGCCAGAGGGTCGCGTTGGCGAACCCCTCGTAGTGGTCGCGCAGGTCGTCGTGGTCGAGCGGCACGGTCCGCATGTGGACGCCGTCCACGTCGGGGAGGGTGGGCGCGGGGCCGGTGCCTCCGGCCCAGCCGACCCAGGTCGCGGGCGAGTGCCGCAGCAGCGGGTGCAGGGCGCTCACCAGGCCGCCGGGGCTTCGCCGCCACTCGCAGGCGCCGTCCGGGGCCACACTGTCGTCGATGGGTAGGCGGTTGGCCACCACCACGAGGGAACTCTGTCGCATCTCGGGCATTCCGATCAGCAGAGACTGACCGCCACGAGCCAGGAACAACCGGTCAGTCAACGGGGGAAGTGACGTACAGCGGTATTCCTACTGACAGTAAGTTACACCACTGTCACGTCGACGGTGGGCCATCGTCGTCCCGCTATGCGGTCAGCTGCCGGCCATCGACGGATGTGGGCGCGCTTCGGCGGCTGGGCATCGACGGGCGTCCGGGACGGGTCGGCGTCCCGTCGTCGACGGATCTGCGGGACGGGTCAGACGACCGCGCCGTCGTCCGGATCGCGGTCGTCGTCGTCGCCACCGGGGCGCAGGCGCCAGATCAGCGTGACGAAGCCGGCGAGGATGCCCGTGAAGCCCAGCAGGGTGACGACGGGCCGGTCGACGGGCAGCAGCGACGGGAACAGGAACAGCACGAAGCCGACCACCATGCCGAGCACGCCCACCACCGCGTACTTGGAGATGCGGGGCAGCGGCGGTGGTGGCGGCGGGACGTAGCGCTCGTCCTCGTCGTCGGGCAGGTCGGCGCCGAAGGTGTCCAGCCCGTCGAGCAGCGAGGGCTCGTCCTGCGACCGGTCCGTGCGACCCACCGACACGCCCGACAGGTCGGCCGCGTAGGGCAGGCGGCGGACGTCGGTCGCGGTCGGGGCGGCGTCGTCGGTCGCGGTGCGGGTCGTGGTGCCACCGGCCGGGGCGGGCGGGTCGTCGACGTCCTCCGCGGCGGGCCACGGGTTGTCGCCCACGGCGGGCGTCGTGTGGAAGCCGGCGACGATGCGGGCCCACTCGGCCTCGATGTCCGGCTCGTCGGCGCGCGCCTGCTCCACGCCGCCCTCGTCGGCGAGCTGGGTCAGGTAGTCGCGGGCGGTGGTCAGGTGGGAACGGTCGACGTAGAGCCGGTCGACCGGCCGCGCCGGCACCGTCGTCGTGCGGGTCACCGGGTTGAGGTCGGCCGACGGTTGGAGGTACGCGGCGATGCCGCCGGCGGCCAGCACGTCGAGCAGGTGTTCACCGACGCGCGGATCCACGTCGCCGGCGACGGCGTACTCGCTCGCGTCGAGCCCGTTGTCCCGCCGCCCCCGGCGGGCCCCACCCGCTGACACCGGACACCCTCCTCAACGCGCCTGCGGCGCGACCGCCCCGAGCCCCCTGCGGCGCGACACGCGCCGTGTTCTGAATCGTGACACGTCCGGACCCCGTTCCGGGAGTGCGTTGTGTCGCGTCTTCCAAAGTCAGGGGCCGTGCCGCTGGTCGCGGCGGGTGTCGTATGTCCGTTTGTGCGGAGGACGTCAGGAGGCGGTCATCCGGCGGCCGGTCAGGGGTGACCGGTCCAGGCGTCATTACCGGTGACCGTGATCCCGTCATCGGATCGACAGACGTGATCGATCGTCGCGTTGTGGGCGGTGCCCCGGCTCCGTACGCTTGCCCCCGACGGCCCGCCCGCCGGGTGACGTGACCGCCACTGGGAAAGGACGCCGGTGTTCTACTGGCTGATGAAGTACGTCCTCCTCGGCCCGCTGCTGCGCCTGCTCTTCCGTCCCCAGGTCGAGGGGTTGCAGAACGTGCCGGACACCGGCGCGGTCATCCTCGCCAGCAACCACCTGTCCTTCTCGGACTCGATCTTCACGCCGCTGATGGTCAAGCGGAAGGTCACCTTCGTCGCCAAGGCCGAATACTTCACCGGCAAGGGGATCAAGGGCTGGTTGACCAAGATGTTCTTCGTCGGCACCGGCACCATCCCGGTCGACCGCTCCGGCGGCCGCGCCGCCCGCGCCGCGCTGGACACCCAGCTCAAGGTGCTGCGGGCCGGCGGGATCGCGGGCATCTACCCGGAGGGCACCCGTTCCCCCGACGGGCGGCTCTACCGGGGCAAGACCGGCGTGGCCCGGCTGGCCCTGGAGAGCGGCGCGCCCGTGGTGCCGGTGGTGCAGCTCAACGCCGACGAGATCCAGCCGCCCGGCAAGCTGATCCCCAAGATCGCCCGGGTGCGGATCCGATTCGGGGAGCCACTGGACTTCTCCCGCTACCGCGGCCTGGCCGGTGACCGGTTCGTCGAGCGCGCGGTCACCGACGAGATCATGTACGAGCTGATGGAGCTCTCCGGCCGCGAGTACGTCGACGTCTACGCCCAGAAGCTCAAGACCCCACCCCCCACCCCGGTAGCCGCCTGACCACCCCGCCCCTCCCGCCCCCTCATCCGTTCCGCGATCTCGCACTTTCGGCCCCTGGCTCGGCGAGTTCGCGGCTTCTGTCGGGGGGATGTGCAAGATCGCCGCGATGGGTCTCGGGCCGGGCCGCGGGCTGAGGGCTGGGGTCAGGAGGCTAGGGCGGGGTCGATCGGGGCCACGGCGGGGAGACCGGCGAGGGCGAGCAGGCCGGGTGCCTCGTTGCGCGCCGCGAACGCCTGGACCTCGGCGCGCGGGCCCTGCGCGGCGACCCGGTCGCCCGCCCGTTCGAACTCGGCCACGGCGAACGCCACCGCCAGGATCCGGTCGGAGACGTCCGGGATGCGACCGTAGATCTCGCCGCCGGCCAGGTGCAGCTCGCCGGCGCGCCGGTGGTCGCCGTCGGCCGCCCCGACGGCCGCGGTCACCGTGCGCAGCGCCGCCTCGGACCAGGGCGTCCGGTGGCCCACCCGGTCCAGCATCGCGCGTACCCGCACGGCCGCGTCCCGGCCGGCGAGGCTGGCCGCGTACGCCGCCGCCGCGATCCACTCGCCGCTGGCCAGTGCGGGCACCGCCGACCAGGAGTCGGCCAGCTCGCCGATCAGCTCGGCGGCTTCCGACTTCCGCCCCTGCAGGGCCCGGCAGAGCGCGGCCATGCCGAGCATCGTCCAGTGCAGCCGGTGGAATCCGCTGCCCCGGGCGGTGTCGAGCGCGGCGTCGATGTCGTCGCGTGGGGCGGGTGTGTCGAGGGCCGCGACGGCCACCACCGGCCCGGCCGGGCCCGAGCCGGACACGGGCGTGACCGGGCCGGACGCGCCCGTGGCCGAGCCGGAAGAAGCCGCGGACGGGGCCGCCGCCGGCACCGGGTGGCCGCGCAGCACCAGCAGCACGGAGCGCAGGCCGCGGACCTGCATGTCCCAGCTGCCGGTGGGGGTGTCCACGAAGGCCTCCGCGGCGGCGAGCAGCCGAGCGAAGTCGCCCTCGAACCAGGCGCGCATCGCCTCGGCCGAGTAGCTGGTGGTCAGCGTCTGGCCGCTGGCGGTGCGGGCCGGGGCGGCGGAGAGCAGAGCGTCCGAGCGGAGCCAGTCACCCTCCTCCCGGATCGCGTACGCGAGGTTCTGCGTCGCCCGGGGCAGGGCGAGGAGCTGACCGGCGCGGCTGAACTCGACGATCGTGTGCAGCTCGTCCAGTCCGGCCCGGTCTCCGCCCTGGTAGCGGGCGGTGGCCGCGGTGATGCGGGCGTTGGTGCGCGTCTCGGTGAGCCCCAGCCGCTCGCCGATCTCCGCGGCCGTGTCCGCCGCCGCCACCGCCGGGTCGCGCTCGTAGTTGAGCATGTGCAGCCGGCCCAGCTCGGCGTACGCGTCGGCCTTCTGGGCGCTGTCCGGCAGCGGCTCGAACAGGCGCACCGCGCGGTCCAGGCAGACCAGCGCCGCCCCCCGGTCGGCGCGCAGCCAGGCGGCCTGGCCGAGCAGCGTCCAGGCGCGGGCCGCGCAGGCGTCGTCGCCGAGGGCGGCGAGTTGGTCGGCCAGCGTCTGCAACTGGTCGGGCCCGCCGCCGGAGAGGAACGCGTTGCCGTCCCGGTAGAACGAGATCTCCGTGCTCAGCAGCTCCAGCTGGAGCCGGCTCACCGGGTCCGACTCGTCGGCGAGGCCGAGGGCGCGGCCCGAGTGGCTGGCCGCGGCCTCCAGCCCGTGCAGGGCGTACGCCCGGCGGGCGGCCCGGTGCAGCGCGTGCCGCGCGGCGGCGGCGTAGCGGCGGGTCTCCATGCCCAGCGTGCGGGCGATCTCGTGGGCCGCCCAGCGGTGGTGGGCCAGCACCTCGGCGAGGTCGGTGTCCCGGCTGCGGGAGAGCGCGTCCAGCCAGTCCGCCGTCCGCTCGTGCCGGGCCACCCGTTCGGTGCGCGGCAGCCGCTGGTAGCAGACGTCGCGGACCAGGACGTGCCGGAACCGGTACTCCGGCTGACCGGCCATCGTGGAGTCCGCCTGCTCGTGCACGAAGTCGCGCTGTTCGAGGCGGCGCAGCGCGCGTTCCACCGCCTCCACCGGTTGCCCCAGCGCGGCGGCGACCGCGCCGGGCCAGAACTGCACGCCGACCACGGCGGCGGCCAGCAGCACCGCTCGGTCGGGGGCGTCGAGCAGGTCCACCCGGTTGGCGATGACCGCGTGGACGCTCTCCGGCATCGGCAGGTCGAGGTGCCGTTCCAGGGACCAGCCCCGGCCGGACTGGCGCAGCGCGCCCTGCTCGATGAGCATCCGCACGTACTCGTGCGCGTAGAGGGGGTTGCCGCCGGCTACTTCGATGAGCGGGTTGAGCAGGTCGGCGGAGAACGCGGCCTGACCGAACATGTGCGCGTAGAGCGAGGCGATGCCGGTGTCCCGCAGCGGCGGCAGCGTGATGGTGAGCGAGCCGGTGATGGTGCCGGCCCAGCTCGGGTCGCGGTCGACCAGCTCCGGGCGGGCGGTGCAGAGCAGCAGCAGCGGTACGTCCCGGGCGGCGGCGCCCAGCAGCTCGACGAAGCGCAGCATCGCGTCGTCGGCCCAGTGCAGATCCTCGAAGACGAGCACGGTGGGGCGGCGGGCGGCCAGGGCCAGCAGGAAACGCCGCCAGGCCGACTCCGCCTCCTCGGCCGGCATCGGCGTGCCGGTCAGGCCCACGAGCGGACGCAGCGCGTCGACCACCCGGTTGCGCTCGCCCGGGCCGACCAGCTCGGCGACGGCCCCGGCGAGCCGCTGCGCCGCGCCGGTGGCCGGGTCGGTGTCGAGGATGCCGGCCTCGGCCTTGACGATGTCGGCCAGCGCGGCGAACGTGACGTTCTCGCCGAACGGCGGGCACCGGCCGGTACGCCAGGTCAGCGGCTCGTCGACCAGCCGGTCGGCGTGCCGGTGCAGCTCCCGGACCAGCCGGCTCTTGCCGATGCCGGCCCGCCCGAAGACGGTCACGACCTGCGGCAGCCGGTCGCGCAGGGAGCGGTGCAGCGCGTTGACCAGCAACCCCAGCTCGTGCTCCCGGTCGATCAGGGGGGTCGTGTCGGGTTCCCGGTCGGTGGGCTGTTGGCGTCGTGGGGACAGCGCGAGCCAGACCTCGGTGGGGGTGGAGCGCCCACGCAGGGTGACCGGCGCCTGTTCCTGGTAGCGGATGGCGGCCCGGGTCAGCGCGTGGGTGGCGCCGCAGACCAGCACCCCGCCGGGCGGCGCCACCGACTGCATCCGCGACGCGGTGTTGACCACGTCGCCGGCCACGATCGCCTGCCCGCCGTCCCGGGCGGCGGCCACGTCGACCAGCGCCTCGCCGGTGGCCACCCCGACGCGGAAGCGCAGCTCGCTGGCGCCGGTGGGGGTGTAGCGGGTGAGGACACGTTGCAGCTCCAGGCCGGCGCGTACGCACCGCAGCGCGTCCGTCTCGGTGGACACCGGCGCACCGAACAGGGCCATCACCGCGTCGCCGATGTACTTCTCGACCACGCCGCCGTACTGGCCGACGACCCGCCGGGCGGCGGAGAAGAAGCCGGTCTGCAGGGCGCGGACCAGCTCCGGGTCGGCCCGTTCCACGTACGGGGTGAAGTCGATGAGGTCGACGAAGAGCACACTGACCCGCCGGCGGTCCTCCTGCGGGGTCACCCGGGGGCGGTCGGTGCCCGGCCGGGGCGCGCCGCAGGAGGTGCAGAACGCCACGTCGGTGGCGAGCGGACGCAGGCAGTGCGGGCACACCGCACCGAGCTCGGCGCCGCAGCCACCGCAGAAGCGGTCGCCGTCGGAGGCGGTCCGTCCACAGCGGTCACAGTGCGCGGCGATGACACCCTCCACTGCTCGGCCCGGTGGCGCCGGGCGACGCCGTCGGAAGCGAGTATCGCCGCCGGTCCCGCTGTCGGGTACCGGGCTGTTGGCTTGTGGACAGTCCTCCGAGCGGTCTCCGGGGCTACAGTCAGGCGGCGAATCGATCAGGACCGAAGGGGGAGAGGTCAATGGTGTACGTCAAGCTGGAGAGCGACTGGACCGACGGCAACGGGGTGAGCCACGCCGCGGGCGAGTCGGTCGACGTCGACGCGGCCACGCTCGCCGCGCTCCAGGCCGACGGGATCGTCAGCGAGCCGGCGGGCAGCAAGGACGGGCCGGACAAGTGGGCCGGGCCGGGCAGCCCGGAGAAGTGGGCCGGGCCGGGCAGCGCGGGTCGGTGATCCGCCGCCGGTGAGACGGCACGAGGCGGTCGGGGTGCCAAGCGGTCACCCCGGCCGCCTCGGCGGTTGTCGGGTCGGCTCGTCGGCCGGCTCAGCGGTCGTTCATGCCGGCGCGGCGGCGCAGCGCGGCCACGTCGGTCACCACGATGCGGCGCCCCTCGGTGCGCAGCCAGCCCCGGTTGGCGAACGACCCGATCGCCTGGTTGACGCTCTGCCGGGAGCCGCCGGCCATCTCCGCGAGCTGACTCTGGTTGAGCTCGATGGTGATCATCGGGGCCTGGCTCTCGCCGGCCAGCCGGACGAGGGTCTTGGCGACGCGGCCGGGCAGGTCCAGGAAGACGTGGTCGGCGTTCTGTTCGGTGAGCCGGCGGATGAGCCCGCCGAGCGAGCGCATCACCGCGTCGAGGATGCGCGGGTTGGAGTGCACCAGCTCCATGAACGCGCCCCGGGACAGCGCCAGGGCGGTGCAGTCCTCGATCGCCTCGGCGGACGCGGAGCGGGTGGACGCGTCGAGCAGGGAGACCTCGCCGAGCACGTCCGGCGGGCGGATCACCGAGAGCACGGCCCGCTCGCCGGTGGGGGCGGTGCGGAACACCGCGACGGCACCCCGGCGCAGCACGATGAGGGACTCGCCCGGGTCGTTCTCCACGAAGAGCAGCTGGCCCTTGCGGTAGGTGCGCGGGACCGCGGCGGCGATCACCCGCTGCCGCACCTCCGGCTCGAGCCCGGCGAACATCTCCACGCCCGTGAGCGCGTCACCCGGCTCCGGCAGGCGAACCTCCACGGCCCAACCCCTCCCCGGTCAAGGACCACAACTCGCACACCGGGTGAACCTGACGGCCCCTGACGTGGGTGAACTGACACCCGTACGGCGTCCGGTAGCGGTACACATCAGATCATGACGGGCTTGTCGCTTGCTGTACACCCCTCAAACCACTTCTGTGACAGTCCCGAGCTGCGCCGCCGGTGGCGTCCGGGGCCCCCGGCGTCGCGGCGGCGGCGGCGTGGGCGAGGATGGCGGTGATGGTCTACCGCTACTTCTACGACTGTGAGTTCATCGAGGACGGCCTCGTCATCGACCTCGTCTCGATCGGCGTGGTCGACGAGTACGGCCGCGAGTTCTACGCGGTCTCCACCGAGTTCGACGACTCCCGGGCGGTCCCCTGGGTGCGCCGCAACGTGCTGGACAAGCTGCCCTCCCCGGCCGACCGGGCCTGGCGTTCCCGGGAGCGCATCCGCGACGAGCTGTACGACTTCCTGGTCGAGCCGATCCGGGACCGCCCGAGCGAGCAGCTCGAACTGTGGGCCTGGTACGCCGCGTACGACCACGTGGTGTTGGCGCAGCTGTGGGGGGCGATGCCGGCGCTGCCCCGGGAGATCCCCCGGTTCACCAAGGAGCTGCGCCAGCTGTGGGACGACCGGGGTCGGCCGTCGCTGCCGGACGCCGATTCGGCGCGGCACGACGCCCTGGTCGACGCCCGCCACAACCTGGCCCGCTGGCGGGCGATGACGACCCGCTGAGCAGCGGGTCCGCACGACCTGGCGTGGCGCTGGGTGGTCCGGCGGGATCGGGTGTCGAGTTGATGCCCGTTCCACGGTTTGGCCCGTTCTGTCCGGGGCACCGCCTCCGTCGAGCCGACCGGCCGAGCGAGGGGAGCGCCATGAGCAAGGACCCGTCCCGCACCGAGGAGACCCGCCGGCGGGTCACGGGGCTGATCAGGGACGCGCGGATCTGCATGTTGACCACGATCGGCCTGGACGGCAGGCAGATGAGCCGGCCGATGGCTCTGCAGGACGCCGACTTCGACGGTGACCTGTGGTTCTTCGCGTACGCCGACTCGGCCAAGCTCCGCCAGATCCGGGTCAACCCGGAGGTGAACGTCGCCTTCTCCGACCAGCGCCGGCACTCCTGGGTCTCCATCTCCGGCACGGCGATCGAGGCGTACGACCGGGAGCGGGCGCGCCGACTGTGGAACCCGACGCTCACGACCTGGTTCCCGGACGGCCCGGACACCCCCGGGCTGGCTTTGATCAAGGTGCACGCCGGTTCGGCGGAGTACTGGGACTCGCCGGGCGGCACGGTGACGAACCTGCTCGGCTCGGCCCGGGCGCTCACCGGCCGCCCGTCGGGGCCCGGCGAGAACCGCGAGGTGCGGTACTGAGGGTGGCCGCCCGACGAACGGAACCGGGGCGCGCTGTCGCCGCACAGGCGGGGCGACTACAGTGCGCAGTGACGGCCCGCCCCGGGCCGGCAATGGCGCCGATGGTCTGATCCGACACCTATCCTGGGGCTTACCGGGCTTCACCAGATGCTCCAGGAGGATGAGCAGATCATGCGTATCGGCGTGCTCACCGGCGGCGGCGACTGCCCAGGTCTCAACGCGGTCATCCGGGCGGTCGTCCGCAAGGGCGTCGCCACTTACGGTCACGAATTCGTGGGCTTCCAGGATGGCTGGAAGGGCCCGCTGGAGGGGCTGTCCAAGCCGCTCGGCATCGCCGAGGTCCGTGGCATCCTGCCGCGCGGCGGCACCATCCTCGGCTCGTCCCGGACGAACCCCTTCAAGATCGAGGGTGGCGTCGAGCGGATCAAGGAGAACCTGGCCGCGCAGGGCGTGGACGCGCTGATCGCGATCGGCGGCGAGGACACCCTCGGCGTCGCCACCAAGCTCCACGAGCTGGGCGTCAACGTGGTCGGCGTGCCCAAGACGATCGACAACGACCTCGGTGCCACCGACTACACCTTCGGCTTCGACACCGCCGTCAACATCGCCATGGAGGCGATCGACCGGCTGCACACCACCGCGGAGAGCCACCACCGCACCCTGGTCGTCGAGGTCATGGGCCGGCACGCCGGCTGGATCGCCCTGCACGCCGGCCTGGCCGGCGGCGCCAACGTGATCCTGCTGCCGGAGCGGAACTTCGACGTCGAGCAGGTCGCCGGCTACGTCGAGAAGCGCTTCCAGCACCAGTACGCCCCGATCGTGGTCGTCGCCGAGGGCGCCCAGCCGCTGGAGGGCCAGATGGTCCTGCAGAACCAGGAGCTGGACGCGTTCGGCCACGTGCGGCTGGGCGGCATCGGCCAGTGGCTGGCCGAGCAGCTGGAGGCGAAGACCGGCAAGGAGGCCCGCACGGTCGTGCTCGGCCACATCCAGCGCGGTGGCACCCCGACCGCGTTCGACCGGGTCCTCGCCACTCGCCTCGGGCTCCAGGCGATCGACGCCGCGCACGAGGGCGACTGGGGCAAGATGGTCGCGATGCAGAGCACCGACATCGTCCGGGTGCCGCTGGCGGAGGCGACCCGCGAGCTGAAGACCGTGCCGCTGGAGCGGTACGCCGAGGCCGAGGTCTTCTTCGGCAGCTGATCGACCGATGCGGCGTCGCGGCCGGCCTCCGGGCCTGCCGCGGCGCCGTTCCGGCGAGGAAGGGGTACGGCGGGATGTCAGCCGGGGTCCACACGGTCGCGGTCATCGGTGCCGGCAAGATCGGTGAGCTGATGCTCTCCGGCCTGCTGCGCTCCGGCTGGCCGGCGGACCGCCTGCTCGCGACCGCCCGTCGCCAGATCCGGGCCGAGGAGCTGGCCACCCGCTACGGCGTGCGGGTGGTGGACAACCTGGTGGCCGTCGACGAGGCGGACGTGCTGGCCGTCGCGGTCAAGCCGCAGGACGCGGCGGTGCTGCTGGACGAGATCGGCCCCAAGGTGCCCGCCGACAAGCTGGTGATCTCCCTCTGCGCCGGCCTGCCGACCAGCTTCTTCAACCGCCGGCTGCCGGAGGGCACGCCGGTGGTCCGGGTCATGACCAACACCCCGGCCCTGGTCGACGAGGCGATGACCGCGATCTCCGCCGGCGTCCACGCCACCGGAGCGCACCTGGCCCTGGCCGAGGAGATGTTCAAGCCGCTGGGCGCGACCATCCGGGTGCCGGAGTCCCAGCAGGACGCGGTGACCGCGCTCTCCGGCTCCGGCCCAGCATACTTCTACCTGCTGGTCGAGGCCATGATCGACGCGGGCATCCTGCTCGGACTGCCCCGGCAGGTCGCGCACGAGCTGATCGTGCAGACCGCGATCGGCTCGGCCGTGATGCTGCGGGACTCCGGCGAGCACCCGGTGAAGCTGCGCGAGGCCGTCACCTCGCCCGCCGGCACCACCATCTCCGCCGTGCGTGAGCTGGAGAAGCACGGCGTACGCGCGGCGCTGCTCGCCGCGCTGGAGGCGGCCCGGGACCGGGCGCGGGAGCTGGCCGCCCAGAACGGGTAGCCCCGGTCAGCCGGGCTGCGTCGCCAGGTCCTCGGCGTCGGATGCCCGCTCGGCGGTCGGCTGTGTCGGGACGCGCGCGAACCGGGTCCAGGTGGAGACGACCCGCGCGGCGGCCTCCCAGGGCCCGGGGTGACCGACGGCGGGCGCGGTGACGATGACACCCCAGTGGCGCAGTCGCTCCAGGCTCTCGGCGAAGGCCGGGTGCCGGGCGAGCGCCGGCTCGGGGGCGGGCACGGCGACGACCGGCAGGCCGACGGCGGTCGCCTCGTTGAGCAGTCGCAGGGCGAGGCTGTCGTTGAACCCGTACGCCCACTTGTTGACCAGGTCGAAGCTGGCCGGTGCGACGGCGAAGGCGTCGGCCGGCGGCAGCGGGTGGAGGGCCTCGGCCCGCTCGTCCGGCCGGACCGGGTGGCGGGTGAGGTCGGCGAGCCGGGCGTGGTCCTCCCGGGCGGCCGCCTCCGGTGTGGTGATGACGTGGACCTGCCAGCAGAGGTTCTGGCAGGCGGTGATGAACGGTGCGAGTTCGGCGGCGGCTCCGGTGCCGCAGACGACGAGGTGCAGGACAGGAGATCGGGATTTTCCGGGCATTGCGCCTCCTATCGCAGGTCCCGCAGTCGAGGCTATCGATGCCGATCCGGACGCGAGCCGTTTTCCGGGTATCCGGCCGGACTGTCCGATGACGCGACCCGTTGGCTGAGTGCTCAATCAGTCGAACGGACCAGGAGCGGCCCGTGGAGTCCCTCGGACGGCCGCCGGTCCGGACCAGCCGCACCCCGACCGTGGACGCGGCCCGGGCGTCCACCGGCCGCGTCGGGGGACCCCGGTCGGGTGCCGGGGCGGCCATACTGGCCGGGTGTTCACACTCGCCCAGGCCCGGCACCTGGTGGCCACCCTGCGCCCGCGCGTCGACGAGCTGATCCGACTGCGCGCCGACCTGGCCGAGCTGCGGGCCGACCTGGCCGAGCACGGCGCGAGCCCGCTCGGCGGTCGGGCCGAGGTCAAGGGGCTGGAGGCGCGGCTGCACGCCGTCCTCGAGGAGCTGCACCAGCACGAGATCCAGGTCAAGGGCATCGCGCCGGTGCTGCTCGACTTCCCCGGCGAGCGCGACGGCCGTCCGGTGCTGTGGTGTTGGCTGGAGGGGGACTCGGACGTGCGCTGGTACCACCGGATGGAGTGCGGCTTCGCCGGCCGTCGGCCGGTGTGACCAGGCGCCGCCCGCTGCTTCTGGCGCGCGGGCTGCTGCCGTACCCCGGCCGGGTGTTCATGGCGGCGGGCGTGGCGCTGCTGTTCACCCTGCCGGCCCTCGACGCGACCCGGTACGCCGGCTGGCGCGCCGACCTGCGGACGGTGACCCTCGCGTCGGCGGTGGTCGCCGCGGCCGGCGCGTTCGTGCTCGCCGCCCGGTACGGGGCACACTCGCCCGCCGACGCGGCGCGTCTTCCCGGCCGGCTCGCCGTGGCGGTCGCCGGTGCCACGCTGCTCGCCGCGGCCTACCTGGGCGCGGCCCAGCTGCTGTACCGCCGGGTCGTGCCCCTGGCCGTCGACGGACCGGTGCACGGCCTGCCGACGCGCGGCCTGCTGCTGGCGGCGCTGGCCGGGGCGTTCGGCGTCGCCGTCGGCGCGCTGTGGCGGCGTCCGGCGGTCCTGGCCGCGCTCGCGGTGTCGCTCGTCGCGGCGGAGCTGACCCTGGCCGGGCCGGCTGGCGGACCGGTGTCGGCCGTCCGGTTCTGGCTGCTCGGCGTGGGCCAGCGGCACGACGTGCCCGGCTGCGTGAGCGCGGTGCCCGCCGAGTGCGTCACCTGGACCCACCGGTACTGGCCGGCGGGCCTGACCGTGGCGGCGACGGTGGCGGTCGCGGTGTTGGCGGCGGCCGTGGTGGCCGCCCGGGGGAGGGCCGAGCCCTCGGCCGAGCCGGACCTGGCCGCGCGGGATCCGGCCGCGCCGGCCCCGGTCGGGCCGGGCCGGGTCGACGCTTCACCCGGCTCTGACCCGGCTCCGGTCGGTGGTCGAGCCGAGCCCGACGCCGGTTCCACCCCGGACCGCGGTCCACGCCGGCCGCAGGCGCTCCGCTGGGCGCTCGCGGCCGGGCTCGTCGTCGTCGGGCTCGCGGCGACCCCGGCGCTGATCGCGACGGGCGCGCGGCACGCGACCGATGACCTCCCCGTGGGGGTCGGCCGGGCCGCGCCGACCGGATCACCGGTGGAGGTGTCGGTGACCGCGCCCGGTCGACTCGCGGTCTTCGCCGTGGGGTTGGTGGCCCTCCGCGACTGCCGCGCTGTGTCGTTGGACGGCACGCGGGTGGACCTCGCACCGGTGCTCGGGACCGTGAACTACGGCGACAGCGTCAACTACCGGTGGGTCGGCAGTTTCCGGCTGCCCGGGTCGGGGCGGTGGACGGTCCGGTGCGCCGGGGAGCCGGGCGAGTACCTGGTGGCGGAGGCGCCCCGGGTGGGTGGGCTGGTGGGTCGGCTGGTGGAGGCGCCCCGCCCGGTGGGCTGGCTGCTCGGCGCGCTGCCGGGCCTGCTGGTCGCGGCGCAGACCGCCCTCGCCGGCCGGCGGCACGGGTGGGCGGCTCGGGCGGTCAGCCGGCCGGCGCGCTGACCGCGAAGACGACCACGTTGTCGCGGTAGTGCCCCCGACGGCGGTCGAAGTCGCCGCCGCAGGTGATGAGGCGCAGCTCCGGGCCGGGCGTCGGGCCGTACACGGTCGCGGTGGGGAAGGCGTCCTTGCGGGTGCGCAGCGAGCCGGTGACCCGGAAGGTCAGCCGCTGGTCGCCCCGCCACACCTCGACCGGGTCGCCCGGTCGCAGCTCGTCGACGCGGGCGAACACGGCCGGGCCGCGCCGGGAGTCGAGGTGCCCCGCGAGCACCGCCGGGCCGGTGTCGCCCGGGGCCGGGCCGCCGCCGTACCAGCCGACGACGTCGAAGTCGGCCGGCGGCACCAGGGCACCCGCGCGGTCGAGCCCGAGGACGGTCAGCCGGCTGTCGACGCCGATCCGCGGCACCCGTACCCGGGTGGGTGCGCCGGTCGGCGCGGGGCGCGTGGCCGCCGGTCGGGCCGACGGGCTGGTGGCCGGCCCGGTCGACGCGCAGCCGTCGGCGCAGCCGGGCTGCCAGGTGGCGGCCGGCGGCGGCTCGGTGCCGGCCAGGCCGACACCGGTGCCGGCCGCCAGCCCGACCGCCGCGCCGAGCGCGATCAGCGCGGCGGCCGGCGCCCGGCGATCCCGGTGCCGCCGGATCGCCGGGCCGCGCGGCGCGGTCACCAGGTGGTTCGCCGCCGACGCAGCAGCACCAGCCCGACAGCCAGGGCGAGCACGGCCGACCCGCCGGCGAGCAGTGGGTACGTCGCGCGCCCGCCGGTCGCGACGCCACCGGCGCCGGTGTCGACCCCACCGGCCGGCACCACGGTGCCGCCCTCGGCGTCACGCCGCAGCTCGGTCGTGAGGCCGCCGTGCTCGGCGTCCAGCACGAGCAGCGAGTAGACGGCCCCGCCGGTCAGCCGGACCTCGGTCTGGGTGGCCGGGCCGCCGCTGCCGGACAGCCGCAGCCGCCACCGGCCGGGTTCGACCAGTTGGTAGTCGGTGGTCGTGGCGAACTGCACGCCGTCGGCGATGGTCGGCCCGTCGGCGGCGGCGACGTCGAGCACCGGTGCGCGGACCGACGCCTGGACGACCCGGACTTTGGCCTGCCCGTTCCGGGGTGCGCTGAGGTCGTCGTGGAGCACGCGGAGCCCGAGGTCGGCGTACCGGCCCACCCCGGCGACCGTGTACGCCTCGCCGCCGCTGACCGCGACCTCGGTGGTGAGCACCGGCGGGTCGCTGGCCGGCTCGCCCGCCTCGCGCATCGCCACGGCGTAGCGGCCGGCGGGCAGCGGCAGGTAGTCCGAGACGACGCCGTAGCCGACACCCGGGAAGACCTGCGGCTCGGCGCCGCCGGGTGCGGCCAGGTAGACGTCGACGCTCGGTGTGTCGGGGGAGAGGTGGGCGAGTCGGACGTAGCCGACGGTCGCCGCCGCGGCCGGTGTGGCCGTCGTGGTGACGAGGCCGGCGCCGAGCAGGAGTGCCGCGGCGGTCGCGAGCAGACGGCGTGGCGCGGTGTGGGACAGGTGCATGTCGCCTCCGGGGGGCCGGGTCAACGGGGTCCGTCCACCGCAGAGCGTCCCGTTAACGGGACTCGGATGCAACTGTCATCGACCCGACACGCCGAGAATCCGTCGCGACACGCTGCGTCACCCCGGCTCGCGGCCTCCGCGACGGTGGCGTGTGCGGGAGAGGGCGGGATCACCCGTCGGCGGATCGTCCGCCCGGTGCGGCTCAGGCGGGCGAGGCGGCGGCGTCGAGCGCGGCCCGGACCCGGTCGGCCCCGGCGGGCGCCTCCGTCGACCAGTCCTGCGGGTCGGCCGCGTAGACGAGCCCGTACGCCGGGGTGTCCGGCTGGTAGCGCCAGCCCTCGGCGAGCCGGCCGGCGTCCACCGCGTCGTAGCCGATGCGGTCCAGGAACTCGGTCACGGCCGCCCTCGCGTCCGGGTCGTCACCGGCGATGGGCAGGGCGGTGCGCTCGGGGTCGCCGGTGGTGCGGGGGAGGGTCGCCAGGTGCGCGAAGTTGATGTTGTTGAAGACCTTGACCACCCGGGCCGCCGACAGGTGCCGCTGGAGCAGTTCGCTGCTGGTGGTCTCGCCGGAGTCCAGCTCGGTGATGGCGCCGTCGCGCTGGGGGTAGTAGTTGTTGGTGTCGAGGACGACCTTGCCGGCCAGGGGCTCCACCGGCACGTCCCGGTACGCCTTGAGCGGGACGCTCACCACCACCAGGTCCCCAGCCCCGGCCGCCTCCTGCGGGGTCGCCGCCCGAGCCCGTGGCCCCAGCTCCGTGACCAGGTCCTGGAGTGTCTCCGGGCCGCGCGAGTTGCTGAGCACCACGTCGTAGCCCGCGGCGACCGCCAACCGGGCCACCGTGCCGCCGATGTGTCCACTACCGATGAATCCGACCGTCGTCATGCCCCTGCGAACCTCGTCCCCTGTGGCGCCATTCCCCGGCGGCGGGCTGAGTGAGCCAGCTCGCGGTGCCGCCGGTCGCCGCTCGCGGCCCGTTCACCGTATCGGCGGCACCGACGGCGAGGAGGCGGATCGGCGGCCGACCACTCTCCCGGCGGACGTGTGTCCGCCGGGAGGGCGGCGGGTGGCTCAGGCCGAGGCGGGGAGCACCTTCTCGATGCCGGCGCGCAGGTCCGCCGCGTCCGGCTCGACGGTCGGCGCGAACCGGGCCGCGACCGTCCCGTCCGGAGCGACGAGGAACTTCTCGAAGTACCAGCGGACGTCGCCGGTGTGGCCGTCGGCGTCCGGGGTCTCGACCAGGGTCGCGTAGAGCGGGTGCCGGTCGGGTCCGTTGACCTCGACCTTCTCGGTGAGCGGGAAGGTGACACCGTAGTTGACCTGGCAGAACTCGCTGATCTCGGCCGCCGTCCCCGGCTCCTGGCCGGCGAACTGGTTGCACGGCACGCCGAGCACCACCAGGCCACGGTCGGCGTACTCGTCGGCGAGGGCCTGGAGGCCGGCGTACTGGGGGGTGAGGCCGCAGCGCGAGGCGACGTTGACGACCAGCAGCGCCCGGCCGCGGTATCGGGCGAGGTCGGCAGGGCCCCCGGCGAGAGCACCGATCGTGATGTCGAAGACCGTCATTGGGCGAGGCTACCGCGCGCGGTGCGTTTCGGCGTCGACCAGGAATCGATACATGTACATCTTGACTAAGTGATGACGCTGTGAGTAGCGTCTCTCCATCAATCTGGAAAGTTTCCTAACTGTTTGAGGAGACGCCGCATGAAGAGATCGCTCCGCCGGGCCCTGTGGGCCGGCGCCGTGGTCGTGTTGACCGCGGCGATGGCGCCGGTCGCCACCGCGTTCGGCGCCGGAAGCGTGACGACCACGTTCACGAAGGTGCAGGACTGGGGCACCGGTCACGAGACCAAGGTGACGATCACCAACGGCTCGGACGCCACGGTCGGCACGTGGCGTATCGAGTTCGACCTGCCCTCGGGGACCAGCATCAGCAGCTCCTGGGACGCCGACGTGACCCGCACCGGCGACCACTACGTCGCGGTCAAGAAGAGCTGGGCCGGTGGCCTCGCCCCGGGCGCCTCGTTCAGTTGGGGCTACAACGGCACCGGTGCCTACAAGGCGCCGCTGAACTGCACCATCAACGGCGCGTCCTGCGGCGGCGGCACCCCGCCGACCACCACGCCGCCGACCACCACTCCGCCGACCACGACGCCCCCCACCACCCCGCCCCCGACCACGACGCCGCCGACCACCCCGCCGCCGAACACGGGCGCGAAGAAGGTCGTCGGCTACTTCGCCCAGTGGGGCGTGTACGCCCGCAACTACCACGTCAAGAACATCCACACGAGCGGCTCGGCGGCGAAGCTGACGCACATCCTCTACGCGTTCGGCAACACCACCGGCGGCCGCTGCACCATCGGTGACAGCTACGCCGACTACGAGAAGGCGTACACGGCGGCGGACAGCGTCGACGGTGTCGCGGACACCTGGGACCAGCCGCTGCGCGGCAGCTTCAACCAGCTGCGCAAGCTCAAGCAGATGTACCCGCACCTGAAGGTGATCTGGTCCTTCGGCGGTTGGACCTGGTCCGGTGGCTTCACCCAGGCCGCGCAGAACCCGACCGCCTTCGCCGAGAGCTGCTACAACCTGGTCGAGGACCCGCGCTGGGCCGACGTGTTCGACGGCATCGACATCGACTGGGAGTACCCGAACGCCTGCGGCCTGAGCTGTGACAGCAGCGGCCCGAACGCGTTCAAGAACCTGATCTCCGCGCTGCGGACGAAGTTCGGCGCCAACGCCCTCGTCACCGCCGCCATCACCGCCGACGGCAGCAACGGCGGCAAGATCGACGCCACCGACTACGCGGGCGCCGCCGGCAACCTCAACTGGATCATGCCGATGACATACGACTACTTCGGCGCGTTCGCCCCGCAGGGCCCCACCGCCCCGCACTCGCCGCTCACCTCCTACTCCGGCATCCCGCAGCAGGGCTTCTGGTCGGACGCGGCCATCCAGAAGCTCAAGAGCAAGGGCATCCCGGCCAGCAAGCTGCTGCTCGGCATCGGCTTCTACGGCCGGGGCTGGACGGGCGTCACCCAGGCCGCCCCGGGTGGCAGCGCGACCGGCGCCGCCCCGGGCACCTACGAGGCGGGCATCGAGGACTACAAGGTCCTCAAGAACACCTGCCCGGCCACCGGCACCGTCGGCGGCACGGCGTACGCCAAGTGCGGCAGCAACTGGTGGAGCTACGACACCCCCTCCACGATCAACGGCAAGATGACGTACGCGAAGAACCAGGGCCTCGGTGGCGCCTTCTTCTGGGAGCTCTCCGGTGACACCACCAACGGGGAGCTGATCGGCGCCGTCAAGGGCGGTCTCGGCTGAGCCGTAGGCGGACGCACCACCCACACGGCGGGGAGGGACACGCACCGTCCCTCCCCGCCCGCGCGTGCCCGACCACCGGCTGGGCCGCCGCCCGGGAGGCCCGAGCCCGGTCGCGCCCGCCGCCCGGGAGTCCCGACCCCGGGTCGGAACCGGGCACAACCGGGACACGCCGGTGCGGCGACGCGCCGGGGAGCCTTTCGCGTCGCTCAGGTCCATGTGACAGACTCGCCGCTCGGCAGGTCTCGATGTTCACCGGTCGAGGGGGAGGGGTTGAGGGACGTGACGCACCGGAGACTGACGGGCACCGTCGCCGCGCTCGTGGCCCTGCCGCTCGCTCTGACCGGCTGCGGCGCCTTCGGGGGCGCGGAGGACGAGTCCGCGGCCAAGCCCGAGCGGGCGCCCGCCGAGGAGGCCGCCACGAAGTCCCGGGAGCGGGTGCAGGCCTACCTGGATGCGATGACCGCCAAGGACGCGGCCGCCGGGCGCAGCCAGCTCTGCGCCGCGCTGCACGAGAGCTTCGACGCGGCGGCCACCGGCCCGAACGGCGACTTCGCCGACCACTTCGAGGTGCCGCAGGCGGCGATCACCGACATCCAGTCCGGGCCGCGCGGGCAGGAGGTCAGCGTCTCGGTCTCGGTGGCGGTGGGGTCCCGGAAGGTCACCCGTCCGCTGGTGTTCACCGTCACCCGCGACGGCGCCGACTGGTGCATCTCCGCCGAGGCCGCCGCCGGAACCACCGCACCGGCCAGCCCCACCCCGAAGCCCGCCGCCTGACCTGCGCCGACGTCGCCGGCGCCGGGTGATCTCCCAGGACTCGGAACGATCCCCCTCGCCGGTCGGCCACCCCGGCCGTCGCCGTACGCTTTCTGTCATGCGCCATGAGTGGCATCAGCTGAGCCATCCCGCCGTGGACAGCCCGGGGCTCCAGACCAGCCGTCCGACCGTCGACTCCGCCGAGGACGCCGCCCTCGGGCTGGACCGCTGGCGGGACCTGCCGCGCGCGCAGACGCCGCCCTGGCCGGACCAGGCCAAGGTCGCCGAGGTGTGCAAGGTGCTCGACACCGTGCCGTCGGTGGTCGCGCCCTACGAGGTCGACCAGCTCCGCCAGCGGCTGGCGCTGGTCTGCGAGGGCAAGGCGTTCCTGCTCCAGGGCGGGGACTGCGCCGAGACCTTCGCCGACAACACCGAGAGCCACCTGCTGGCGAACGCCCGCACCCTGCTCCAGATGGCGATCGTGCTGACCTACGGCGCGTCCCTGCCGGTGGTCAAGGTGGCCCGGGTCGCCGGTCAGTACACCAAGCCCCGGTCGCTGCCGACCGACGCGCGCGGCCTGCCCGCGTACCGCGGGGACATGATCAACTCGCTGGAGGCCACGCCCGAGGCGCGGGTCGCCGACCCGCAGCGCATGATCCGGGCGTACGCGAACTCCGCCGCGGCCATGAACATGCTCCGGGCGTACCTGGCCGGCGGGCTGGCCGACCTGCACGCCGTGCACGACTGGAACAAGGGGTTCGTGAAGAACTCCCCGGCCGGCGAGCGCTACGAGGCGATCGCCCGCGAGATCGACCGGGCGCTCGCCTTCATCCGGGCCTGCGGGATGACCGACGACGAGGCGCTGCGCACGGTCACCCTCTACTGCTCGCACGAGGCGCTCGCGCTGGAGTACGACCGGGCGCTCACCCGGGTCTCCGGCGAGCGGGCGTACGGGCTCTCCGGGCACTTCCTCTGGATCGGCGAGCGCACCCGGCAGATCGACGGCGCGCACATCGACTTCATCTCCCGCATCGCCAACCCGATCGGGGTCAAGCTCGGCCCCACCACCACCCCGGACGAGGCGATCGAGCTCTGCGAGAAGCTCAACCCGGACAACGTGCCCGGCCGGCTCACCCTGATCAGCCGGATGGGCAACCACCGGGTGCGGGACGCCCTGCCGCCGATCGTGGCGAAGGTCACCGCCGCCGGCGCCAAGGTCGTCTGGCAGTGCGACCCGATGCACGGCAACACGCACGAGTCGTCCAACGGCTACAAGACCCGGCACTTCGACCGCATCGTGGACGAGGTGCTGGGCTACTTCGAGGTGCACCGGGGCCTGGAGACCCACCCCGGTGGCCTGCACGTGGAGCTGACCGGCGAGGACGTCACCGAGTGTCTCGGCGGCGCCCAGGGCATCGAGGACCTCGACCTGCCCGACCGGTACGAAACCGCCTGCGACCCGCGGCTGAACACCCAGCAGTCGTTGGAGCTGGCCTTCCTGGTAGCGGAGATGCTCCGTGGCTGACGCGAGGAGTGAGCTTGCGAGCCCCGCAGTCGGCAGCTGAAGGAACAACAGTGGCTGACGCGAGCAGTGAGCTTGCGAGCCCCGCAGTCGGCAGCCGAAAGGACAACCGTGGCTGACTTTGTCGATCTTCGTTCGGACACCGTGACCCGGCCGACCCCGGGCATGCGGGAGGCGATGGCGACCGCCGAGGTCGGCGACGACGTGTACGGGGAGGACCCGACCGTCAACGCCCTCGAAGCCGAGGTCGCCGCCCTCTTCGGGCACGAGGCGGCGCTGTTCGCCCCGAGCGGGTCGATGGCCAACCAGATCGCCCTGCAACTGGTGGTGCCGCCGGGCGAGGAACTGCTCTGCGACGCCGACGCCCACGTGGTCACGTACGAGATCGGCGCCGCGGCCGCGTACGGCGGGATCTCCTCGCGGACGTGGCCCGCCGTCGGCGCGGACATCGACCCCGACGTGGTCGCCGCCATGATCCGGCCGGACGGCTACTTCGCGGTCCCGACCCGGGCGATCGCCGTGGAGCAGACCCACAACCGGGGCGGTGGTGGGGTGATCCCGCTGGCCACCCTGCGGCAGCTGCGGCAGGTCGCCGACGACGCGCAGCTCGCCCTGCACTGCGACGGTGCCCGGATCTGGCACGCCCACGTCGCCGACGGGGTGCCGCTGGTCGAGTACGGCCGGCTCTTCGACACCATGTCGGTCTGCCTCTCCAAGGGTCTCGGCGCGCCGATCGGCTCGCTCGTCGTGGGCAGCGCGGAGAAGATCGCCCGCGCCCGGCTCATCCGTAAGCGGATGGGGGGCGGCATGCGTCAGGCCGGCCTCCTCGCCGCCGCCGGCCGGTACGCCCTCGCCCACCACGTCGACCGGCTCGCCGAGGACCACGCGAAGGCCGCCCGACTGGCCGAGGCGATCGCCCCGTTCGGTGTGCTGGCCACCGCGGTGCGCACCAACCTGGTGCCGCTGGATCTGACGAAGTCCGCCCTCGACGCGCACGCGCTGGCCGCCGCCGCGCGGGCCGAGGGGGTGCTGGTGTCGGTGCTCGGCCCGCGGACCGCCCGACTGGTCACCCACATGGACGTCGACGACGCCGGCATCGACCGGGCGATCGAGGTGCTGACCCGAATCTTCCGCGCCTGACCGACCCGCCATCCCCGGCGGTCCGCCGCTGGGTGGCCCGGTCAGGGGGTCAGGCGCTTCAGGGTGGCTATGTCGGCGGCGTGGCCGACCTGCTTCTCGCTGGGGGTCTCCACCACGATCGGCACCCCGGCGGTGGCCGGGTGCGTCATCAGCTCCGCGAACGCCGGCTCGCCGATGGTCCCCTTGCCGATGTTCTCGTGCCGGTCCCGGGTGGAACCGCACAGGTCCTTCGAGTCGTTCGCGTGCACCAGCCGCAGCCTGCCCGCGCCCACCGTGGCGACCAGCGTGTCCAGCGTGGCGGTCATGCCGCCCTCGGCCGCCAGGTCGTGCCCGGCCGCCCAGGCGTGGCAGGTGTCGAAGCACACCCCGAGGCCCGGGTGCCCGTCGACCGCGTCGAGGTACGGCCCCAACTGCTCGACCCGGGAGGCCAGCGACCGACCGCCACCGGCGCTCGGCTCGACCAGCAGCATCGGCCCGCCGGTCGACGCGGTCGAGTCCAGCAGCGGCAGCAGCGCCTCACGGACCTGCCGCATCGCCGCCTCCGCGTGCCCGGCGTCGACCGCGCTGCCCGCGTGGAACACCACCCCCCGCGCGCCGATCGCGGCGCCCCGACGCAGCGCGTGGGCGAGGGTCAGCGCGGACCGCTCGACCGTGGCCGGCGTGGGCGAGCCGAGGTTGACCAGCAGCGACGCGTGGATGAAGACCGGCACCCCGCGCTCGGCGCAGCCCGCACGGAACAGCGCGTCCTGCGCCGGGTCGCCCGGCGGCAGCGCCCAGCCGCGCGAGTTGGAGACGTAGACCTGCACCACCTCGGCGCCGGTGGCGTCGAGGTACGGCAGGGCCGCCTTCGCCAGGCCGCCCGAGGTCGGGGTGTGCGCGCCGACCGGCCGGGCCGAGGTCACCGCCATCTCAGAGGCATCCGATCGTCACAGCGGTGCCCGGCGGCACCTGGGCGTTCTCGCCCGGGTTCTGGAACCGGACGATCGCGTTCGGGTTGAGCTGGATCGCCACCGGGAAGCCCTGGCTCTCCAGCAGCTGCTTGGCCTGCTGGCACGGCAGGTCGACCACCCGGGGGACGACGACCAGCGGCGGGCCCTTGCTGACGTCCAGCTTGACCTGGGCGCCCTTCTCCACGCCCGTGCCGTCGGCCGGGCTCTGCCCGAGGACCTCGTCCCTCGGCTTGTCCGAGTCCTTGTAGGTCTCCACCGGCTTCAGGCCCAGCTTGCCGAGCGCGTCGCGGGCCTCGGCGAGGCTCTTGCCCACCAGGTTGGGCACGCTCACCGGCGCCCGGCCCTTGCTCAGGATCACCGTCACCTTGGCGCCCGGCTTCACCTCGGCACCCACCTTCGGGTTGGTGTCCACCACCATGCCCGCCGGCAGGTTGTCGTCGTAGCGGGCCGCGCCCTTGGCCACCACCAGCTTCAGGTTGACCAGGTCGGACTCGGCCAGCTCGAACTCCTTGCCGATCACGTCCGGCACCGGGAACCGCTCCGGGCCGAGGGAGAGGGTCAGCGTGATCGTGCTGCCCTTGACGATCCGCGTGGCCGAGGCCGGATCCTGGAGCAGGACGCTGTCCTTCGGGGCCTTCTCGTCGTAGCGGGGCTCCGCGTACTTCAGGGTGAGGCCCGCCCGCTCGGCGTGCGCCTCCGCGTCGGTCTTGCTCAGGCTGACCAGCTGCGGGGCGTCGGTGTAGCGGCCCGCCCCGAACCACCAACCGCCCACCGCGGCGACCAGGCCGAGCACGACCACGACCGCGGCCACGGCCAGCCGGCCCCGGCGGTCAGCCATCACCTGGGCGCGCAGCTGCGCCAGGCGCGACCAGATGTCGCCGCCGTCGGGCTCCGCGGCCCGCCGCCGGCCGGACCGCGGGGCGCCGCCCTCGGGCAGCCGGGCCCACGCCGGTCGCTCCGCCGGGCGGACGGCCGCGACCACCATGGTCGGCTGTGCCACCGCCGGCTCGTCGGCGACCGGGCGCAGCAGGGCGGTACGGCTGTTCTGGTTGCCCAGGTCGTCCCGGACCGCCTGCACCTGGCTGAGCAGGGTGCCGGCGTCGGACGGACGGGCGTTCGGGTCGCGCCGGGTCGCCCGGGCGACGAGGTCGTCGAGCGTCGGCGGCAGGCTGGGCACCAGGGTCGACGGGGACGGCACGTCCCGGTCCACGTGCTGCCAGGCGATGTCGACGGGGCGGTCACCGTCGTAGGGCACCCGGCCGGTGAGCATCTCGAACAGCACGATGCCGGCCGAGTAGACGTCGGTGCGGGGATCGGCCCGACCCTCGGTGACCAGCTCCGGCGCCACGTACGCCACGGTGGCCATCAGCTGGTTGCCGTTCTCCTCGGCGCTCGCCTCCACCGCGCGGGCCAGCCCGAAGTCGGCGACCTTCACCACGCTGTCGACCAGGTTGGCCATGCCGCCGGTGGGCGCCTCGGCGACCAGCACGTTCTCCGGCTTGACGTCGCGGTGGACCACGCCCGACCGGTGGGCGGCGGCGATCGCGGCGAGCATCTGCTCGAAGATCGCCAGCGCCTCGTCCGGGTTGAGTCGGCGCCGTTCGGCGAGCACCTCGCGCAAAGTGCGGCCCCGGACGTACTCCATGACCAGGTAGGGCAGGCCGCCGTGGGTGCCCTGGTCGTAGACCGCCACTACGTTGGGGTGGGTCAGCCGGGCGATCGTCTTCGCCTCGTCGGTGAACCGCTCCACGAACCCGGCGACCCGGGCCCGGGCGTCGGGGGCCTGGGTCGGGTGAATGATCTTGACTGCGACGGTGCGCTCGAGGCGCTCGTCCGTCGCGGTGTACACGGTCGCCATGCCGCCACGGGCCACGCGACCGCGAATGCGGTAGCGCCCGTCGATCAGCGAGCCCAGCAACGTGTCGGCGACCTGTGTGTCCATCGGCAGGCAGTCTATGTGTCGGGAGGGTGAAGGTTGAACAGGATGCTACAGCCGGGCGCCGACCCGGCCCGTCCCGCCGCGCTCCGCACCCGGCCGCGACCCCTTCCGAGCTGCGCGTACGCCCCCGGAGGCCGGTCGGCCGCCGGTCTCGACTGGAGCCCCGACGCCGCGACGACGTGAGCGGAAGGTGACCGTACGTGTCGGCCGCGTGAGGTGCTGCCCGGCCGCGCCGGTCGGCCGGCACGGTCGCTCCCTGCCCGGATCACCCGGCTCCGCACCGGGGTGCCGTGGAGCCCCGCCGGTGGCGGCGTGGCAGGGTGATCGGGTGACCGAATCCGTACCCGCCGACCGGGCCGCCACCGGCCCCGACCTCGCCGGACCCGCCGACGCGGCCGGCTGGCTGACCCTTCCGGACGTCGCCGAGCGCCTCGACGTGTCCATCAGCAAGGTGCACCAGATGATCCGCGACCGGGAGCTGCTCGCGGTCCGCCGCGACGGCGTCCGCCGGGTGCCGGCCGATCTGGTGGCCAACCGCACCGTGCTCAAGCACCTGCCCGGCGTGCTCAACCTGCTCGCCGACGCCGGCTATGACGACGAGGCGGCGCTGCGCTGGCTCTACGAGCCGGACGACACCCTGCCCGGCACGCCCGCGGTTGCCCTGGGCGGCGACCAGGCCCGAGAGGTCAAGCGCCGCGCCCAAGCCCTCGGCTTCTGACCCACCCCACCCTGCCCCGCCCCCTCGACCCGGTGATCATGAAGGCGTTGCCTCGAGACGCCGGTGCCGGTGACAACAACTTCATGATCACGCCCGAGGGCGGGGTGGGGTGGGGGCAGGGGGGTGGGTGTCAGTCGGTTCGGCGGGTGGCGGCTATGGCCAGGTCGACCAGGGCCTGCCTCGCCTCGGTGTCGAGATCCACGGTGGCCAGCGCCGCCAGCGCGTCGTCGGTGAGCGTGGTGATCCGCTGTTCGGTGCGGGCCAGCGCGCCGCTCATCGTGATCACCTCGCGCAGCCGCGTGACGCCCTGCTCGTCGAGGCCGGGGTCACCGAGCCCGGCCAGCAGCAGCTCCCGGCCGGCGTCGTCGGCGGTCTCCAGGGCCGCCGCGACCAGGAAGGTCCGCTTGCCCTCGCGCAGGTCGTCGCCGGCCGGCTTGCCGGTCTGCGCCGGGTCGCCGAACACCCCCAGCACGTCGTCGCGGAGCTGGAACGCCTCGCCCAACGGCAGTCCGTACGCCGAGTACGCGGCCCGGATGTCCGCCGACGAGTCGGCCAGCGCCGCGCCGAGCAACATCGGCCGCTCGACCGTGTACTTCGCGGACTTGTAGCGGGCGACCTTGCCGGCCCGCTCGACCGACGTGTCCCGGGTCACCTGGGTGAGCACGTCGAGGTACTGGCCGACGGTGACCTCGGTGCGCATCTCGTCGAAGACGGGGCGGGCCCGGGCCACGACACGCGGGTCCAGCCCGGCGGAGTGCAGCAGCTCGTCGGACCAGACGAGACAAAGATCACCGAGCAGGATCGCGGCAGCGTCACCGAAGTTGTCCGGGTCGCCACCCCAGCCGGACCCGCGGTGCCGGGCGGCGAACCGCCGGTGCACTGCCGGCTCGCCGCGCCGGGTGTCGGAGCGGTCCATCAGGTCGTCGTGGATCAGGGCACTGGCCTGCACGAACTCCAGGGCGGCCAGGGCGGCCAGCACCTGGTCGCTGTCGACCCCGCCGGCACCCCGGTAACCCCAGTAGGCGAAGGCCGGTCGCAGCCGCTTGCCGCCGCCCAGCACGAACGCCTCGATCGCCTCCGCCACCGGGGTCAGCGCGTCGTCCACGCCGGCCATCCAGGTCCGCTGGTTGGCCAGGAACTCGGTCAGGGCCTTGTCGATCCGCTGGCGCAGGCCGGCTCGGTCGACGGGAGAGACGGGAGCAGCGTCGGTCACGCGTGCACGCTAGCCGGTCGGGTCGGGCCTCGGGTACCCGCCGGTATCGGCTGCGGGCTCCGACCCGGTGGGCCTCGCCCGGCGACCGGCGCCGCCGACGGCCGGGGCAGATAGGGGCGCGCGGCCGTGACCAGCGCCGTGTGCCGGCGGACCGCCGGTGTGCGTCGATGCGTGGCGAGTCGGCGGCGGACCTCGGCCAGGTGGGCCACCGCCCGGGGTGATCCGGCGCGTACCGCGTCGAGCAGCGCCCCGTCGGCGACGTCGCAGGCGTGCTCCACCTCGCCGAGTTGGAGATAGGCCCGGGCCAGCCAGCCACCGTAGATCGCGGCCCGGCGCGGACGCCCCGGCCCCCGGGCCGCGTCGAGCAGCCCTTCGGCCCGCCGGGGTCGTCCCAGGGCGACCAGGGCCCGCCCGGTCATCGCCGCCAGCTCGGCCCCGTCGAGCCAGTAGAGCCAGGACGGCTCCCGATCCGGGTCGGGGTCCCCGACGGCCCGCTCGGCGGCGCTCAGGGCCTGCCCGGCGGCGTCCGGTCGGCCACCGAGCGCGGCGGCCAGCGCCACCCGGTGCAGCAGCAGCGCCCGCAGGCCGGGGCTCGCCCACCGCCGGCTGCCCGCATAGGCGGTGCGGGCCAGCAGGAGTGCGCCCCGCGGGTCACCGGCACCGGCGAGCAGGTGACTCGCCGAGCCGAGCACGTGCCCGGCCAGGGCCGGGTCGCCGGTGGCCGCCGCCGCGCGCAGCCCGAGCCGGTAGGCGTCCAGGCCGCCGGGCAGGTCACCCGCGTCCGCGGCCAGCCAGCCGGAGAGCTGGGCCGACTCGGCGAGCAGGGGCAGCAACCGGCGACGGTCGGTCGGCCCGGACCGGGGCAGGGCCCGGGCCAGCCGGCGGAGCCGGTCCGCGCCGAGCGGGGCGAGATCGGCGCCGCCCGCCAGGTCGTCGAGCCGGCGCAGCCCGGCCAGGTCGGCCGCGTCCACCGAAGCGAGTGGGCGGGGCGGGTCGGCACGGACGCCGGCAGCGGGCTCGTCGTCGGTCGGGAAACGCCCGCCGCGGGGCGTGCCGCCGGATGGTGTCGTGTCGAGGGCCGGCGGCGGCGCGGGCGCGGCGCCCGGCGTGGCGACCCGCGCGGGCGGGGCGACCAGCAGCGGCGCGCGCGGATCGGCCAGCCAGCGCTGCGCCAGCGCGAGCAGCGCCGCCCGGGACCGCCCGCCTCCCGTGGGCCGCAGCGAGGGCGGCGCGGGGGACCGGCTCCGCGCCGCGGCACCGGTCAGCAGCTCGACCGGCGTGGCGAGGACGACCGCCAGCCAGCGCAGCCAGAAGTCACCGGGGACGCGCACCTGGCGCTCCCACCGGGAGATCTCGTGCCGGCTGAGGGTCGGCACGCCGGCGGCGGCGCAGAGCTCGGCGGCGATGCGCTGCTGGCTCCAGCCACGGGCCAGCCGGAGCTGGGTGAGCAGCGGCCCGAGCAGCTGCGGCGGGCCGGGTGGTGGGGTCGGCGTCATCGGTCCCTCCCGACGGGTCGGCACGGTGGCGCCGGCCCGTCCGTCGGACGGCCGTGCCACCGCTGGTGGCGACCCCCGCGCGGGCCCCCGGCGAGGACCGGTCGCGGCCGGCCTCACCCGCGCGAAACCTGTCTATCCCGGGGGTACGACGCTTTCCCCCGACCCACCGCCATGTGGAAAGGTCGTGGGGGCGGCGGGTGTCGCCCGCTAGAGTCGGTGCGTGGCGCTCGGTCTCCCCTCGGTCCTCCCCAATCCGCAGCCGGCCATCGGGGAGCTGATCCGTGAGCGGCAGCCGACCTTCTCGTTCGAGTTCTTCCCCCCGAAGACCCCTCAGGGCGAGCGCCTGCTCTGGCAGGCGATCCGCGAGCTGGAGTCGCTGCGGCCGTCCTTCGTCTCGATCACCTACGGCGCCGGCGGCTCGACCCGGGACACCACCGTCGCGGTCACCGAGCGGATCGCCACCGAGACCACCCTGCTGCCGATGGCCCACCTCACCGCGGTCGACCACTCCGTGGCCGAGTTGCGGCACGTGATCGGCCGGTTGGCCGGGGTGGGGGTCCGCAACGTGCTGGCCGTGCGTGGGGACCCGCCGGGCAACCCGGGTGGCGAGTGGATCGCCCACCCGGAGGGCGTGCGCTACGCCGAGGACCTGGTCCGGTTGGTCCGCGACGCGGGTGACTTCAGCGTGGGCGTCGCCGCCTTCCCCTACAAGCACCCGCGCTCGCCCGACGTGGCCAGCGACACCGCGCACTTCGTCCGCAAGTGCCGAGCCGGGGCCGAGTTCGCGATCACCCAGATGTTCTTCGACGCCGACGACTACCTGCGGCTGCGCGACCGGGTGGCGGCGGCCGGCTGCGACACCCCGATCCTCGCCGGGGTGATGCCGGTGACCCAGATGGGCACCATCGAGCGGTCGGTGCAGCTCTCCGGGGCGCCCTTCCCGCCGGCGCTGGCCGAACGGTTCGCGAAGGTCGCCGACGACCCCGACGCCGTCCGCCGGCTCGGCATCGAACAGGCCAGCGAGATGTGCCGACGGCTGCTCGACGAGGGTGTGCCGGGGATCCACTTCATCACGCTTAACCGCTCCACCGCGACCCGCGAGGTCTGGCAGAACCTCAGCGTGGACGTGCGGGCGTGAGCACGACCGACGCGACACCTGATCGCCGCCGCGACGGTTGATCGGTGGTGGGCACACTCCTGAAGTGGGACGAGTACGCCACGGCCTGGGCACGGCTGCACGGAGGCTTCGACCCCCGGTCGGCCGCTCCGGCGGTACGCGGCTGGCTGCGGTTCGCCTACCACGTGGGGTACGTGCTGGGCCGGCTGCGGGTCGGCCCGACCCCCGTGACGGTGATCGGCGTACTGCTGTGCGTGTGCGTGCCGGTGTTCGCCGTGCGGCCGGGCGACGGCCCCTTCCTCGGGGCGCTGTTCGTGCTGCTGGCGGGCGTGGCGGACAGCGTCGACGGCGCGGTGGCGGTGGCCACCGGCCGCACCACCCGACTCGGCTACGTCTACGACTCGGTCGCCGACCGGCTCGGTGAGGTCGCCTGGCTGGTCGCGTTCTGGCTGGTGGGGGCGCCGGGCGCCCTGGTGGTGGCGGCCGGGGCGCTCTCCTGGCTGCACGAGTACGTCCGGGCCCGGGCGGTCTCGGCGGGGATGCGGCAGATCGGCGCGGTGACCGTGGGGGAGCGGCCGACCCGGGTCTCGGTCGCGCTGGGCGGGTTGCTGGTGGCCGGGCTGGCCGGGCTGATCCAGCCCGACCTCGCCGCGGGCACCATCACCATGGCGACCGCGGTGTGGGTGCTGCTCGCCGGCTTCGGCCTGGGGCAGCTCCTGTCCGCCGTCCGCCGAGCCCTCCTCCAAGCCGGCTGACCCGTGCCCCCGTCCCCGGGTCAGGCGGGGCCTATCGCGGTGGCGACGATCTGGGCGGAGAGGGTGACCATGGGCAGGCCGCCGCCCGGGTGGCCGGAGCCGCCGACCAGCCACAACCCGTGCACCGGGCCCCGGTTGGCCGGCCGGAGCAGACCGCCCGCGGTGCCGTAGATCGTCCCGCCCGGGGCGCCGGTCGCGTCGTCCAGGTCGGCCGGGGTGCGGATCTCCCGGAACAGCAGCCGGTCGCGGACGTCGACGCCCCGCGCGGCGAGCACGTCGAGGATCCGGTCGGCGTACGCCTCCGCGAGGCCGGGCCGCCGCCAGTCGACCGCACCGGTGGCGGTGCCCTGGCGGGCGGCGTTGACCAGCACGAACCACGCCTCGTGCCCGGCGGGACGGACCAGCGGGTCGTCGGCGACGGTGACGAAGACCGTCGGGTCCGGAGCCGGGCGGGCCCGTACGCCCCGGCCGGGGTCGCCGAAGACCGCGTCGAACTCGGCGTCGTAGTCGGTCGGGAAGAAGACGTTGTGGTGGGCCAGCCCGGAGGAGCCGGTCACCCCGAGCAGCAGCACGAAGCCGGCCAGGCTGCGGTCGGTGAGCGCGGCCAGCCGGCGCGGGCTGGGCAGCAGGTCACGGTAGAGGGTGAGCGCGTCGCAGTTGGCCACCACCACGTCGGCCGGGACGGGCGCGGTGACGCCGGCGAGGCGTACGCCGTGGACCCGCCCGCCCGCCGCGTCGACGCGGGTGACCGTGGCGCCGGTCTGCACGACCACGCCGAGGTCCAGGCAGCGCGACAGCAGCGCGTCGGCGAGGGTGCCCAGCCCGCCCCGCAGGTACCAGCCGCCGAACGCCAGCTCGGCGTAGGGGACGGCGACCAGCGCGGCCGGCGCGCGGCGCGGGTCGGCGCCGGTGTAGGTGGCGTACCGGTCGAGGAGCATCCGCAGCCGCGGGTCGCCGAGGTGGTGGCGACCCAGGCCGCGCAGCGAGCGGCCGGGGCCGATGGCGGCCAGGTCGCCCAGCCGCCAGGCCAGCGCGGCGAGGTCCCGGGGCGAGTCGACGGGGCGGCGCAGCACGTCCCGGGACGAGGCGGCCCACACCCGGGCGGCGCGGCGCCACAGCCGCTGCCAGTCGGCGGCAGCCCGGTCGCCGAGGGTGGCGGCGACGCGCGCGGTGAACTCGGTCGGGTCGGCGCAGGAGTCCAGGGTCGACCCGTCGGTGAAGACGTGCCGGACGATCGGGTCGAGCGGGGTCAGGTCCAGGTATTCGTCGAGCTTCGCCCCGGTCGCCTCGAACAGGTCGGTGAAGACGTCGGGGAGGGTGAGCAGGCTCGGCCCGGTGTCGAAGTGGAAGGTGCCGGCCGGGGTGTCCCGCAGGTGCCGGCCCAGCTTGCCGCCGACCGTCTCGGCCCGTTCGAAGACGGTCACCTCGTGCCCGGTGGCGGCCAGTCGGGCGGCGGTGGCCAGGCCGCCCACTCCGGCGCCGACGACCACGATCCGTGCCATCCCGCGCCTCCTAGCTGACCGGGCGGCCCCGCCAGGACAGGCGCCGCCGCTTGCGCAGATGGTACGACCGTAGGGTCAGCCAACCGAGGACCACGACCGACACGGGGTGTGTCAGCGCGTCGGGCCACCACCGGCCGCCGGTGGCGCGGGCGGTGACCACCCGCCCCGCCACCCCGAGCAGGTAGGTGCCCGCGGCCACCAGCGCCGCCCCCGGCGCCCCGGCCGCGAGCGCGCCCACCGCCAGCAGCGGCGGCGCGGTGTAGAGCAGGAGCAGCAGGCCCACCACGGCCGCCGCCGCGCTCGGATGCCCGAACGTGGCCCAGAGCGACTTCGTGTAGCCGTCGCGCAGCTGCGGCCAGTTCTCGTACATGCGGCAGGCGGCCAGCCGGGAACCGTCGGCCAGAGCGATCCGCCCGCCCGCGCGCTTGACCGCCCGGGCCAGCTCGATGTCCTCCAGCACCCGGTCGGCGACCGCCGCGTGCCCACCCGCCCGCAGGTAGCCGGCCCGGTCCAGCGCCAGGAACTGCCCACCGGCCGCGGCCAGCGACGGGCGGCGCGAACGCTCCAGCGCCGCCAGCGGCAGGAAGGTCAGCCACAGCCACTGCAGCAGCGGCTGGACCAGCCGGTCGGCCGCCGTCGCCGTCACGATCCGGGGGTACGGCGACAGCAGCGTCACGCCCGCCGCGCGCAGTTCGGTCACCGCCGCCGCGACGGCGTCCGGTTCGAGCACCACGTCGGCGTCGACGAAGACCAGCGCGGTCGCCGCCGGGTCCGTCCGGGTGGCGAGCTGCCAGCAGGCGTACGGCTTGCCCAGCCAGCCCGCCGGTGGGGTGGCCCCGGTGAGCAGCGTGACCCGCGGGTCGTCGCCGACGACGGCGCGTACGACGTCCGCGGTGCCGTCGGTGGAGCCGTCGTCGAGCACCACGATCCGCAGGCCGGGCACGCCCCGCTGGTCGAGCAGCGCGCGCAGGCAGGGGGCCACCCGTTCCGCCTCGTCGCGCAGCGGCAGCAGCACCGCGACCGGCTCGGTCACCTCGGCCGGCGGCCGGTGCGGCCGGCGCAGCCAGCGGGTGGCGTTGAGCAGGGTGTGCCCGGTCAGCACGGCGACGCCGAGCAGCAGCGCGAGCAGCGCGGTCATGCGGGCGCGTCGACGCCGGGGCGTCGGGCCGTCCGTGGTGGCCGCTGCTCGTCGCGGTGCCGGCGGGCGCGCAGCAGCGCCACCGCCAGCGGTACGGCCGTCGCGCCCATGCCGACCGCGCCCCAGAGCGCCGAGGCGGGCAGGTCGAGGAAGACCGCGTGGGCCAGCACGCTGGAGGCGTACGTCCAGAGGTAGAGCGCGACCATCGACGTGTCCCGCCCGTCGGTGACCGCGACGGCCGGCCCGGCGAGGGGTCGCAGCGCGCTCGCCAGCAGCAGCGCGAAGAGCAGCCAGCCCAGGTAGTTGCTGACCGGGACGCCGGGCAGCCCGGGCAGGGCGGGGGTGGCGTCGAGCCACCGCCAGTAGCCCTCGGCCACCATCTGCGGGTCGAGGAAGAGGTCCCAGCCGGCCAGCCCCACCGCGGCCAGCGTGATCCGCCCGACCCGGAGCCGGCCGCCGGCCGGGGCGGGCCGGCCGGCGGCCGACGTGGTGGCCGGCGTGGTCAGCCGTACCGCCGCCAGCCAGGCCGGCCAGGCCATCCAGGTCCAGGCCAGCGGGATGATCAGCGGTACGCCGGCCAGCTTCGGGCCCAGCTCGCCGGAGTAGTCGTAGCTGCCGAACGGCACCCCGGTGGCCACCCCGACCGCCTCCACGGCGAACCCGCCGCCGGTGGCCACCGCGACCAACGCCGCCGCGACCCGTGGGCCTCGGCTGAGCAGGGCGTGGCAGACCGAGAGCAGGTAGCCGAGGACGACGGTGGCCACGGTCAGCCGGGCCCGGGTCGTCCCCCCGGTCAGCGGGTAGCAGATCTGGGCCGCCACCAGGACGGCCAGCAGCGCCCAGGGCAGCCGTCGGGTCATGCGGCGGGGTGGTCGAGCGGCAGGTCCCGGCCGAGGACCCCGAACGCCCGCTCGTCCCCGGGGAAGTGGAAGTCGCGCAGCACGTCGGTGAAGCCGAAGCGCCGGTAGAGCCGCCAGGCCCGGGACGTCTGCTCGTCGGCCTCCGGCGTGGAGAGCAGGGTGGTGGTCCCCTCGGCCAGGGTGAGCAGCGCGCGCAGCTGGCCGGCGCCCAGGCCGTGGCCCTGCGCGGCCGGCCGGACGTGCAGCTCGACCACCTCGAAGCAGTGGGCCAGCCAGCGCTGCCGGGCCGCCGGGTCCAGCGCCCGCAGCACCTGGTCGTGCCACCACTGCCCGGCCGCGCCGAGGTAGCCGTAACCGAACCCGGCGAGGTGGCCCTCACTGGTCAGGCTGGCGACCGCGCGGAACCCGGGCCGGCGGACGTGGGTGGCCATGTAGCCGCGCCGGGCCTCCAGCAGGTCCGTCCGGTAACCCATCGCCTCGCCGTAGACGGCCACCACGTCGTCCAGCCGTCGGACGAGATCGTCCGGGGTCCACCGCACCAACCTCATGCCCATCCACCTCTGTCGTCCACGTTGTCGTGGTTGTCGTGCCAGCCCAGCACCGTGCGGTCACCGACCACGTCGCGCACCTGGAACCGCGCGAAGAGCTCCTCGGCGTACCAGCCCTCGGTGGGGGTGCGGGTGATCGCCGCGCGGTGCTCCGGGTGACGGTACGCGAACGCCACGAGGTCCGCCGGGTCCCGCCACACGCTGACCGTGCCCTGCCAGCCCAGCGGCGCCTCACCGACGCCGAACCGGGCGAGCAGACCGGGCGCGTCGCGCAGGGCGGCGGCCACCGGCGGGACCGCCCGCCAGAAGGTGGCCGCACGACGGGCCCGCAGCCGGGCCCGGGTCAACGCGAGCACCGGGCCGGTGACCGGTCCGCCGGACGGCTCGCCGAACGGGCGGCGACCGGACCACGCACCCCGACTGGTCAGCGGGCGCAGGTCGACCCGGACGGCGGACCGGGCGATCCGCGCCCAGGCCCGGCCCACCGGCGAGCTGTCGAAGCCGTCCGCCGCGGCGGGGGAGTCCCAGACGGTCAGCGCCGCCCACCGGGTCGGGTCGGCGTCGCCCGGCCCGAAGCCGGTGCCGGTCCCGGTGCCGAGCAGCTTGCCGAACCGGACGCCCGGGGTGGCCCGCAGCCGGCGCGGGTCGAGCGCCATCCGGGTCAGCGCCCGGGGCAGCGCGGCCGGCCCGGTCCGCCACACGTGCAGGGTGACCAGCTCGGGGACGGTCACGCCACCTCGGCCGGGGTGCCGGCGGTGATCCGGAGCAGCTCGTTGTAGGTGGTCGGGAAGACCGCGCGGGGCACCCCGCCGGCGGCCCAGACCTCGTGGTGCTCGGCCAGCGCGAGGTCCACCAGGGTGCGCAGCGGTCGCGGGTGCCCGAGCGGGGCGACGCCGCCGATCGGCTGCCCGGTGTGCTCCCGGACGAACTCGGGGGTGGCCCGGCGCAGCGTGGTGACCCCGATGGACGCGGCCAGCTCGGCGACGTCCACCCGGTGCGCGCCGGAGGTGAGCACGAGCAGCGGGGCGCCGTCGGCCTCGAAGATGAGCGAGTTGGCGATCTGGCCGACTCGCACGCCGAGCGCCTCGGCCGCCGCCGCGGCGGTGTGGACGGCGTCGGGCAGCAGGCGGACGGCGCTGGGCGCGCCGGACCCGTCCCGCGCGTCCGCGCCGGCCAGCGCGTCCTGGACCGCTCGTACGTTCGGGTGTGGCTGCATCCCGTCATTCTTCCCGGTCCGCCCCGCTCGGTCCGCCCCGGCCACGCCGTGTCCCGGCCGCTCTCCCGTGGTCCCGGCGGGAGCGGCGCGTCACACGTTGCATTTTCGTCGTAGGGGAGGTGTACTGTCAGCAGCAGTTAGAACGAGTGTTCGATTGCCTCGAACGTTCGTTCCAACCAGGCCCAGAGGGCGGCGTTTCGCGGCGCGGCTCCGGGCGGTGCGGCACCGCGGGCCGCACCTGGGTTCCGGGCAGTCGCGAGCCCGGTCCCGTCAGGCAGGAGCGTCGTCCGCCGCCCACGACCCCCGGGCGGCGGACGACGAACCCGCCGGTACGCCGGCCGGGTGTGGTGTGGGGAAGCGTCCACACCCGGCCGGCCACCACACGGTGCGTCTTCCTCCGCACCACCCGACCCGGCTTCCGTCGGCGGCTCCACGCCGCCGGTCGGTCGCCTCGGCCAGTGGAGGAGACAGTCCCATGCCGACCAATCCGGCTCAGCCACCGACGGTGCCCGCGCACGTGCTGCCGCACCGCACCCCCGCACAGTTGCTCGCGGTGGCCCGGCAGGGGCTGACCGAGGCCGGCCAGACCCGTCCCGACGGTCTCCGCTACGCGGCCGCCCACCTGGCCGCCCTGCGCGCGGCCGCGGCCCTGCTCGCCGCGCGGGCCCGCCCCGCGCCCGCCCGCCGCAACCGGGTCACCAGCGTCTGGGTCCTGCTCTCCACCGTCGCCCCCGAGCTCGACGAGTGGGCGCGCTTCTTCGCCGCCGGCGCCGGCAAACGGGCCGCCGCCGAAGCCGGCATTCCCCGGGTGGTCAGCGCCCGGGAGGCCGACGACCTGCTCCGCGCGGCCGAGCAGTTCGTCTCGGTGGTGGAGACCGCGCTCGGTGTGGTCCACCAACCGGCGCTGGACGGTCTCGCCGCCTGACGCCACGTCCGACCGGCCGGAGCCGGAACGGCGGCGGCGGTCATGCGGGTGACGTGGGCCGTGGCAGTCCACCCACGGCCGTCCTGATGACCGTGCCCGCCGGCACCCGCGCCGGCCGGCGGCGACACCTGATCCAACAGCAACACGACGGGGGGTTGGTCCGATGGCGGGCCGGATGGTGGTCGGTTCCGCCGCGCTGGCGGGTCTGGTCCGTCCGGCGAGCGCGCCGGATCCGGCGGGTGGCCACCGGATGCTGCCGGTGGCTCCCGAGCTGACCGGGCTGCTGCCCAACCGGGGCCTGCGGCGCGGCAGCACGATCGCGGTCGCCACCGGGCAGCCGCGGCGCAGCGGTGGCACCTCGCTGGTGCTGGCGTTGCTCGCCGAGGCGTCCCGGGCCGGCTCGTGGTGCGCCGTGGTGGGGGTGCCGACGTTCGGCGCGGGCGCGGCCGCCGAGATCGGGATCGCGCTGGACCGGCTCGCCCTGGTGCCCAACCCCGGCCCCGACTGGGCCACCGTCGTCGCCGCGCTGATCGACGGGGTGGACGTCGTGGTGACCGCCGTGCCGGCCGCGGTCTCGGCCTCGGTCGCCAACCGGCTCGCCGCCCGGGCCCGGCAGCGGGGCAGCGTGCTCGTCCCGTACGGCCGGTGGGACGGCGCGGACGTGACGTTGCAGGTGGTCCGTGGGGTCTGGGAGGGGCTCGGGTCGGGTCGGGGCCGGCTGCGGCGCCGGGAGGTCACCGTCTCGGCGCGCGGACGGGGGGCGGCCGCCCGGCCCAAGGAGATCAAGGTCTGGCTGCCCGGCGACGAGCTGACCCGGGTCATCCCCCGCGCCGTGGCGCCCACCGCCGGGCGTCCGTCCACCGCCCGACCGCACCCGGTCGCCTCGGCCGACCGCGCCGTCGCCGGCGCGTCGCGCCGTGGCGCGCTCACGGTGGTCGGCACGGCATGAGCGACGCACCCGTACGCACCCTGCTGCTCTGGTGCCCCGACTGGCCCGTGCTCGCCGCCGAGATCGTCGACGGGGTGCCCGCCACCGGCCCGGTCGCCGTCCTGCACGCCAACCGGGTGGTGGCCTGCTCCGAGCGGGCCCGGGCCGAGGGGGTGCGGCGTGGCCTGCGCAAACGGGAGGCGCAGGGCCGCTGCCCCCAGTTGACCGTGGTCGACTACGACCCGGGGCGGGACGCCCGGGCGTTCGAGCCGGTGGTCGCGGCCGTGGAGGAGCTGGTCGCCGGCGTCGAGGTGGTACGCCCTGGCGCGTGCGCGCTCACCGCCCGGGGGCCGAGCCGCTACTTCGGCGGTGAGGAGGCGGCCGCCGAACGGATCATCGAACATGTCGCCCAGACCTGTGTGGTGGAGAGCCAGGTCGGGATCGCCGCCGGGGTGTTCGCCGCCGGGCTGGCCGCCCGCACCGGTCGGATCGTCCCGCCCGGGCAGACCCCGGAGTTCCTCGCCGGGCTGCCGGTGGAGGCGTTGGGCCGCCCGGCCCTGGCCGACCTGCTGCGCCGTCTCGGGGTGCGTACGCTCGGCGACTTCGCCGCGCTGCCCGCCGGTGACGTGCTGGCCCGGTTCGGGTTCGACGGCGCGCTGGCCCACCGGCTGGCCGCCGGGCGGGACCACCGTCCGCTCGCCGTCCGCCAGCCCCCGGCCGACCTGACCGTGACCGCCGAGCACGATGAGCCGATCGACCGGGTCGACGCGGCGGCGTTCGCGGCCCGGGCGCTGGCCGAACAGCTGCACGACCGGCTCGCCGGCCACGGCCTGGCCTGCACCCGGCTCGGCATCGAGGCGGTCACCGCGCACGGCCAGGAGCTGCACCGGGTCTGGCGGCACGACGGCCTGCTCACCGCGGCGGCCATCGCCGACCGGGTCCGCTGGCAGCTCGACGGCTGGCTCACCGGCAGCAGCCGGCGCGGCGGGGGCGGCCCGGCCCGCCCGACGTCCGGCATCATCCGGCTGCGGCTGGTCCCCGACGGGGTGATCGCCCAGGCCGGTCTGCAGGCCGGCCTGTGGGGGGAGACCGGCGAGGAGCGGGAGCGGGCACACCGGGCGTTGAGCCGGGTGCAGGGCATCCTCGGCCCGGAGGCGGTGCTCACCGCGGTGCTCGGCGGCGGCCGGTCCCCGGCCGACCAGGTGCGCCTGGTGCCCTGGGGCGACGAGCGGCTGCCCGCCCGTCCCGGTCCGCCACCGCTGCCGGTCGAACGGGACACGGCCGGCACCGAGGCCGGCACCACGGCCGGCACCACGGCCGGCCGGGCCACTGGTGGCGGTGCCGGTGTTCGTGCCGGTCAGGCGGCTGGTGGTCGGGCTGGCGGTGGTGCCGCGGCGGGTGGCGGCGAGGTCGCGGCCGGCCGGGCCGCCGGTCGCCGGCGGGGCGGTGGGGGTGCCTCGTCCCGGGCCGGGGCCGCCGACGCCGGTCGCGGTGGGGCGGTCCCGCCCTGGCCCGGTCGGCTCCCGCCGCCCGCGCCGGCCGTCGTGCTGCCCAGCCCGCTGGCCGCCACCGTGCACGACGCCGCCGGCGAGCCGGTCGTGGTCAGCGCACGCCTGACGGTGAGCGCGGCGCCGGCCCGACTCACCGTGGGCACGGCCCCGCCGACCGAGATCGTCGGCTGGACCGGGCCGTGGCCGGTCGACGAGCGCTGGTGGGCGCCGGCCGAGGCCCGCCGCCGGGCCCGGTTCCAGGTCAGCCTGGCCGACGGCGCCGCCCTGCTGCTCGCCGTCGAGGCCGGGCAGTGGCTGGTGGAGGCGATCTATGACTGACCCGATCACGTCGGCCCGGCGCGCTCGCGACGGTCGGTGTACGGCGGGGGCGGCGGAATGAGCTTCCACAACCCGAAGATGCCCTGGACGGAGCTGGAGCGGGTGCTCTCCGGCCGTCCCGGCGACGGTCGGTCCGGCGATGGCTGGTCCGGTCCGGGCCGGTCGCGTGCGGAGCGGCACCTGCACGTGGTGGACCCGCTCGCCGAGGACGCCGACGGCGGGGACGGCCCCGCCTGGAGCCGCCGGCGCGAGCAGTACCAGGCGCCGGCGGTGGTCCGCCCCGAGAGCGCCGTCCCGTACGCGGAGCTGCACGCGCACACCAACTTCAGCTTCCTCGACGGGGCGAGCCACCCGGAGGAGCTGGCCGAGGAGGCGGCCCGGCTGGGGCTCACCGCGCTCGCCGTCACCGACCACGACGGCTTCTACGGTGTGGTGCGCTTCGCCGAGGCGGCCCGCGCGTTGCGGCTGCCGACGATCTTCGGTGCCGAGCTCTCCCTCGGGCTGCCCGGCCCGCAGAACGGCGAACCGGATCCGCTCGGCGCGCACCTGCTGGTGCTCGCGCACGGCCACGAGGGGTACGCCCGGCTGGCCAGCACCATCTCCCGGGCCCAGCTGCGCGGCGGCGAGAAGGGCCGACCGGTCTACGGGGACCTGGAGGAGGTCGCCGCCGAGCTGCGCGACCACGTCCTGGTGCTCACCGGCTGCCGCAAGGGGCACGTGCCGGGAGCGCTGCTCACCGAGGGCGTCGACGCGGCGGCCCGGGAGCTGGACCGGCTGACCGCGCTCTTCGGCGCGGAGACGGTGGCGGTGGAGCTCACCGACCACGGCCACCCGATCGACGCGGACCGCAACGACGCGCTCGCCGAACTGGCCGCCGCCGCCGGCCTGCCCACGGTGGCCACCAACAACGTGCACTACGCGAGCCCGGGGCGGCGCCGGCTGGCCACCACGGTCGCCGCCGTCCGGGCCCGTCGCAGCCTGGACGAGATCGACGGCTGGCTGCCCGCCGCCGCCACCGCCCACCTGCGCAGCGGTGCGGAGATGGCGGCCCGGTTCGCCGCGTACCCGGGTGCGGTGGCCCGGGCCGCCGAGTTCGGCGCCGAGCTGGCCTTCGACCTGCAACTGGTCGCGCCGGAGCTGCCGGCGTACCCGGTGCCGCCGGGGCACACCGAGATGAGCTGGCTGCGCCACCTGACCGCGCAGGGCGCCCGGGAGCGCTACGGCCCGCGGGAGGCGCACCCGGCGGCGTACGCGCAGCTCGACCACGAGCTGGACATGATCGAGGAGCTGGGGTTCCCCGGCTACTTCCTGGTGGTCTACGACATCGTGGCGTTCTGCCGGGAGCAGGACATCTACTGCCAGGGGCGGGGTTCGGCGGCGAACTCGGCGGTCTGCTACGCCCTGCGGATCACCAACGTCGACGCGGTCCGGCACCGGCTGCTCTTCGAGCGGTTCCTCGCCCCCGAGCGGGACGGGCCGCCGGACATCGACGTCGACATCGAGTCCGACCGCCGGGAGGAGGTGATCCAGCACGTCTACGCCCGCTACGGCCGGGAGCACACCGCCCAGGTCGCCAACGTCATCTCCTACCGGCCCCGGTCGGCGGTGCGGGACGTGGCCAAGGCGTTCGGCTACTCGCCGGGCCAGCAGGACGCGTGGAGCAAGCAGATCGACCGGTGGGGTTCGGTCACCACGGTCGACGTGGCGGACATCCCCGAGCAGGTCGTCGAGTACGCCAACGAGCTGCAGACCTTCCCCCGGCACCTGGGCATCCACTCCGGCGGGATGGTGATCTGCGACCGGCCGGTGATCGAGGTCTGCCCGGTGGAGTGGGGGCGGATGCCCGGCCGCAGCGTGCTCCAGTGGGACAAGGACGACTGCGCCGCCGTCGGCCTGGTCAAGTTCGACCTGCTCGGCCTCGGCATGCTCTCCGCGCTGCACTACGGGTACGACATGATCGGGATGAGCCTGGACCTCGGCGACATGACGCTGGACGACCCGGAGGTCTACGACATGCTCTGCCGGGCCGACTCGGTCGGGGTGTTCCAGGTGGAGAGCCGCGCCCAGATGGCCACCCTGCCCCGGCTCAAGCCCCGCGAGTTCTACGACCTGGTGGTCGAGGTGGCGCTGATCCGCCCCGGCCCGATCCAGGGCGGCTCGGTGCACCCGTACATCCGGCGCAAGAACGGCCAGGAACCGGTGACCTTCGCGCACCCGCTGATGCGCAACGCGCTGGAGAAGACCCTCGGCGTGCCGTTGTTCCAGGAGCAGCTGATGCAGCTCGCCATCGACCTGGCCGGCTTCGACGCGGCCGGGGCCGACCAGCTGCGCCGGGCGATGGGGGCCAAACGTTCGGTGGAGCGGATGGCGCAGATCGCCGACCGGCTCTACGCCGGAATGGCCGAGCGGGGCATTACCGGCGAACTGGCCGACGACGTCTACCGCAAGCTCACCGCGTTCGCCAGCTACGGCTTCCCGGAGAGCCACGCGATGAGCTTCGCCTACCTGGTCTACGCCAGTTCGTGGCTCAAGCGCTACCACCCGGCGCCGTTCCTGGCCGCGCTGCTCAACGCCCAACCGATGGGGTTCTACTCGCCGCAGACCCTGGTCGACGACGCCCGCCGGCACGGGGTGGAGGTGCGCCGGCCGGACATCAACGCCAGCGGGGCGTCGGCGGTGCTGGAGTCCACCCCGGACACCCGGTGGGGCAGCGCGCCGGGCGAGCCGCCGCACGCCTGGGGGCTGGGCGGTCCGGCGGTCCGGCTCGGGCTGTCCAGCGTGCGTACCCTCGGCGACGACGTGGCCGAGCGGATCGAGGCGGAGCGGAGCGCGCACGGGCCGTACCGTGACATGCCGGACCTGGCCCGGCGGGTCGGTCTCACCGCCGCGCAGCTGGAGGCGCTGGCCACCGCGGACGCGTTCGCCTGCTTCGGGCTGACCCGGCGGCAGGCGCTCTGGGCTGCCGGCGCGGCGGCCCAGGACCGGCCGGGCCGGCTGCCGGGCACGGTGACCGGGGCGACCCCGCCGACCCTGCCCGGCATGGAGGCGGTGGACCGGCTGGTCGCCGACGTGTGGGCGACCGGGCTGTCGCCGGAGACCCATCCGGCCGGGTTCATCCGCCCCCAACTGGACCTGGTGGGGGCGCTGCCGATCGCCCGGCTGGGTCGGGTCGAGGCCGGCCAGCGGATCCGGGTCGGCGGCATCGTGACCCACCGGCAGCGACCGGCGACCGCCGGCGGGGTCACCTTCCTCAACCTCGAGGACGAGACCGGCATGCTCAATGTGACCTGCTCACCGGGGCTGTGGCAGCGCTACCGGCGGGTGGCCCGGACCAGCACCGGGCTGGTGGTCCGGGGCCGGTTGGAGCGGAACGAAGGGGTGGTCAACCTCGTCGCCGACCGGCTGGACCCGATCACGCCGCCGGTCAGTCCGGCGTCCCGGGACTTCCGGTGACCGGAGTCGATCTCCGCCAGGTTTGAAACTTCCACGGGCCGGAGAAGTGCAGGTCACGCGGGCATCGTGGCCCGTGCGGTCCGGGGAGGAAAACCATGTCACGGAAACTGCGGGCGACCGCGCTTGCCGGAGTGCTCGCCCTGACCGTCGCCGGGTGCGGGGGAGTCGGCGGCGGTGACGGTGATGACACCGGAGGCACGGCCACCAAGGGGGCGCTCAGCACGATGGGCTTCGGCCTGTCCGACGAGATCGCCACCACCCGGGTCGACGCCTTCAAACGCGACCACCCGGACGTCAACCTGAAGATCACCGAGGGCGCCTTCGACGAGCAGCAGTTCCTCTCCGCCGTGGCGTCCGGCAACCCGCCGGACCTGGTGTACATGGACCGCAAGCTCATCGGCACGTACGCCAAGCGCGGCTCGATCCAGCCGCTGACCGACTGCGTCGACAAGCAGGACATCGACATGGGTCGGTACCGGCCGGCGGCCAAGGACCAGGTCACCCTGGACGGCACCGTCTACGGGATCCCCGAGTTCTCCAGCGTCCGGGTGCTCTACCTGAACGAGGCGCTGCTCAGGCAGGCCGGGCTGACCGCCGACGACGTGAACCTCGCCGACTGGGCCGGGCTGCCGGCGCTCAACGCGAAGCTGGCCGCGGTCTCCGACGGTCGGCTGTCCCGGATCGGCATCGACCCGAAGATCCCGGAGTTCCTGCCGATGTGGGCCCGGGCCAACGGCGCCGACATGATCTCGGCCGACGGGACGAAGCCGAACCTGACCGACCCGAAGGTGGTCGAGGCGCTGACCACCGGCGTGCGGCTCATCGAGGACCAGGGCGGGTTCGGCAAGTTCAAGTCGTTCCGGGACACCTTCGACTTCTTCGGGGCGGAGAACCCGCTGGTGAAGAACCAGATCGTCGCCTGGCCGATGGAGGAGTGGTTCCTCAACCAGGCCGCCAAGAACAGCCCGAAGGCGGAGCTGGTGGTCAAGCCGTTCGTGGACCGGGAGGGCAACCCCGTGACCCTGTCCTCCGGCCAGGCCTGGGTGATCACCAAGGGGGCGAAGAACCCGGACGCCGCGTGCGCCTTCGCCAAGCAGATGACCGCCACCGACACCTGGGTCGCCGCCGCGAAGGCCCGCGCGGACGCCCGCAAGGCCGCCGGCCAGCCGTTCACCGGGGTGTGGACCGGCAACGCCGAGGCCGACAAGAAGATCTTCGACGAGTTGTACCAGCCGACCGGCAACAAGCGCTTCGACGACGCTGTCGCCACGATCCGGTCGGTGCAGGACGTCGCGTTCGCCATGCCGGCCTCGCCGGCCGGCGCCGAGTTCGACAAGGCGTGGTACGACGCGGTGAACCGGGTGCTCGCCGGTCAGGCGCAGCCCGCCGAGGCGCTGGCCCGCGCCCAGCAGGAGGCCACCGCGGCACTGGACAAGGCTGCGAAGTAGCCGGCGATGACCACCACCGTCAGCACTCCCGTCCCGGGTCGACGGCGCCGCACGCCGCTGGCCCGGCGGGAGGCCCGCTGGGCGTACCTCTTCCTGGCGCCGTGGATCGTCGGGTTCCTGGTGTTCCAGGCCGGCCCGATGATCGCCAGCGCCTGGTTGAGCTTCACCGAGTACGACGTGCTGAATCCGCCGCGGTACACCGGGCTGGACAACTACCGGGAGCTGATGACCGACCCGCAGGTCGCCCGCAGTCTCGGCAACACCGTCTACTACACGGCGCTGCACGTACCCCTGGTGATGGTGATCTCCCTGGGTCTGGCGCTGCTGCTCAAGCGGGTGGGGCGGTTCCAGGGTTTCTTCCGGACCGTCTTCTACCTTCCGGTGATGACCCCGGCGGTGGCCGTCGGCATCCTGTTCCTGCTCCTGCTCAACACCCAGGACGGTCTGATCAACCGGGGCCTGGCCCTGGTCGGTGTCGAGGGGCCGAGCTGGACCACCGACCCGGGGTGGGTGATGCCCGGCATCGTGCTGATGAGCCTCTGGAGCCTCGGCTCCACCGTGATCATCTACCTGGCGGCGCTGCAGAACGTGCCGCGCGACCTCTACGAGGCGGCGAGCATCGACGGCGCCGGCGGTTGGGCCCGCTTCCGGCACGTGACGCTGCCGATGATCTCCGGTGCGCTCTTCTTCACGCTGATCGTCAACACGATCGCGTCGCTGCAGATGTTCACCGAGGTCTACACCATGTACTTCGGCAACCGGGAGACCCAGAACACGTTCAACAGCGACGCGGCAACGTTCTACGTCATCCACTTGTTCCAGGAGGCGTTCCAGTTCCTCCACATGGGCTTCGCGTCAGCGATGGCGTGGCTGCTCTTCGTGATCATTATGGTGATCACGCTGGTGCAGGTGAAGCTCAGCAACAGGTTCGTGTACTACGAAGGGGAAGACCAGTGACGGGGAACAACGGCCACAACGGCGTGGCCAACGCGCGACGGACCCGGCTCGCGGCGGGCTGGGTGCCGGAGCACCACCTCGAACCGCGCGAGTACGAGGTGACCGACGGTCCGGTGGCCAACCTCCGGCGGTCCCGGGCCGAGCACGATCCGGCGGCGGGGGCCGAGTCGTGACCGCGGCGGTCGAGCGGGGCGCCACCGCTGCGGTGTCCGGCGTCGAGCCGGGCCGGGTGGCGCCCCGCCGACCGCCGGCTCGGGAGGACGCGCGCCGGCCGGTCTGGCAGCGGGTGCTCTTCGTGGCCGGGCTGGTCGGCGCGGCGGTGATCTTCCTGCTGCCGTTCGTCTGGCTGGTCGGCGCGTCGCTGCGTCCCCGCGAGTACGTCTTCGCGCCGGGTTTCCTGCCGGTGCCGTTCGCCCCGGACAACTACGCCGAGGCCTGGCGGGCGGTGCCGCTCGTCACCTGGCTGCTCAACAGCCTGGTGGTCGGGGTGGCCGCCGCGGCGGCCGTCACCCTCTCCAGCGCCTGGGTGGCGTTCGGGTTCGCCTACTTCCGGTTCCCCGGGCGCAACCTGCTCTTCGGGCTGGTGCTGGCCACCATGATGCTGCCGTTCGCGGTCACCATGATCCCGACGTACCTGATCTGGTCGGAGCTGCGGCTGACCGACACCCAGGTGCCGCTCTGGGCCGGCAACCTCTTCGGCTCGGCGTTCTACATCTTCCTGCTCCGGCAGTTCCTGCTCTCGCTGCCCCGCGAGTACTTCGAGGCCGCCCGCATGGACGGCGCGAGCTACCCCCAGCTGTTCTGGAAGCTCGCCTTCCCGCTGATCCGTCCGGCCCTGCTCGTCGCGTTCGTCTTCGAGTTCAAGGCGAGCTGGACCGACCTGCTGAAGCCGCTGATCTACCTGCGCGACGAGCACCTCTACACGCTGCCCCGCGGGCTTAAGGTCGTGCTGGACCGGTTCGGCTACGGCGGCGAACAGCAGTGGGAGGTCGTGCTGGCCGGCAGCGTGATCGCCACCGTCCCCATGATCATCCTGTTCTTCCTCGCCCAGCGGCACTTCATCGAGGGCATCGCCACCTCCGGCCGCAAGGGCTGAGGCGCGCGGGTGCGGCGGCCGGTCGATGCGTAGGCGGCGTCCCGGCCGGAGGGGGCCCCGCTCCGCACCCGGCCACGTGACTAGGCTCGACCGGGTGGAGCAGACCCCGGGACGGTTCCCCGAACCGCCGCTGACCCCCCGTACCGCCGTGATCTGGTCGGTGCTGCGCGCCGAGCTGGACCGGCGTGGCGCGGCCGAGCTGACCGTGCTCGACGTCGGGGGCGGCACCGGCGGGTTCGCCGTCCCGCTCGCTCAGGCCGGGCACCGGGTGACCGTGGTCGACGCCAGCCCGGACGCGCTCGCCGCGCTCACCCGACGGGCCGCCGAGGCCGGGGTCGCCGACCGGGTGCGGGCCGTGCAGGGCGACGGAGACGCCCTCGCCGGCCTGGTCGAGCCGGCCGCCGCCGACCTGGTGCTCTGCCACGCCGTGCTGGAGGTCGTCGACGACCCGACGCCCGTGGTGGCCGCGCTGGCCACCGCGCTGCGCCCGGGCGGGGCGGCGAGTGTCCTCGTCGCCGGTCGGGCCGCCGCCGTGCTCGGCCGGGCCATGAACGGCCACCTCGACGTCGCGGCCACTCTGGCCGGCGACCCGGCCGGCACCGCCGGGCCCCGGGACACCCTGCGGCGGCGTTACGACGCGGACGGCGCCGCCGCGCTGCTTAGCGCCGCCGGGCTGGTGGTCGAGGAGATCCACGGCGTACGCGTCCTCGCCGACCTGCTGCCGGCCGCAGTCGCCGACGGCCAGCCGGCCGCCCTCGTCGACCTGGAACGGGCGCTCGCCGGCCGCCCGCCGTACCGGGACGTCGCCGCCCAGCTGCACCTGTTCGCCCGTCGTCCGGCATGACCGGCCCGTCCGCGCCGAGCCCGACCGGCGGCCCGGATCCGACCGGCGGCCCGGATCCGACCGGCGGCCCGGACCCGGTCGGTGGGTCGGAACCGGTCGGTGGGTCGCGCGCGCTCGGTGGGCCGGATCCGCTGGCGCTCGTCGCGCCGCACTACGGTGACGGCAGCCTGGCCGACGTGCTGCCCAGCGCGCTCGCCGTGCTCGGCGTGCCGGGCGCGACGGACCGACTCGGGCTCGCCGCGCGACTCGCCGGGGTCCGTCGGCTCGCCGTGCTGCTCGTCGACGGGCTCGGCTGGTACCAGATCCCCACCGCCACGCCGTACGCCCCGACGCTGGCCGCGCTGGCCGCCACCACGGGCCGGCCGCTCACCTCCGGCTTCCCGTCCACGACACCGACCAGCCTGGTGACCCTCGGCACCGGCGCGGCGCCCGGGGCGCACGGGGTGCTCGGCTTCACCGTTCGGGTGCCCGGCGGTGACCGGGTGCTCAGCCACATCGAGTGGGCCGGCGACCCGGACCCGCTGCGCTGGCAGCCGGTGTCCACCCAGTTCGAGCGGGCCCGCGCGGCGGGAGTCGCGGTGACCGTGGTGAGCCGGCCCGAGTTCGGCGGCAGCGGGCTGACGGTGGCCGCCAACCGGGGCGGGGACTACCGGGGCGCCACCGGGGTCGACGCGCTCGCCACGACCATGCTGGCGGCGTTGACCGCCGGCACCGGGCCCACCCTGGTCTCCGGCTACCACCCGGACCTGGATCGGCACGGCCACCTCACCGGGGTCGACTCGCCGCCCTGGCGGGTCGCCGCCGCCGAGGTGGACGCGCTGATCGCCCGCCTCGTCGACGGACTCCCGCCCGACGGGGCGCTGCTGGTCACCGCCGACCACGGGCAGCTCGACGTGCCCCTCGCCCACCGGTTCGACCTGGACACCGACCCCCGGCTGCGCGCCGGGATCCGGGTGGTCGCCGGGGAGGCCCGGGTGCGCTACCTGCACGTCGTACCGGGCGCCGTCGAAGACGTCGTGGCCACCTGGTCCGCCGTGCTGGGCGACGCGGCCCGGGTGCGTACGCGGGCGGAGGCGGTCGCGGCCGGATGGTTCGGGCCGGTCCCGCAGGAGCACCTGGCGCGCATCGGCGACGTGGTGGTGACCTGCAACGACACGTACGCCGTCCTGGCCACCCGGTCGGAGAACCCGATCGCGTCCCGGCTGGTGGCCTACCACGGCGCGGACACCGCCGCCGAGATGACCATCCCGCTGCTGGTCGTCCGGGGCTGACCCACGGCAACCGGCACGCAGGCCACCCGTCGTTTCGTCGTACCTCCGGGCTAACCTGCCGGAATGGGCCGCAGCCAGTCGTTGCCCCGGGGCGGTGACCCGCGCTTCGGGCCGGACGCCGACGACTCCGGCTCGCCGATCCTGCACGTCGACATGGACGCCTTCTTCGCCTCGGTCGAGGTGCGCGGCCGACAAGAGCTGCGGGGCCGACCGGTGGTGGTCGGCGGCCTCGGCCCCCGCGGGGTGGTCAGCTCCGCCAGCTACGAGGCCCGGCGCTACGGCGTGCGCAGCGCCATGCCGATGATGCGGGCCCGGGCGCTCTGCCCGCACGCCGTCTATCTCCCACCGGACTTCGCCGCCTACACGGCCGCCTCGCGGGCGGTGATGCAGATCTTCCGGGACGTCACCCCGCTGGTCGAGCCCCTCTCCCTCGACGAGGCGTTCCTCGACGTGGCGGGCGCGCGCCGCCTCTTCGGCCCGCCGGCCGCGATCGCCCGCCGCATCCGCGCCCGGGTCGCCGACGAGCTGGGGCTGACCTGTTCGGTCGGCGTCGCGCCGAGCAAGTTCGTCGCCAAGCTCGGGTCGACCCGGGCCAAGCCCGACGGGCTGCTCGTCGTGCCGGCGACCCGGGTGCTCGACTTCCTCCACCCGCTGCCGGTCGACGCGCTGTGGGGCGTGGGGGAGCGGTCGGCGCAGACCCTGCACCGGCTGGGCCTGGCCACGATCGGCGACCTCGCCGAGGCGCCCTACGGGATGCTGCGCAAGGCCCTCGGGGAGGCGTCCGCCAGCCACCTGCACGAGCTGGCATGGGGGCGCGACCCGCGCGGCGTGAGCCCCGAGCACGTGGAGAAGTCGATCGGGGCCGAGGTGACGTTCGACGCCGACGTGGCCGACCCGACGGAGATCCGCCGGGCGTTGCTCGCGCTCGCCGACAAGGTGGGTGCCCGGCTGCGCCGCGCGGGGCAGGTGGGCCGCACGGTGTCGCTGAAGGTGCGCCTCGCCGACTTCCGCACCGTCAACCGCTCCCGCACCCTTCCGGTGCCCACCGACACGGCACGGGAGATGTTCGACACGGTCTGGGCGCTCTACACGGCGCTCGATCCCGGTGAGCGGATCCGGTTGGTCGGCGTACGCGTGGAGGGCCTCGCCACCGCGGACGCGACGCCCCGCCAACTCGCGCTCGGCGCACCGGAGCACGGTTGGCGCGAGGCGGAGGCCGCCGCGGACGCCGCGGCTGCCCGTTTCGGGCGGTCCGTCATAGGTCCGGCCAGTCTGCTCGGCAAGCGTGATCCCCGCCGAAATGAAAATCCACGCCGGCCATAGGTCGTCCCGCTTTCCGACGCGCGACCCCCCTCGTAGACTTGCGGGTAAGCAGCCGGATGGCTGCCACGGTCTGTCGGTCCGAACGGGCCGACCAACGTGACCGGGGAGGAGTGCCGTGCCGCTCTCGGAGCACGAGCAGCGGCTGTTCGAGCAGATCGAGCGGTCGCTTGCCGAGGACCCCAAATTCGCCTCGGCCGTGCGCGCCAGCGATCCGCGTTTCCACGCGCGGCGTCGCCTGCTCGTCGCTGCCGGCGTCATCATCGCTGGCCTGGCCCTGCTGGTCTATGGCGCGGTGATCAAGACTCCGCCGCTGGCGGTGGCGGGATTCGTCGTCATGTTGGCCTCGGCCGCGTTCGCGGTGCAGTCGCACCGCCGGGCGCAGTCACCCGACCTGCACGTGGTGGGCGGGACGACCAGTCGTCGCCGGTCCCGCGGTCGTTCCGGTCGGCGGTCCTCGATCCTGGACCGGATGGAGGACCGGTGGCGGCAGCGCCCGGAGGGGCACCGCTGAGCCCCGCCCGCCGCTGAGGCGGGCGCACCACAGCGACGAGCGGGTCGCCGGGATCACCGGCGACCCCCGCCGTATCCGCACGCCCCGCCCCGACTCCCCGACGTTGCGGGACCCTTCGCTTGCCCGTGCCCGTGCCCGTGCCCGTGCCCGTGCCCGTGCCCGTGCCCGTGCCCGTGCCCGTGCCCGTGGCCTCTGCGCGTGCTCGCGCCGGTGCCCGGGCCGGGACCGTTCCGGTCCGGGGCTTGGGTGATCGACTCGCTTTCCGTGACGTCGGGGTGCCCGGGCGGCGGGTGGATGCCCCGGTTTCGCGGATCTCGAGTGGATCAGCCGGCGGGGTGGGGCACGGAAACGCCGAGGTGGCCCCGCACGGGAGGCCACCTCGGGAACGTTACCGGCCGCGCGGATCGCCCGGCGGCGGTGCGGCGGTCAGCGGGCCGCCCGGCCGGCGAGCAGGCGGCGCGGGCTCCAGCGGAACAGCCGATACCGGACCCGCCCGGTCACCGTCACCAGGCGGGACGACAGGTCCGCCAGGCCGCTCCGCCATCGCTGCAGCACCGACGGCGGCAGGACCGCCGCGAGCAGACGCGTCCGCCGGTCGGCGGACGCGGCGAGCGCGCGGCGTACGGTGCGCAGGGCCGAGACCAGCGGCTCGCCGCTGAGCGGGTCGCGGGCGTAACGGGCCCGCTCCTCGGCCCGACCGAGCAGACGTGCCGCGCCCGCGGCGTCGGCGTCCTCGGCGAGCGAATCCCGGACGAGCCGGTCGGCGGTGGCCCGAGGGGTCTCCGTCCGATCCACCCGGACGCGGAAGTCGACCAGCGTGTCGAGCAGCTCGTCCCAGGCGGCGTGGGCATCGGCGCGGGCCCGGTCCGCGTCGACCACGACCATGCGAGGCCCGGCCGGGGAGCCGGCCCCCACCTCCGACGCGGGTGACGTGGCGACCGCCGGCGCTCCGCGGCCCCGCCGTCGGCGCAGGGCCGTCCGGCGTAGCGCGGGCACCGCCAGCAGCAGGAGGACGGCCAGCACACCGGCCGCCCACCACGGCCACACCGGCGCCTGCCGCGCCGGAGTGTCGGAGCCCAACGCCAGCCCGGAGTCGGTGTCCCGGTCGGCCGCGTCCGGTCCGGCCGGTCCGGCCGAGGCGTCGGTGCTGTCCGGGGAGGTCGGCGTGCTGGCGCCGGGGGTGGTCGGATCGGGGGCGTCGGTGTCCGGGGCCCAGGCAGAGCGGGTGGAGCCGGTGACGCCGTACGCCGGGGTGGCGTCGAACGGCACCCAGCCGAGCCCGTCGAAGTAGACCTCGGTCCAGGCGTGCAGGTTGCGGTTGGTCAGGGTGAAGGTGTCACCGGTGCGGTTGCTGCCGTTGGTGAAGCCGAACGCCACCCGGGCGGGGATCCCCGCCGAGCGCACCAGCCACGCCATCGCCGCCGCGTACTGCTGGCAGAAGCCGACCTTGTTGGTGAGGAAGTCGACGATGTCCTGGCCGCTGGTGCCGCCCTCGGTGCTCAGCCGGTAGATGAACCCGTTGTCCGCGGAGAAGTAGTCGTAGATCGCGCGGACCTTGTCGTAGTCGCTGCCCTTGCCCTGGATGAGCTGCTTGACCAACTGCTCCACCTCGGGCACCGCCGGGGTGGCGGTCTGTTGACGGCGGACCGGGTGGTCGGCCGGCAGCGGCCGCGCGGCCCGCAGCGCCGCCGTCGTGTACGTGGAGCGGACGTAGTCGAAGGAGTATCGCTTGTTGCGCGAGTTCTCCCGGTTGGAGAAGACGACCTGGAGACTGGAGTCGTAGAGCCAGTTGCCGTTCAGGTCGTCGACCTGCACAGGGTCGGAGTAGAACGGCAGCAGCGGCATGGCAAGGTCCCGGGTGATCTCCACGGTCGCCCGGTGGCGCTGCTGCTGGACGCCCGCGCCGGCCCGCTCGGACGGGTCGGGCAGGCCCCGGTTGACCGGCCGCCCGGTGGGGTTGCGCACCCGGAAGCCGTCCGGCCGCAGCTCGTCGGCCACCCCGAAGCGCAGGTAGAACGGGTCGGTCTCGTCGGTGGTGACCTTGACCATGTCGGCCACCTGCGACTGGTTGAGCTGGCCGCTGAGGGCGGCGAACAGGTCGATCCGGCCCGGGTTGCCGCCCTGGCCCGCCCCTCCGATGCCGTTGCCGTCGCCGGACGCGCTGGTGAGGCTGTCGAGCAGCGACCCGTTCATGCCGGGCACCGGCGCCAGCGGCAGCAGCACCGCCACCGCGACACCGAGCACCGCGAGCCGCCGGCCGGCGGCGGCCAGCGGGGACGCCTCCCAGACGTCCACGTCGCGCCCGTCGCCGGTGAACCGGCGGCCGAAGCGGCGGACGCGATCGACGTTGTCGGCCACCAGCAGCCACAGGAAGCCCGCGGCGCCGATCACGAACGGCACCGGGGGGACGCTGTCGACGTAGATCGCGACCGGCACCGAGTAGATGGCCAGCATCGGCAGGCCGGCCAGCGCGGGGCGGCGCATGCCCACGGCGAGCAGGTCGACCACCACGGTCACCCCGCCGACGCCGAGCACCGCGAGGAACAGCAGCGGGTCGGTGTCGGGCACCTTCACGCCGTACGAGCGCATGTCGTGCACCGAGCCGGTGAGCAACTCGCCGAAGTGGGTGAACGTGCCCGGCGTGGGCAGGAAGGCGAGCAGTTCGCCGCCGCTGGGGAACAACCAGGTCAGCGCCAGCGTCAGCCCGGCCACCATGCCCAACACCTGACCCCAGAGCGGGGCCCGCAGCGCCCGGGCGACCGCCGCCACGGCGGCGACCAGCGCGACCGCGATGGCCGACTCGACCAGCCACGTCCAGCGCTCGAAGATCGCGGACAACGGCGCCGCGGCGAGCAGCGTCGCCGCGGCGGCCACGAGGCCGAGATTCCGTTGCCCGATCATGACCGCGTTCCTCCGCTCATCGCATGCCCCCGGCCACCGTCTCGGCCAGCGCCGCCCGCACCGCGAAGCCCTGCGAACCCCGGCCCGCCTGCGGCCAGATCGCCGGTAGTCGGCTGCCGTGGTCGACGCCGATCACCCGCCAGCCGCTCTGCAGCAGCACCAGCGCGGCGGCGGCGTGCGCCTGCTCCGCCTCGGCGCGTGCCTTGTCCGGCAGGGTGAGCCAGGTGGAGCTGTCCATGAGGAAGCCGACGCAGGTCGCGCCGTTGGCCCGCAGACCGGCCAGCAGCTCGGCCTCGGTCGTGCTGAGCGCGCCGAGGACCGCGATGATCAGGCCGCCGTCGGAGCGCTGCCGGACCCGCTGCACCAGGGCGGTCACCTCGGCCCGCTGGTCGAGGCGGACCTCGGCGAGCTGGTCGAGGAGCAGACCGTCACCGCCCGCCTCGGAGGCGTCCACGTCCGCTCCCGAGCCGGTGACCAGGCGCAGCTTGTAGCCGGCCTGGCGCAGGTGCACCGCGACGCTGGCGGACGCGGAGACCGCCCACTCGAAGCTCGCCGTCGGGCCGTCGCCGCGGTGGCCGTACGCCCGGGTGTCGAGCACCACGGTCGCGCGGCTCTCCCAGGGCTGCTCCTCACGGCGCACCATCAGCTCACCGGTGCGGGCCGTCGACTTCCAGTGCACCCGGCGCAGGTCGTCGCCCATCCGGTACTCACGGGTGGCCGCGTCATCCTCGCCGTGCACCGCCACCGACCGGGCCCGGCTGTCGCCGCTGCCCGCGTACTCCCCGGGGAGCCGGACCGACGGCAGCGGCGTGACCTGCGGGATCACCGTGAGGTGGTCGGTGCTGGGGAAGGCGCGGGTGAGCTCGCACAGACCGAACGGGTCGGTGAGCCGGACCACCAGCGGGCCCACCTCGTAGCGGCCGCGCACGTCGGCCCGCACCGTGTAGGCCACCGAGCTGGCCTGGTGGGCGCCCAGCCGCTCCAGCACCACCCTCGGCCGGCTGCCCAGCGCGTAGGGCAGGCGGTCCTCCAGCAGGAGGGTGCCGGTGGGCAGGCGGGACATGTTCTGCAGGCGCAGCACCACCCGGGAGCTGGCCCCGACCGGCACCCGGTGCGGGTCCAGCGAGCGGTTGCAGGCCAGCTTGTAGCGGCTGCGCCCCACGTAGGCGGCGGCCAGCAGCGGCAGGACGGCGAGCAGCACGGCTACCCGGAGCAGGTCCTTCTCGCCGAGGATCCCCGCCGAGACGGCCGCGGCGACCGCCGCGGCCAGGAACGAGCGGCCGCGGGTGGTCAGCCCGCGCAGCCCTTCACGCACGTCACGGCCTCCGCGGCTCGTACGGCCCGCGGCCGTTGCCCTGGGTGGGGCGGGTGTCGTAGGGGGAGCGCTTGCGGTCGTGCGGCAGGGGCAGCCGGTGCACCAGCTCGGAGACGATCGCGTCGGTGGTGCGGCGGGCGAGCTGCGCGTCGGCCGTCGGGATGATGCGGTGCGCCAGCACCGGCACGGCGAGGACCTGAAGGTCGTCGGGGAGGACGTAGTCGCGCCCCTCCAGGGCGGCCACCGCGCGGGCGGTGCGCAGCAGCTGGAGCGTGGCCCGGGGGGACGCGCCGAGGCGCAGGTCGGGGGCCTCGCGGGTGGCGGTGACCAGGTCCACCGCGTACTGCTTGACGGCGTCGGCGACGTGCACCTGACGGACCGTGGCGATCAGCTGCCGCACGACGGTCGCGTCGGCGACCGGGCGCAGCTCGTTGAGCGGGTCGGTCGCCCCGTGCCCGTCGAGCATGGCCAGCTCGGCGCCGGCGTCCGGGTAGCCCATCGCGATGCGGGCGGTGAACCGGTCGCGCTGCGCCTCGGGCAGCGGGTAGGTGCCCTCCATCTCGATCGGGTTCTGGGTGGCGATGACCATGAACGGCGTCTGAAGCTGGTAGGTCACGCCGTCGACGGTGACCTGCCGCTCCTCCATGCACTCCAGCAGCGCCGACTGGGTCTTCGGCGAGGCCCGGTTGATCTCGTCACCGACGACCAGGTTGGCGAAGACCGCGCCCGGGCGGAACTCGAAGTCGTGGGTCTCCTGGTTGTAGACGCTGACGCCGGTGACGTCGCTCGGCAGCAGGTCCGGGGTGAACTGGATCCGGCGCACGGAACAGTCGATGGAACGGGCGAGGGCCTTGGCGAGCTTCGTCTTGCCGACGCCGGGGACGTCCTCGATGAGGAGGTGCCCCTCGGCGAGCAGGACGGCCAGCGCGAGCCGCACGGTGGCGGTCTTGCCCTCGATGACCTGCTCGATGTTGGCCACGATGGCCTCGCTCGCCGCGCGGAACTCGTCGTGGGGCAGCAGGCCACCCACCTCGTCCCAGGTCTGTTGTGTCACGGGCCTCCTCCTCGTCGCCGGACGGCAGCTCTTTAGAGAGCACCTGGACCCGCCGTTGGGTGTTCGCGACGCCGAGCCACGTCTGCCGCAGTAATCTCACTGGCCTCTCAGGCTAACCATGTTTGTCGTGATCGCCGACCCCCGCAGGAAGACCGCCCGGTTACGCCCCGAATATTCGTCGTACCGGGGGACACCACCCGCGCCGGCCCGCCGCGCGGCCGGCCCGTCGTCCCGCCCGCCCGTCCCGACCCGTGGTAGCGGGACGTGGTGGCCGCCGGGCCGGGGGGTACACTGCGGTCATGGCCGGAGTCTTCCTGCTTCTTACCGGGCCGTGCTGATGCGCTGAGACGCGCGACAGCACGGCGGCCCCTCCTGCGCGAGGGGCTTTTTTGTGCCCGTCGCCAGCCGGCGGGCGGCGAGCAGCAGCAGGCAGCACGAGACGACCGCGCCGAGTGACGCGAGGAGACGCGATGAGTGAGGCAGCCGCACCGGCGGGCGACATTCCCCCGTTCCGGTACACCGCGGCCCTGGCCAACGAGATCGAGACCCGTTGGCAGGACATCTGGGAGCAGGAGGGCACCTTCCACGCCCCCAACCCGACCGGGCCGCTGGCCGACCCCGACCACCCCCGGGCCGGCGCGGAGAAGCTCTACGTGCTGGACATGTTCCCCTACCCGTCGGGCGCCGGCCTGCACGTCGGGCACCCGCTGGGCTACATCGGCACCGACTGCTTCGCCCGCTACCAGCGGATGGCGGGCCGCAACGTGCTGCACGCGATGGGCTTCGACGCGTTCGGCCTGCCCGCCGAGCAGTACGCGGTGCAGACCGGCACCCACCCTCGGACCACCACGGTCGCGAACATCGCGCGGTACAAGGCCCAGCTGCGCCGGCTGGGCCTGGCGCACGACGAGCGCCGTTCGGTGGCGACCATCGACACCGACTTCTACCGCTGGACCCAGTGGATCTTCCTGCAGGTCTTCAACTCCTGGTACGACCGGCAGGCGCGCAAGGCCCGCCCGATCGCCGAGCTGATCGCCGAGTTCTCCGGCGGCACCCGACCGACCCCGGACGGCCGCCCGTGGGCGGAGCTGTCCGTCGCCGAGCGCCGGGCGATCGTCGACGACCACCGGCTGGCGTACGTCTCGGAGGCGCCGGTGAACTGGTGCCCGGGGCTGGGCACCGTGCTGGCCAACGAGGAGGTCACCGCCGACGGCCGCTCGGAGCGGGGCAACTTCCCGGTCTTCAAGCGGAGCCTGAAGCAGTGGATGATGCGGATCACCGCGTACGGCGACCGGCTGCTGGACGACCTGGACACGCTGGACTGGCCCGAGGCCATCAAGCTGATGCAGCGCAACTGGATCGGCCGGTCCATCGGCGCGCACATCGACTTCCCGACCGCGGTCGAGCCGGTCCGGGTGTTCACGACCCGGCCCGACACGATCTTCGGCGCCACCTACATGGTGCTGGCGCCGGAGCACGAGCTGGTCGACCAGCTGGTGCCGGCGGCCTGGCCGGAGGGCACGCGGGACGCCTGGACGGGCGGCCACGCCAGCCCACGGGCGGCCGTCGAGGCGTACCGCAAGGCGGCGGCGGCCAAGACCGACGTCGAGCGGCAGGCCGACACGAAGGAGAAGACCGGCGTCTTCGTCGGGGCGTACGCCACCAACCCGGTCACCGGCGCCCAGATCCCGATCTTCATCGCCGACTACGTGCTGGCCGGCTACGGCACCGGCGCGATCATGGCGGTCCCCGCGCAGGACGAGCGGGACTGGGCGTTCGCCGAGGTCTTCGACCTGCCCATCGTGCGGACGGTGCAGCCGTCGGAGGGCTTCGACGGCAAGGCGTACACCGGTGACGGTCCGGCGATCAACAGCGCCGCGCCCGACCGCGGCCTGGACCTGAACGGCCTGGGGGTCACCGACGCCAAGGCCCGGATCGTCGAGTGGCTGGAGGCCAACGGCCACGGCCGTGGCGCGGTCACCTACCGGCTGCGGGACTGGCTGTTCTCCCGGCAGCGCTACTGGGGCGAGCCGTTCCCGATCGTCTACGACGAGACCGGCGCGGCGATCGCGCTGCCCGAGTCGATGCTGCCGGTCGAGCTGCCCGAGGTCGACGACTTCTCGCCGAAGACGTTCGACCCGGACGACGCGGACTCCAACCCCGAGACCCCGCTGTCCCGCCGCCGGGACTGGGTCGAGGTGGAGCTGGACCTGGGTGACGGGCCGAAGCGGTACACGCGGGAGACCAACGTGATGCCGCAGTGGGCCGGCTCGTGCTGGTACGAGCTGCGCTACCTGGACCCGACCAACTCCGACCGGTTCGTCGACGCCGAGAACGAGCGCTACTGGATGGGCCCGCGTGAGGCGGGCGACTGCGGGGGCACCGACCTGTACGTCGGTGGCGCCGAGCACGCGGTGCTGCACCTGCTGTACGCGCGGTTCTGGCACAAGGTGCTGTACGACCTGGGGCACGTGTCGAGCTTCGAGCCGTTCCGCAAGCTGTTCAACCAGGGCATGATCCAGGCGTACGCGTACACCGACGACCGGGGCAGCTACGTGCAGGCCGAGGAGGTCGTCGAGCGCGACGGCGGCTACTACCTGGGCGACGCCGTGGTCAACCGCGAGTACGGCAAGATGGGCAAGTCGCTGAAGAACGTGGTCACGCCGGACGAGATGTGCGCCGCGTACGGGGCGGACACGTTCCGGGTCTACGAGATGTCGATGGGCCCGCTGGAGGTGTCCCGACCGTGGGAGACCCGGGCGGTCGTCGGCTCGTACCGGTTCCTGCAGCGGGTGTGGCGGGCCGTCGTCGACGAGCAGACCGGTGAGCTGCGGGTCACCGACGACCCGGCGGACGACGCGACCCGGCGGCTGCTGCACAAGGTGATCGACGGGGTCCGCGCCGACATGGAGGGGATCCGGTTCAACACCGCGATCGCCAAGCTGATCGAGCTGACCAACGGGCTGACCCGGCTGTCGGCGACCCCGCGCGAGGTGGCCGAGCCGCTGGTGCTGATGCTGGCGCCGTTCGCCCCGCACGTGGCCGAGGAGCTGTGGCGGCGACTGGGCCACGCCACCTCGCTGACGTACGCGGACTTCCCGGTGGCCGACCCGGCGCTGCTGGTCGCCGAGTCGGTGACCTACCCGGTGCAGGTCAACGGCAAGGTGCGGGGCCGGGTGGAGGTGCCGGCCGACGCGGCGGAGGAGACCGTCCGCGCCGCGGCGCTGGACGCGGTCGCCGCGACCCTGGGCGGCAAGGAGCCGCGCAAGGTCATCGTCGTTCCCGGCCGCATGGTCAGCATCGTCGCCTGACGATCGCAGGCGGGCCCTGCCCCTGCGCGGGGCCCGCGTCGATCATGCGGTTGTGGTGCCCGGATCGCCCCGGAGCACGGGGTTGGTCCGCCACCACAACTGCATGATCGTCAGGGTGGGCACGGCGCGAGCACGCGGGCACGGGACGGGCACGCGGGGTCGGGTGCGGGGAGGTCACGACGTGGTGGCGGCCGCGCGGCGCTGCCGTTCGGCCCGCCACCAGCGGCGGATCAGCACCACGCTGGCGATCAGGCCGAGCGCGCTCGGTGCCGCCGCGTACCAGTTCACGTCACCGGGCGAGGTGACCGCGGCGCCGAGGGCGGCGTAGCCGAACGCGGTCGGGGCGGCGGCGATGACGCTGCCGGCCAGGAACGGCAGGATCCGCGCGCCGGTGGTGCCGTAGCCGTAGCTGACCAGCCCGAACCCGGCGATCGGCAGCAGCCGTACGGTGATCACGCCGAGCACGCTCTGCCGGGCGAACCAGCCGTCCAGCCGGGCCAGCCGGCCGCGGACCCGCTCGGCGACGAACTCCCGGCCGAGCAGCCGGCCGACGGTGAAGCCGATCGCCGCCGCGATCAGCGCCGCGCCCAGGGCGTAGGCGGCGCCCTCCAGCGGGCCGAAGATGGCGCCCGACGCGAGCGTGATGAAGGTGCGGGGCACCAGGGCCACCAGCAGCAGCGCGCCGCCCAGGACGGCCGCGACCGGCGCGTATCCGCCGAGCCGCCCGGCCAGCTGGGGCAGGTCGGACGGGTCGGGTCGGGGCACCACGAGCAGCAGCACACCGCAGACGGCGACCAGGAGCAGCAGCACCGCGAACCGCACGACCGACGGCTGCCGCAGCAGCCGCCGGACGGCGGGGATCACGGACGGGCGGCGGCCGCCACGGCGGCGCGGCGCTCGGACCGGAGTCGGTCGGACCAGGTGTCGTCGAGCGGCGGAAGCTGGTGGACGCCGGTGGCCCAGCGCAGCAGCAGGTCGGCCAGGGCCGGGTTGCGGGCCAGGGCCGGGCCGTGCGAATAGGTGCCGAGCAGCTTGCCCCGCCAGGCGCCCTCGGTGGCGCCGTCGTTGCCGATGCCGGTGGTGACCCGGGCCAGCGGCGACACGCCCGGGCCGAGCCGGGTGCGCCCGCCGTGGTTCTCGAAGCCGCTCAGCGGCGGTATGCCCAGCCGGGGGTCGATGTCGCCGGCGAGTTCGCCGACGGCGCGGGTCTCCCCACGGTCGGAGCTGATGTCGAGCAGCTCCAGCCCCGGGTACTTGGTGCCCTTGGCGAAGAAGGACGTGCCGAGCAGTTGGTAGCCGGCGCAGACGCCGAACACGACGGAGCCCTGGGCGACCGCGCGGTGCAGCCCGCCGTCGGCGAGCAGCCGCTGGGCGCCGAGCGCCTGCGGGCCGTCCTCGCCGCCGCCGATCAGGTAGATGTCGGCGGAGGCCGGCAGGCGCTGGTCGGAGCGGACCTCGAGCATCTCGACCGGCATGCCGCGCTGGCGGGCCCGCCGCTGAAGGATCAGGGCGTTGCCCCGGTCGCCGTAGGTGGAGAGCAGGTCCGGGTAGATCCAGACGATGCGCAGGCTCTCAGTTGACACGGTCCAACTCCGCTCGGATGTCCTGGAACGCGGTGTAGTTGGCGATGACCTCCAGGCGCCCCGGTGGCACCGCGCGGATCGCCTCCCCGAACGAGCGTACGTGCTGGAACGGCACGTCGTTGACGTCGAGCCGGACCGCCAGGTCGTATGCCCGGTCACCGGTGATCAGCACTTGCCGGCCGCGCAGCGGGGCGAAGTCGACGTCGAACAGCCATGAGGTGTCCAGCCCGTCGGGGTCCCGGGCGTTGATCGACAGCAGGGTCGGCGCCAGGTCGGCCATGTCGAACGCCTCCAGCCAACTGGCCGGGTTCTTGGCCAGCAGGAGCCGGATGTTGCGCCCGTCCCGGTCCACCTGCGCGTAGCGCCCGGCGACGGAGGTGACGCTGGACAGCCGGGTCGCCGCGTCGACCGGCCGTACGCCGAACTCCGCCGCCACGGCGAGCGCGGTCGCCGCGTTGCCGAGGTTGACCCGGCCGGGCAGTTGGAGGGCGACCTTGTGCCACGCGCCCGTCGGGTCGGTCACCCCGTCGTCCTCGACGGTCCACTGTGGCTCGGGCCGGCGCAGCGGGCAGCCGGTGCACCGCCACTGCTCGCCGGCGCGCTCGATGGTGGAGCCGCACTCGGGGCAGACCCACGAGTCGTCGTGCCACCGCTGGCCGGCGCTGAACCAGGTCACGTGCGCCGGGCTGACCCGGTGGTCGTGGCCGGCCGGGGGTGTGGCGGCCCAGACGACCATCGGGTCGTCGGCGTTGGCGACCACCCGCACGTCGGGGTGCCGGACCAACGCGGCGCGCCAGAGCTGCGCCATCATGGCGACCTCCTTGGCCCGGTCGAGCTGGTCGCGGGAGAGGTTGAGCAGCGCCACCACGTGCGGCTCGGTCGCCTCCAGCACCTGCGCGAGGTAGTGCTCGTCCACCTCCAGCACCGCGTAGGGGGTGCTGCCGGCCTTCGCCAGCGCCGACGTGTGCCCGGTGGGCATGTTGGCGCCGAACGAGTTGGTGGCGACACGGCCGAGCACGCCGACCGCCGCGGCGGCCAGTCGGGTGGTGGTGGTCTTGCCGTTGGTGCCCGAGACGAGCGCGATGGCACGTCCCGCGGAGAGGTGCGCCAGCAGGTCTGGGTCGATCTTGAGGCCGATCCAGCCACCGATCACCGAGCCGTCACCCCGGCCGGCCGCCCGCGAGAGGGCCGCGGCGGTCCGGGACACGGAGCTGGCCACCTTCGCCCGCAGGGGCATCTTCGCGTCCGTCACGCGAGCGAGGTTACCGGACCACTCGGCTCGCCAGATCGCCGCCGAGGGCGAACCGTTCGGCCGGGGAACGTGAGCGGCGCGGCCGATGCCGTCTGGGCCGGACGGAGTCGATCTATGTCGGAAAGCGGACGGCGCGCGGGGCGCTCCGGCCCTCCACTCCGCTCCACCCCCTGTGACGTGCGGTTTTGGACGCCGAACGGGCGCGCCACGCGGGCGATTCTGGTTGCGGGTGGAGGGAAGTGGAGTAGAGTGGGGCCCAATGGTGAGGCCGGGAGGGCCCACCGGCCCGGGGGGTCAGCGGCGCCGCGAACGCCGCTCAAGGGCGAGGGGGTTGGGCCGTGTTCCTCGGCACCCACACTCCGCGCCTGGACGACAAAGGCCGGTTGATCCTTCCGGCGAAGTTCCGGGACGAGCTGGCGGGGGGTGTCGTGATCACCAAAGGGCAGGAGCGCTGCCTCTACGCCTTCCCGATGCCCGAGTTCCAGCGAATCGCGGAGCAGTTGCGTGCCCAACCGATGACGAGCAAGGCGGCCCGGGCCTACAGTCGGGTCTTCTTCGCCAGCGCGCACGACGAGGTGCCGGACAAGCAGGGCCGGGTGACGATCCCGGCGCACCTGCGGGAATACGCGGCCCTCGACCGCGAGCTGGTCGTCATCGGCGCGAGCACGCGGGTGGAGATCTGGGACAAGGTCGCCTGGGAGACCTACCTCGCCGAGAGCGAAGACGAGTTCGCTGACATCGAGGAGGGGGTGCTGCCCGGCGGTCTCTAGGGCGGAACGGCGCCCGGCGTACTGCGAGATCTCCAGCCGCTTTCGAGTTCCTGGCACCCCTTCCCCGGTGCCAGGCGCACGATCTCTCGAGGGGCCTCGGCCTCGCGACGGGCGGGAGCGGATGGGGATCTGGCGGTACGGCGACCGGCGCCGTTCGTCACAGGGGCGCGAGACGGAAGAACGGTTACCAGCGGTGGGGGTCAACATGGGGGAGCTACGCGGCACGCACGTGCCGGTGCTGCTCGAGCGGTGTCTCGAGCTGCTGGCCCCCGCGCTGGGGCGAGGTGGTCGGACGATCCACGTCGACGCGACGCTGGGGCTGGGTGGCCACGCCGAGGCGGTGCTCGAGGCGCATCCGCAGACCGTGCTGATCGGGCTCGACCGGGACACCGAGGCGCTCGCGCACGCCCGCGTCCGGCTGGCCCGGTTCGCCGACCGGATCCACCTGGAGCACGCGGTCTACGACGAGCTGCCCGAGGTGCTCGACCGGCTGGGTTACCCCGGGATCGACGGCATCCTGTTCGACCTGGGGGTCTCGTCGCTCCAACTGGACGCGCCCGACCGCGGGTTCGCCTATGCGCAGGACGCGCCGCTGGACATGCGGATGGACCAGACCCGGGGGGTGACCGCCGAGGAGGTGGTCAACACCTACGGCCATCCGGAGTTGGCCCGCGTGCTGCGGGTCTACGGCGAGGAGAAGTTCGCGGGGCGGATCGCCTCGGCGATCATCCGGGAGCGGGAACGGGCCCGGATCACCTCGTCGGCCCGGCTGGCCGAACTGGTCCGCGAGAGTATTCCGGCACCAGCCCGACGAACGGGCGGACACCCGGCAAAGAGAACGTTTCAGGCTTTACGGATCGAGGTAAACAGGGAGCTGGCAGCGCTGGAGACGGCGCTGCCGGCCGCGCTCGACACGCTCAACGTGGGCGGCCGCATGGTGGTCCTGTCCTACCACTCGCTGGAGGACCGGCTCACCAAGGCGGCGCTCGCGGACCGGGTCCGCAGTAAGGGCCCGGTCGACCTCCCGGTCGAGCTGCCCGGCACCGGCCCGACGTTCCGGCTGCTCAGCCGGGGCGCCGAGCTGCCCGGGGAGCGGGAGGTCGCCGCGAACCCGCGCGCCGCCTCGGTGCGGCTGCGGGCGGCGGAGCGTATCGATCCGGATGCCGAGCAGCAGGGGCGGGCCGACCGCGAACGGTCCCGCCGCCGCGTCAAGGCGATGCACCAACCGGGGACGGGGTCCGCGGGATCCGTGGGGGATCGGCGGACGCCGGGGGACGACAGAGGGACGGACGAAGAGGGGGAGGGGACATGAACGTTGACGGGCGCGAGCGTCGGACCATCACCGGCGTCGGGCAGCGCGTACCGCGGTCGGGGGGCCGGACCGCGGCGGAGCGGGCCACCAGCGTCGGAAACGGTACGACCCGGGTGAACCGGGGGAGTCAGCAGGGGGAGGCTCGCGCGCGGGGGGCGCGCGAGTTCCCGACGCAGGGCAGCGCCGCGCTGTGTCCGGCGCCGCGGCCCGCCGCGGCGGGCACCCGTCCGCCCCGGCTGCGGGTGGCGCCGCCGGCGCCGGTGTCGGTGCCGCGGGCGCCGTTCGCCGCGCTGATCGTGGTGCTCGTGGTCGGCGGGGTGCTCGGCGTCCTGCTGGTCAACACCAAGATCAACGAGAATGCGATCCGACTGGAGAAGCTCCAGCAGCACCAGGCCAAGCTGGACCTGGAGGAGGAGGCGCTGAACAAGCAGATCGCCGACTCCGAGGCTCCGGGCAACCTGGCCGCCCAGGCCCGCAAGCTGGGTCTGGTCGAGTCGGGCGAACCGGGTTACATCCGGCTGCCCGACGGCAAGACCATCGGTGTGCCGCAGCCGGCCACCGGGCGGCCGTCGGTGGCCAGCCAGCAGGGCGCGGGAGGCTGACCTGTGCCCCCGAGGTCGGAGGATCCGCGCCGGGACGCCGCAGGCTCCCGGCGCGGCTCGTCCCGGGACGGCCGGGGCCGCGACGCCGACCCGCGGACCGGGGAGCCGGGCGTCGGGGGGATCTCCGGCGCCCGGGCGTACACCCCGCGGGGGCGCACCGTCCGCGAGGAGCGGGGCGGGCAGCCCCGGACCGGCGGTGGCACCGAGCAGCGGCGCACCCCGCGCAGCACCCGCTCCGGTGACCCGTTCCGTCCGGCCCTGCAGGTGCTCGACGGCGGGCGCGCCGGCGCCGCCCGCCGCGCCGCACCCGCCGCCAACCGCTCCGGCGTGGTCCGCACCGTCGCGCCGCGCGCCCCGCGTACCCCGGGGGACGAACCGGCCGCGCCCCGGCGCCGCACCGTTCCGCGCACCCCGCGCCGGCCGGACCGCCCGGCGGCCCGGCGACCGTCGCGCAAGCCGCCGCGCCCGCCGAAGCTCGCCGACCCGCGGCTGCGGCTGCGCCTGGGCACGGTGCTCACCCTGGCCATCTTCGTCACCATCGGGATCCGGCTGGTCTTCCTCCAGGCGGTGGACACCCCGGCGTACGCCGGGGGCGGCGTGGCCGACCGGACCCGCACGGTGGACCTGCCGGCACCGCGCGGCGCGATCTACGACCGGACGGGCGCCCTGCTGGCGCACAGCGTCGAGGCCCGGTACGTCTTCGCCGACCCGACCTTGATCGAGGACGCCGCGGCCACCGCGCGCGCCCTCTCGCCGCTGCTGGGCATCCCCGCCTCGAAGCTGACCGAGCAGATGCGCCCGCGCAAGCTGGAGAACGGCAACCCGTCCCGCTTCCAGTACCTCGCCCGAGGCGTGCAGATCGCCACCGCCCGCCAGGTGATGGCGCTGGAGCTGCCCGGCATCGGCGTGCACCGGGACGAGCGCCGCGAGGTGCCCGGTGGCGACCTGGCCGCCAACCTCATCGGCTTCACCAGCCAGGACATGACGGGGCTGGAAGGGCTGGAGGCCCGCTACGACGACGTGCTGCGCGGCGTCGACGGCAAGCGGGTGTACGAGGCCGGCCAGGGCGACCTGGCCGCCCCCATTCCCGGCGGCTACAGCCGGACCACCCCGCCCAAGCCGGGAAGCTCGCTGAAGCTCACCATCGACCGGGACCTGCAGTACATGGTGCAGGTGATCCTGAGCCGGCGGATGGCGGCGGTCCACGGCGGCACCGCCGCGGCCGTCGTCATGGAGGTCGGCAGCGGCGAGGTGCTGGCGCAGGCCAGCCACCCGACGTACGACGCGGCGAAGCCGATCCCCAGCGACCCGGTGGCCCGGGAGGACGTCGCGACCAGCTTCGTGGTCGAACCCGGCTCGGTGCACAAGGCGATCACCTTCGGCGCGGCGCTCCAGGAGGGGGTGATCACCCCGGAGACCACCCTGCCCATCGCCAACAGCATCACGAGGGGGGACACCCCGTTCTCCGACACCCACCCGGCCAACGGCAAGCGGATGAGCGTGCCGGGGATGCTCGCGTACTCCTCGAACGTCGGCACCATCACGGTCGCCGACAAGCTGGGCCCGGAGCGCCTGATCGACTACCAGCGCCGGTTCGGGCTCGGCCAGCCGACCGGGGAGGGGATGCCGGGCGAGGCCGGCGGCCGGCTGCTGCCCGTCGAGGAGTGGAGCGACTCGTCGTACGGGTCGGTGCCCATCGGGCACAGCGTCGACGCGACGCCGCTGCAGATGGCCGCCGCGTACGCCGCCATCGCCAACGACGGGACGTACGTCCAGCCGCGCCTGATCAAGGAGGTCGTCGGTCCGGACGGCACGAAGACGCCGGCGGAGGCACCGGTCACCCGGCCGGTGCTGAGCCCCCAGAACGCCGCCGCGCTGCGGACCATGCTGGAGGCCGTCACCACCGTCGACGACGCCACCGGCACCCTGGCCGCCGTGCCGGGCTTCCGGGTGGCCGGGAAGACCGGCACCGGCTGGCGGCTGGTCGACGGGAAGAAGCAGCGCGGTGAGGTCTCCTCGTTCATCGGCATGGCGCCGGCCGAGAAGCCGCGCTACGTGATCGCGGTCTTCGTGTACGACCCCGACAGCGGCGGCGCCCGCGTCGCGTCCCCGGGCTTCAGCGAGATGATGAGTTACACGCTGCGTCACTTCCGGGTCGCCCCGACGGGCACCCCGTCGCCCACCTTCCGTGTCTTCCCCTGACAGCGCGGAGGTCGGCGCCGCCCCGCGATCGCGTACGGCTCGCGGGGCGGCTCGTCGCGCCCGGCGCCCTCGACGGGTCTGACCAGCGGTGTCCCGGTCGATGCGCCCCGCGGGGCGAACCGCAAGCGTCTCCGGCGACGGACATTCAGGCGCGCCGTGCGGCCGACGCCGGGCGACCGGGTAGGGTCTGACGCCGTGCCCGGCAATCCTCGTCCCCGTACCGAGATCGCCACGCGGCTCGGCGACCTCGCCGCCCGGCTCGCCGTCGAGCCCCCGGCCGACGCCGCCGACGTCATCGTGACCGGCGTCACCCATGCCAGCCAGGAGGTCCGCCCCGGCGACCTGTACGCCGCGCTGCCCGGCGCCCGTCGGCACGGCGCGGAGTTCGCCGCCGGCGCGGCCGAGGCCGGCGCGGTGGCCGCCCTGACCGACGCGGCGGGCGCGCCCCTGGTGGCCGCCGCCGGCCTGCCGGCGATCGTCGTCGACGATCCCCGCGCGGTGCTCGGCGTGCTCGCCTCCGCCGTGTACGGCGACCCGACCGCCGACCTGACCCTGATCGGGGTGACCGGCACCGCCGGGAAGACCTCCACCGCCTACCTGGTCGAGTCCGGGCTGCGCGCCGCCGGGCACACCACCGGGCTGATCGGCACCGTGGAGACCCGCCTGGGTGACCTCGTCATCGACAGCGTCCGCACCACGCCGGAGGCGACCGACCTGCACGCGATGCTCGCCGCCGCGCGCGAGCGTGGGGTCACCGCGGTGGTGATGGAGGTGTCCAGCCACGCCCTGGCGATGGGTCGGGTCGGCGGGGTCCGGTTCACCGTCGGCGGCTACACCAACTTCGGCTCGGACCATCTCGACTTCCACGCGGACTCGGCGGACTACTTCGCCGCCAAGGCGCTGCTCTTCGACGGGCGCTGCGGGGTGGAGGTGCTCAACCACGACGACCCGGCGCTGCGCCCGCTGTTCAAGCCGGCCACGGTCAGCTACTCGGCGGCCGGCGACCCGGCCGCCACCTGGTGGGCCGACGAGATCGGTGGGGAGGGCTACGCCCAGCGGTTCACCGTGCACGGCCCGGACGGGCTCACCGTGCCGGCGGGCGTCGCCCTGCCCGGCCGGCACAACGTGGCCAACGCGCTGCTGGCCATCGCCACGCTGGTGGCCGTCGGCATCGACCCGGCCACCGCCGTCGCCGGGGTGGCCGCGTGCGGCGGCGTACCCGGCCGGCTGGAACTGGTCACCCCCGCGGACGCCCCGGTGCGCGGCGTGGTCGACTACGCGCACAAGCCGGACGCGATCGTGGCCGCGCTGGCCGCGCTGCGCGAACTCAGCACCGGCCGGCTGATCTGCGTGATCGGCGCGGGCGGTGACCGGGACCGGGGGAAGCGGCCGGTGATGGGCGCCGCCGCCGCGGAGGGAGCCGACGTGGTGCTGGTGACCGACGACAATCCGCGTACGGAGGACCCGGCGACGATCCGCGCCGAGGTGCTGGCCGGCGCGCGGCAGGCCGACGCGGCGGCCCGGATCGTGGAGGTGGCCGGCCGGCGGGCGGCGATCGACGAGGCGGTCCGGCTCGCCGAGCCCGGCGACGTCATCGCGGTGCTCGGCAAGGGCCACGAGCGGGGTCAGGAGGTCGCCGGCGAGGTGTTCCCCTTCGACGACCACACCGAGCTGGCGGACGCGCTGCGCGCCCGCTTCGGCGACCTGGCGGGTCACCGGTGATCCCGCTGACGCTGGCCGAGGTGGCCACCGCGGTCGACGGGCGGCTCGTCGGCGCCGACCCGGACGCCCGGGTCACCGGCACGGTCGAGTTCGACTCCCGGGCCGTGACCGCCGGGGGCCTCTTCGTGGCCTTCCCCGGCGAGAAGGTCGACGGGCACGACTACGCCGCCGGGGCCGTCGAGGCCGGCGCGGTGGCCGTGCTCGGCACCCGGGAGGTGCCCGGCGTGCCGATGGTGCTCGTCGACGACGCCCGGGCCGCGATGGGGCGGCTCGCCCGCGCGGTGGTCGACCGGCTGCCCGAGCTCACCGTGATCGGGTTGACCGGCTCGTCCGGCAAGACCACCACCAAGGACCTGATCGCCCAGCTCACCGCGCGGCTCGGCGCCACGGTCGCGCCGCCCGGGTCGTTCAACAACGAGCTCGGGCACCCGTACACGGCGCTGAAGGCCGACCGGGAGACCCGGTACCTGGTGATGGAGAAGGGCGCCCGGGGCATCGGACACATCCGCTACCTCTGCGAGCTGGTGCCGCCCCGGATCTCCGTGGTGCTCAACGTCGGGACCTCGCACATCGGCGAGTTCGGCTCGCGGGAGAACATCGCCCTCGCCAAGGGCGAGCTGGTCGAGGCGCTGCCGGCCGACGGCCTGGCGGTGCTGAACGCCGACGACCCCTTGGTGTCCGCGATGGCGAGCCGCACCAGCGCCCGGGTGGTCAGCTACGGCGAGGCGCCGGACGCGCAGGTGCGCGCCGCGGACGTCGACCTGGACGACCGGGGGCGGCCGTCGTACACGCTGGTCACCCCGGAGGGGACGGCGGCGGTGCGGCTCGGGTTGACCGGGCGGCACCAGGTCTCGAACACGCTCGCGGCGGCGGCGGTGGCCCGGGAGCTGGGCATGCCGCTCGCCGAGATCGCGGTCGCGCTGGGCGAGCTGGGGCTGGTCTCCACCCGCCGGATGGACGTCTTCGAGCGTCCCGACGGGGTGACCGTGATCGACGACTCGTACAACGCCAACCCGGGCTCGATGGCGGTCGCGCTGAAGGCGCTGGCCAGCCTGGGCCGGGGGCGGCGTACCGTCGCGGTGCTCGGCTACATGGCGGAGTTGGGGCCGTTCGAGCGCGACGGACACGCCGAGGTCGGCCAACTGGCGGCCGAGCTGGGTGTCGACCGGCTGCTCGTGGTGGGCGAGCCGGCCGCGCCGATCCACGACGGCGCGACAGCGGTAGGTGACTGGGGAGGAGAATCGGTGCTGCTCACCGATCAGGCGGCGGCCGTCGAGGTGCTGCGGAGCGAGCTACGACCGGGCGATGTCGTCCTGGTCAAGGGCTCCCGGTACCGCACGTGGGAGGTGGCCGACGCCCTGCGCGCGACCACCGACGGGGAGGCGGGCCGGTGAGGGCCGTCATCGTCGCCGTCGGGGTGGCGTTCCTGATCTCGCTCTTCTGCACCCCGATCGCGATCAAGGTGTTCACGCGCCTGAAGGCCGGTCAGCCGATCCGGGCCGAGGGCCCGGCGATGCACCAGGGCAAGAAGGGCACGCCGACGATGGGCGGCGTGGTGTTCATCCTCGCCACGGTCATCGCGTACGTCGCCGGCCACCTGGCCCTGACCACGCTGCCGGACCAGCAGATCGCCCAGGTCGAGCCGACGATCACGGCGCTGGTGCTGCTGGGGCTGATGGTGTTCTCCGGCGCGGTCGGCTTCCTCGACGACTTCCTCAAGGTGCGCAAGCGCAACAGCGCCGGGCTCAACAAGCGCGGCAAGCTGCTGGGGCAGATCCTCGTCGGCGCCGTCTTCGGCGTCGTCGCGCTCTACTTCCCGAGCACGATGACCGACGCGGCCGGCAAGGTGACCAACACCGAGACGGTCGGCAGCACGACGCTGAGCTTCATCCGGGACATCCCGGCGCTGGACGTCACCAAGATCGGCGCGGTCATCATCTTCATTTTCGTGGTGATGGCGGCGACCAACGGGGTGAACCTCACCGACGGTCTCGACGGTCTGGCCACCGGCGCGTCGGTGATGGTCCTCGCCGCGTACGCGCTGATCGCGTTCTGGCAGTACCGGCACTGGTGCGCGGACCCGAACTACAAGCAGGCGTACTGCTACACGGTGCGGGATCCGTTGGAGATCGCGTTGATCGCCGGTGCGGCGGCGGGCGCCTGTGTCGGCTTCCTCTGGTGGAACACCTCACCGGCGCGGATCTTCATGGGGGACACCGGCGCGCTCGGCCTGGGCGGCCTGATCGCCGGCATGGCGATGTCGACCCGGACCATCCTGCTGCTCCCGATCATCGGCGGTCTGTTCGTGATCATCACGATGTCCGTGGTGATCCAGATCATCTCGTTCCGGACCACCGGCAAGCGGGTCTTCCGCATGTCTCCGTTGCAGCACCACTTCGAACTGGCGGGGTGGAGCGAGGTCAACATCGTGGTCCGGTTCTGGATCATCGCCGGGATCGGTGTGGCGATCGCGCTGGGCCTCTTCTACAGCGAGTTCCTCGCCAACATGACCTGATCGGCCCCGGCCGCCGCCCTCGTGCGCGGACCGCCCCGGGTAGTCACCAACGGGGCGGTTCGCGGGCGAGGGGCGGCGACACGCCGAGGGAGCGGTTGCGGGGGTGGGCGAGCCGCACACCGGCGATGATGTCGGGGTGGGGGAGGCACCAGGAACCGACGGCACGATGCAGGCCCGGCCCCGACGGACGCCGGGCGGTGGGCGTACGACCGAGACGACCGCGCCGCCCCGCGGCCCGGACGACCCGGCGCCGCCGACGGCGCTGCGCGGCCTCGACGCCGCGGGCGGGCTCGCGGCGCTGCGCGGCCTGCTGGACCGCCCGCTCACCTCCTACTACCTGCTGCTGTCGAGTGCCGGCCTGCTGCTGGTGATCGGCCTGACCATGGTCTTCTCCGCCACCAGCGTGAAGGACTACGCGGAGGGCGGGAACGCGTCGGCCTCGCTGGCCAAGCAGGCCATCTTCGCGGTGATCGGCGTGGTCGCCTTCTGGGCCTGCCAGCGGCTGCCCGCGACGACCTACCGGTCGCTGGGCCGGCCGCTGCTGCTCATCGCGGTCGGGCTGCTGCTCGTGCTCAACCTGCTGGTCGCCTGGGCCCGGCTGGCCGGTGCGGAGTCGGCTCGGATCGGCCCGATCGAGGCCTACCTGAACTGGCTCTACATCGGCGGCATCCAGCTGCAACCCGCCGAGCTGGCCAAGTTCGCGCTGGTGCTGTGGGGCGCGCACGTGATCGCCCGCAAGGGCGCCGCGCTGGGGTGGTGGCGGGAGTTGGCCACCCCCCTCTTCCCGGTGGTCGGCCTGCTCTTCGTGCTGGTCGGCTTCAACGACCTGGGCACCATGATCTGTCTGCTGGCGCTGCTGATCGGTCTGCTCTGGGCGGCCGGGGTGCGGATGCGCGTCTTCGGCGCGCTCTCGGTCGCCGGGCTGGTCGGCATCGGCCTGCTCGTCGCGGTCGCCTCGCTCGGCGCCGGCTCCGGCGAGCAGGGCGCGGAGAACTACCGGCTGGCCCGACTCACCAACTTCCTCAACCCGCCGCCGCCCGACGAGTGCGGAGACCCGTGCTGGCAGATCTACCAGGGGCGGCTCGCCATCGAGCACGGCGGCTGGTTCGGCGTCGGCCTCGGCAAGAGCAGCCTCAAGTGGAACTGGCTGCCGGAGGCGCACAACGACTTCATCTTCGCGATCGTCGCCGAGGAGCTCGGCGTGGTCGGCTGCGCCGTGGTGCTCAGCCTCTTCGCGGTGCTCGCCTACACCGGGCTGCGGATCGCCCGCCGGGTCGACGACCCGTTCCGCCGGCTCGCCGCCGCCGCGGTGACCACCTGGCTGGTCGGCCAGGCCGTGATCAACGTCGGCGGCGTGGTCGGCCTGCTGCCGCTGACCGGCGTCCCGCTCCCGTTCATCTCCGACGGCGGATCCGCCCTGGTCGTCATCCTCGCCGCGGTCGGCATGCTGGCATCCTTCGCCCGCGCCGAACCCGATGCGGCCAGAGCCCTGCATGCCCGTCCGCCGGCCCGGTGGGTCCGACTACTCTGGGCCCCGTTGCCGCCGCTTCCCGGACGGCGTCGCCGACCGGCGCCGCCCCCGGTTGCCCGAGGGCCCGTGCCCCGGTCGCGGGAGCGGCGGAAGGACGAGCAGGCCGTACCCCGCGGCGTCCGGCAGACCCGGGCTCGCGGCGGGGCGGCGAACGAGAGGAGACGCTGATGGGTCCGCTGCGTTCGGTGGTGCTCGCGGGAGGTGGCACCGGGGGGCACGTCTACCCGTTGCTCGCCTTCGCCGACTGCCTGCGCCGACACGACCCCGGCGTCCGGATCACCTGCCTGGGCACACCTCGGGGGATGGAGAACGAGCTGATCCCGCCGCAGGGCTACGACCTGCGGACGATCCCCGCCTACCAGCTGCCCCGCTCGATCAACATGAACCTGGTCCGCACGCCGGGCCGGATGTGGACCGCGGCCCGGGCCGCGGGCAAGGTGATCGACGAGGTGCGGGCCGACGCGGTGGTCGGCTTCGGCGGGTACGTCTCCGTGCCGGCCTACCTCGCCGCGTGGCGCCGCGAGCTGCCCATGGTGATCCACGAGGTGAACGTGCCCCCGGGTGTGGCGAACCGGCTGGGCATGAAGTTCACCAAGAACGTCGCGGTCGGCTTCCCGCACCAGCCGGTGCAGGCCGAGTCGCTGCGCGACGCCCGGGTGGTCGGCGTGCCGCTGCGCCGCAGCATCGCCGGGCTCGACCGGGTCGCGCTGCGCAACACCGCCCGGGCCCACTTCGGGCTCCGCCCGGACCTGCCGGTGCTCTTCGTCGCCGGCGGCTCGTCCGGCGCCCGCACGATCAACCTCGCCGTCGCAGGAGCGGCCAAGGAGTTGGCTCGCAACGGCGTGCAGGTGCTGCACGTGATGGGCGCCCGCAACGAGCCGGTGCCGATCCCCACCGACCTGCCGGTGCCGTACGTGACCCTGCCCTACCTGTCCGAGATGGAGCTGGGCTACGCGGCCGCCGACCTGATGCTCGCCCGGGGCGGCGCGATGACCGTCGCCGAGGTGGCGGCGATCGGCCTGCCCACGATCTTCGTGCCCTACCCGCACAGCAACCAGGAGCAGAAGCGCAACGCGCTGCCCGTGGTGGAGGCCGGCGGCGGGCTGCTCGTCGACGACTCCGAGATGACCCCGGCCTGGCTGGAGCGGACGGTGATCCCGCTGATCCGCGACCCCCACCGGCTCCACGCGATGGGCGCGGCCGCGTCGGCGTACGGGCGGCGCGACGGCGACGTGGCGCTGCTGAACTTCGTCTACGAGGCGGTGGCCCGATGACCGCGCAGTTCACCCCGGCCGGCACGCTCACGGCCGAGGATCTCGGCACGATCCACCTCATCGGCGTCGGCGGCGTCGGCATGAGCGGGCTCGCCCGGCTCTTCCTCACCCGGGGCCTGCCGGTGTCCGGCAGCGAGCTGCGCGAGTGGCCGTCGCTGGCCGGGCTGCGCGCGCTGGGCGGCACGATCCACATGAGCCACGAGGCGACGAACCTCGACGGCGTGGACACTGTCGTCTACTCGTCGGCCATCCCGCAGGACCACCTGGAGATGCAGGAGGCGCGCCGTCGGGGGCTGCGGGTCCTGCACCGCTCCGAGGCGCTCGCCGCCGCGATGACCGGCCGCCGGACGGTGGCGGTCGCGGGCACCCACGGCAAGACCACCACCACCTCGATGGTGACCATGGTGCTCCAGCAGGCGGGGACGGACCCGTCGTTCGTGATCGGTGGGGAGATCTCCGAGGTCGGCTCCGGCGCGCACCACGGCACCGGGGAGTACTTCGTGGTGGAGGCGGACGAGAGCGACCGGTCCTTCCTCATCTACCGCCCGTACGTCTCGATCATCACGAACATCGAGGCGGACCACCTGAACACCTACGGCGACCTGGCCAACCTGGAGGCCACCTTCGCCGAGTTCGCCCGGCTCACCGACCCGGACGGGTTCATCATCACGTGCGCCGACGACCCGGGTGGGCGGCGGCTGGCCGAGACGCTGCGCGCCGAGGGGCGGCGCGTCCACACGTACGGCGAGGCGCCCGACGCCGACCTGCGACTGTCCGAGATGGCGTCGTCGGCGCAGGGCGTGCGCTACCTGGCCGCGATCGACGGCCGGTCGCTGGGCGAGTTCCGGCTGCCGGTGCCGGGCCGCCACATGGGGCTCAACAGCGCGTCGTCGGTGCTCGCCGCGTACCTGCTCGGGCTGCCGCTGGAGGCGGCGGAGGCCGCGCTGGCCGCGTTCCCGGGCGTGCGGCGGCGGTTCGAGCGCAAGGGCGTCGCGGACGACGTGCTGGTCTACGACGAGTACGCCTACCACCCCACCTCGATGACCCTGGCGCTGCAGACGTTGCGCGAGGTGGCCGGTGACGGCCGGCTGATCGTGGTGTTCCAGCCCTACCGGCTCTACCGCACCCGTGACCTCCAGGCGGAGATCGCCGAGGCGCTGGCCATCGCCGACGAGTTGGTGCTGCTGGAGGTCTTCGGCCCCGGCGAGCTCCGTCAGCCGGGTGAGGGGTCGGCGGCGTTGATCGAAGCGGTGTCGCTGCCGGCCGAGAGCAAGGTCTTCGTCGACTCCTGGGAGGCGGCGCCGGCCGAGGTGGCCCGGCGGGCCCGCCCCGGCGACGTGGTGGTCACCATGGGCGCCCCGCCGATCTCCCTGATGGGGGACCAGCTGCTCGACGCTCTGCTCGCCCGGGCGGACGGCGTCTCCGCCGACGGCGTGACCACCCCGGGTGGGGTGTCCGGCGGCAGCGCGGCCATCGGCGGCACGGTGCCCGGCGCCCCGCCGGGGAGCGGCACCGCGGCCGGCGCGTCCGCCGTCGGTGGCGCCCCGGACGGCGCGGCGCCCGCCGTCGGATGAGCCCCGGTCCCGCCCGCGGCCGGACCAGCGGCGCCGAGGCGTCCGGCCGGCGTGGCCCGGTCCGTCGCTGGCAGTTGGTCCGGGCGGGCAGCGACGCCGTGCCGGCCTCGACCCGACGGTTCATGCGCCGCGCCCGGCAGCGCCGCATGCGCGCCGCGCTGCCGTGGGCGGTGGCGGCGGGTGTGCTCGCCCTGGCCGGGCTGGTCGCCTGGCTGGTTCTCGGCACCGGCCTGTTCGGGGTCCGCGAGGTGCGGGTCGAGGGGGCCGACCTGGTCGACCCGGTGCAGGTGCGTGACGCGGCCGCGGTGCCGGACGGGGTGCCGCTGGCCCGGGTGGACCTCGCGCAGACCGCCCGCCGGGTGGGCGAGCTGGCGCCGGTGGAGCGGGCGACGGTCCGCCGTGACTGGCCGGACGCCCTGGTCGTCCGGGTGGTGGAGCGGACCGCGGTCGCGGTGGTGCCGCAGGGGCAGCGGTTCGCGGTGATCGACGGCACCGGCACGGTCTTCCGTGACCTGGAACGGCGGCCGGACGGCCTGCCGCTGGTCCGGGTGGCCCGGCCGGGGGCGGACGATCCGGGCACCCGGGCGGCGGTGGAGGTGCTCGGCGCGCTCACCCCGGAGTTGCGGGCGGTGCTGGTCGACGTGACCGTCGAGAGTCTCGCCGGGATCCGGCTGCGCCTCGACGACGACCGGACCGTCGTGTGGGGTGACGCCTCGCGGGGGACCGACAAGGCCCGGGTGGCGACGGCGCTGCTCGCGCAGCGGGCGGAGAAGATCGACGTCAGCGCGCCGGACGTGGTCACCTTCCGGTGATCCGGGGTCCGCGGGGCCGTCGGTGGCGTGAACCGACCCGCTCCGGGCGGCGACACGCCGGGCGGGTCCTTGGATCGTGGGGCGGGGGCGCTTACGTTGCCCCGAAGAGGATCAGTGGTTGACATAACTGTAACCCTCTAGTAGAGGGTGAGGGTTCGTCCCTGACCTTCGAGGGAACTGCCGACGTCGACCGCTGTCCTGGCCAAGCCGTGTGGGGCCGGCCCATGCCAATCTCGAGGGGGAAAGGACCTTCAGATGACACCTCCGCACAACTACCTGGCGGTCATCAAGGTCGTCGGAATCGGTGGCGGCGGCGTGAACGCCGTCAACCGGATGATCGAGGTTGGGCTCAAGGGCGTCGAGTTCATCGCGATCAACACCGACGCGCAGGCGCTGCTGATGAGCGACGCCGACGTGAAGCTCGACGTCGGCCGGGAGCTGACCCGGGGTCTGGGGGCGGGCGCCAACCCGGATGTCGGCAAGAACGCCGCCGAGGACCACCGCGACGAGATCGAGGAGGTGCTCAAGGGCGCCGACATGGTCTTCGTGACCTGTGGTGAGGGTGGCGGTACCGGCACCGGCGGCGCGCCCGTGGTGGCGAACATCGCCCGCAAGCTGGGTGCGCTGACCATCGGTGTGGTGACCCGGCCGTTCTCGTTCGAGGGCAAGCGCCGGCAGGTGCAGGCCGAGTCCGGCATCGACGAGCTGCGTAACCAGTGCGACACGCTGATCGTGATCCCGAACGACCGGCTGCTCGCGCTCGGCGACCGCAACATCAGCATGATGGACGCGTTCCGCACCGCCGACCAGGTGCTTCTCTCCGGTGTCCAGGGCATCACCGACCTGATCACCACGCCGGGTCTGATCAACCTGGACTTCGCCGACGTCAAGAGCGTGATGAGCGGCGCCGGCAGCGCGCTCATGGGCATCGGCAGCGCCCGTGGCGAGAACCGCGCGGTGGAGGCCGCCGAGGCGGCCATCTCCAGCCCGCTGCTGGAGCAGAGCATGGACGGCGCGCGTGGCGTGCTGCTCTCCATCGCCGGTGGCTCCGACCTCGGTCTCTTCGAGATCAACGACGCGGCGCAGCTGGTCACCGACGCGGCCCACCCGGACGCCAACATCATCTTCGGTGCGGTCATCGACGACGCGCTCGGCGACGAGGTGCGGGTCACGGTGATCGCGGCGGGCTTCGACGGCGGCGCGCCGGCCTACAAGGCGGCGGAGCCTGCGCGGAAGACCAACCAGAACCAGCCCGCGCCGCAGACGCCGCCGGTCACGCCGCCGGCCACCCTGCCGGCGCCGCAGCAGTCGCCCCGACGGGTGCTCTTCGACGACGTCGACGTCCCCGACTTCCTCAAGAACGGGTCCTGAACACCGCCCATGACGGACAGCTCGACGACGGTACGGCCGGACCGCCGCGCCGAGATCGCGGCCGGCCTGGCCCGCGTCCGTGCCCGGATCGCGGACGCGTGTGCCGCCGCCGGGCGCGACCGCGCCGAGGTCACGATGATCGCGGTGACCAAGACCTACCCCGCCTCCGACGTGCTGGCGTTGGCCGGCCTGGGGGTCACCGACATGGGGGAGAACCGCGACCAGGAGGCCGCCGGCAAGGCGGCCGAGGTGGCGGCGGCCGGGGTGGTGCCGCGCTGGCACTTCATCGGCCGGCTGCAGCGCAACAAGGCGCGGTCGGTGGTCCGCTACGCCGACGTGGTGCAGTCGGTGGACAGCGTCCGGCTGGCCCGGGCGCTGGGTGCCGCGGCCGACGGCCGGGACCGACCGGTGTCGGCGCTGGTGCAGGTGAGCATCGACGGCGATCCGGCCCGGGGCGGGGCGGTGCCCGGCTCGTCCGATCCGGACACCGGGCTGGACGCGGTCGCCGAGGCGGTGGCGGGGGCGCCGGCACTGCGCCTGGCGGGTCTCATGGCGGTGGCGCCACTGGAGTGGGAGCCGGAGCGGGCCTTCGCCCGGCTGGCCGAGGTGGCCGCGGCGTTCCGGGCGGTCCATCCCGGAGCGACCGCGCTCTCGGCGGGTATGAGCGGGGACCTGGAAATCGCGATCGGGTACGGCGCGACACATGTCCGCGTCGGCAGCGCGTTGCTCGGAATGCGCCCCACGCTGCGGTAGCCTGACCGCGAAAGAAGCAAATTACATCAGTGTTGTTTCGGGAACGGCGTTCGTTGTCCGGGGGTCGTGGCGCGCGACGCGAATCGCGCGCCGGCGGATTGCCGTTCCGGTCCGGTGGGCAGATGTCCACTCGCGACAGGCGACACGGCACGGGGGCGTGTGCCGCACGGCGGACGGAAGGGCGCGGGGATGGGTGCACTGCGCAAGGCGGGGGTCTGGCTCGGTCTGGTCGAAGAGGACGACGAGCGGGCCTACGACGACGGTGGCTACGAGAAGGGTGGCTACCGCGAGTCGCGCTACCGGCAGAGCCGGTACGCCGAGGAGTTCGCCGACGAGGACGAGGACGACGCGGAGGAGCCGCCGGCGCCGCGTCCCCGCGTCGGGGAGCGCGGCCGGCTCTCCGAGCGGTCGAGCGCGCGGGCGTCCGAGGCCGCCGAGGCGGAGCGCCCGGAGCGGGTCGAGCGGTCCAGCGTCCGGTCGATCACCCGGTCGACGGGGGAGCCGTCCGGCGCGCTGACCTACCACACGCGGGACAACCTGGCCCTGGCGCCGCAGGCGCAGCCGCGGGAGCGGGCGGTGGCCGCCGACGAGGAGCAGCGCTACCAGATCACGACGCTGCACCCGACCACCTACCGTGAGGCGCGCACCATCGGCGAGCACTTCCGCGACGGGGTGCCGGTGATCATCAACCTCACCGAGATGGACGAGGCGGACGCCCGCCGCCTGGTGGACTTCGCCGCCGGGCTGGCCTTCGGGCTGCGCGGTACGATCGAGCGCGTGACCAATCGGGTGTTCCTGCTCTCACCGGCCAACGTCCAGGTCACCGCGGAGGACAAGGCCAAGATCGCTGAGGGCGGCTTTTTCAGTCTGAGTTGACCTCCGCCCGACCCGAGGGACGTCGCCTGCCGTGTTGTCGATCGTGCTGCAAGTCTTGTACCTCGTCCTCTATGTCTTCCTGCTCCTTCTTTTGTCCCGATTCGTCCTCAGCGCCGTCCTCCAGTACGGCCGTCGATGGCAACCGGGTCGTGGGGCATCGGCGGGACTGGAATCCGTGTGGAGCGTCACTGATCCCCCTCTCAGCGCGTTGAGGCGTGTGATCCCTCCGCTGCGAATTGGTACCGTGAGCATCGACCTGGCCTCCCTTGTGCTCCTGGTTATCCTGTTCGTGCTGATGGAGTTCGTGTTAGAGCCGTCGATCATCAGGACCGCCTGATGACGGACGCGCTATCGCGGCCGCAACTGACCCGAGGAGTTTCGATGCCGCTGACCCCGGCCGACGTCCACAACGTCGCCTTCAAAAAGCCGCCGATCGGCAAGCGGGGGTATGACGAGGAGGAGGTCGACGCCTTCCTGGACGAGGTCGAGCGCGAGCTCGCCCGTCTGATCGAGGAGAACAACGAGCTGCGCGCCCAGGTGGAGCGCGGCGGCCGTGGCGCCGCCCCCGCGGGCCCCGGCGGCGACGCCCGCCTCGCGGCGGAGCTCAACGACGTCAAGGCTCAGCTCGACCGGGTGCAGCGCGACAAGGCCGCGGCCGAGCAGGCCGCGCGCGCGATGCAGGTCGAGCTGGAGCAGGTCCGCGCGGCCGGTGGCCCCGCCGGCGCCGCCGCCGACGGCGAGCAGCAGGCCCTGCGGGTGCTGATGATGGCCCAGCGGACGGCGGACGACCACGTCTCCGACGCCCGTCGCGAGGCCGACCAGCTGCTCTCCGAGGCCCGTTCGAAGGCCGAGGAGGTCACCCGCGAGGCGCGGGCGAAGGCCGACGCGCTGGAGCGGGACGCCCGCCAGCGGCACCAGGAGGCCATGGGTGGCCTGGACGCCAAGCGCACCGCGCTGCAGAAGCACATCGAGGAGCTCAAGCAGTTCGAGCGCGAGTACCGCACCCGCCTCAAGGCCTACCTGGAGAGCCAGCTGCGTGACCTCGACGGCCGTGGCCAGGGCCTGGAGGCCGAGATGACCCGCTCCGAGGGCGGCCGGGTCGCAGGCGGTAACGGTCTCGCCGCCGCCGGTCTCGCCGGCTCCTACGGTGGCGGTCGCTCCGGCGCTCTCGAGGCCGGTCGCTGATCTCCGGTCGGCGGCCGTCGGGAGTGACGGTCGCCGACCGCGTCTGGACGGTTCGACGCGGCGGGGGTGAGTCGTGATAGTCGCGAGTCTCCTTCTCATCCTCGTCGCGGTGGTGCTGCTGGTGTTTGGCCTGGCCGGTGGCTCCAGCCTGATGTTGATCATCTCGATCGCGGCCAGCCTGCTGGCCGCCGTCGCGTTGGTGGTGGGCGCCCGCCAGGCGGCCGCCGACCGGGCGGCGGCGGGTCCGGGTCGGCCCGGGCCGCGCGAACCGCAGGTGATCCGGCCGGGCGCTGACGCCGGTGCCGGGGTCGCCTACGGGCCGCCGTTGGCCGAGCCGGAGATCCCCGTCCAGCACGTTCCCCCGACGTTCGGCACCGGTGACCCCGGGTGGCGGCAACCACCCGAGGCGCCGGCCGACGACGAGCCGTCGCCGTACGCGGCGCCGGCCGACGAGACCGCCGGGGTGTACGACGACGAGCCGGACGCCCAACCGGTCACCCTCGCCGAGGCGGCGCTGGTCGCCCGGCTGCCCGACGAGGTGCGGGTGGTCGACGGACGCCCCCGCTACCACCTCGCCGACTGCGCCCACCTCGTCGGTCGGGCCCACGAGCCGGTGCCGGTGGCCGAGGCGGTCGAGCTGGGCTTCACGCCGTGCGCCCACTGCGCGCCGGCCACGGCCCTCCTCGCCGACTCCCGCCCGAGCTGAGCGGGCTCGGCGTGTCCGCGGACGAGACGCTCACCGTGGCGGTCCGGGTGAAGCCGGGCGCCTCCCGGGCCCGGGTCGGCGGCCGCTTCGACGGGCCGCACGGGCCCGCCCTGGTGATCGCGGTGAACGCGCCCGCCGTCGACGGGCGGGCCACCGAGGCGGCTCGCCGGGCACTGGCGGGCGCGCTCGGCGTCCGCCCCGCCGCGGTGTCGCTGCGGACCGGCGCGGCCAGCCGCGACAAGCTCTTCCTCGTCGAGCGGCCCGACCCCGGGCTGCCCGCCGTGCTGCGCCGACTGCGCGACGGCTCCGGCGAGTGAGGAACGTCCGGGCCGGGCGACCGTGACGCCGGGGCTCGACGTCGGCCTCCTGCTGGGCGCGGCCGTGCTGCTGGTGGCGGTCGGCGCGGTCCGGCTCTCCACCCGACTCGGTGTGCCCAGCCTTTTGGTCTATCTGGCTCTCGGCGTCGCGATCGGCGAGGGCGGGCTGGGCATCCGCTTCGACGACGTCGAGCTGACCCGCGCGCTGGGTTTCTGCGCGCTGATCGTCATCATCGCCGAGGGCGGGTTGACCGCCCGGTGGAGCCTGCTGCGCCCGGTGCTCGGGCTCGCCGCGGCGCTCTCCACCGTCGGCGTGGTGGTCAGCATCGTGGTGGTCGGGGTCGCCGTCCATCTGCTGCTGGGTCTGGACTGGCGGCTGGCGCTGCTGTACGGGGCGGTGCTCTCCTCCACCGACGCGGCGGCGGTCTTCGCCACGCTCCGGCGGCTGCGCCTGCCGCCCCGGCTGGTGGCCACCCTGGAGGCCGAGTCGGGGATGAACGACGCCCCGGTGGTGCTCCTCGTCGTGCTGCTCTCCCGCCCCGGCGGCGGGCATCCGTGGTGGTACGAGGTCGGCCTGGTCGCGTACGAGCTGGGGGTCGGCGCCGCGGTGGGGGTGGCGGCCGGGGTCGGCGGCCGATGGGCGCTGCGGCGGGCCGCGCTGCCGTCCGCGGGGCTCTATCCGATCGCCGCGGTCGGCATCACCGTGCTGGCCTACGCGGCCGGCGCGGTGCTGCACGCCTCCGGGTTCCTCGCCGTCTACGTCGCCGGGGTGCTGCTCGGCAACGCCCGGCTGCCGCACCGGCAGGCCATCCTCGGCTTCGCCGACGGCCTGGCCTGGCTGGCGCAGATCGGTCTGTTCGTGCTGCTGGGGCTGCTGGTCTCGCCGGGCCGGCTGGACGCGGCGGTGCTCCCGGCGGTGGTCACCGGTCTGGCCCTGTTGCTGGCCGCCCGGCCGCTGTCGGTGGCGGTCTCCGCGCTGCCGTTCGGGCTCGGGCCACGGGACCAGGCGTTCCTGTCCTGGGCCGGCCTCCGGGGTGCGGTGCCGATCGTGCTGGCCACGATCCCGCTCTCCGAGCGGGTGCCGGGCGCGGAGCGGCTCTTCGACGTGGTCTTCGTCCTCGTCGTGATCTTCACCGTGCTCCAGGCGGGCACGCTGGCGCCGGTCGCCCGCCGGCTGCGGGTCACCGCGCCGGCGGAGGTGAGCGAGATCCAGGTGGAGATCGCGCCGCTGGAACGGATGCGGGCGGACCTGCTCCAGGTGGAGGTGCCGCCCGGCTCGCGGATCGCCGGGGTGCACGTCGACGAGTTGCGGCTGCCGCTGGGCGCTTCGGTGACGCTGGTGCTGCGCGACGGGGTGGGTTTCGTGCCGGGCCCGGACACCCGGTTGAAGACCGGCGACAGCCTGTTGATCGTGGCCACCGGAGGCGTGCGGGACGAGACCGAGCGCCGACTGCGGGCGGTCAGCCGGCGCGGTCGGCTGGCCCGGTGGTTTGGCGAGTACGGCGATGATCGCGATGCCTGATCTGCTAGCGTTCCTTTTGTCCCAGTTAGATGGGACTCTGGGCTGAATAGCGGTGCGTCGGTGCGGCACGTTGTCGGACGCCTGTACGTTCCGTATTCTTGCCAACCTCCGGAGTGCGCGGCCGATGTCGCCGTGCGCCCCTTTTCGTACGGGGACGCCCTGCCGGCGTCCCCTGTCCAGGCGCCGCGGCCCGCCGCGGTTCCCCGGCCGAGGGAGCGACGATGGCGAAGCCAGCCGAGACCAGGACCGCCGGCCGCAAGCCGGTGGCCAAGGCCACCCGCAGCGCGGCCGAGACCGAGAAGATCCGGGCGGCGCTGGCGGCGCGGCGGGACGAGCTCCGCGCCGAGTACGATCAGACGCTGAGCGAGATCACCGAGCTTCAGCGCGACCGGCTGACCGACTCGGCCGGGGACGACCAGGCCGACACCGGCACCAAGACGTTCGAGCGGGAGCAGGAGATCTCTCTCGCCAACAGCATCCTGGAACGGATCACGCAGGTCGAGCGGGCACTGGAACGGCTCGACGAGGGTGGCTACGGCTGGTGCGAGCGGTGCGGCAACCCCATCCCGGTGGAGCGGCTGGCCGCCTTCCCGTCGGCCACCCTCTGCGTGACCTGCAAGCAGCTGGAGGAGCGGCGCTGAGGTCCGCTCCCCGGCGGCGATCAAGAGGGTGAGCGATCACCGCCGAGTCGATGGGGAGCAGATGAGCGCAGCACCGACCGCCGGATCCGGCCGCACCGAACAGGGTGACCGCAGACCCCGGCCCCGTGCCGTCGCGATCCTCGCCGGCACCGCGGTGGTCGCCCTCGTCGCCGACGCGGTCACCAAGCACCTCGCGCTGGAGGCCCTGACCGACCGCGAGCCCGTCCGGCTCCTCGGCGGTGCGATCTATCTCAACCTCGTCCGCAACAGCGGCGCGGCCTGGAGCATCGGTTCCGACTACACCTGGGTCTTCCCGCTGATCACCATCGGCGTGATCGGCTGGATCCTGTGGATGGCGCTGCGACTGCGGTCCCTGCCGTGGGCCGTCTCCCTCGGCCTGGTGCTCGGCGGGGCGCTGGGCAACCTGGCGGACCGGATCTTCCGGGCGCCCGCCCCGTTCCACGGCCACGTGGTCGACATGATCAGTGTCTTCGGGCCGTTCGGCGAGTACTTCCCGGTGTTCAACCTGGCCGACAGCTCACTGGTCTGCGGCGTGATCCTCGCCCTGCTGCTGGAGCTGACCGGCCGGCAACGCGACGGCGGGCGGGTCGGCCGCGACGGCCGCCCGCTGCAGGACCCGGCGGACGGGTCCGCCGCCGAGCAGCGGGAGCGCGCGTGACCTCCGCGTTCGCCACCGGTCGTGACCGGCGCACCCTGCCCGTGCCCGACGGCCTCGACGGCATGCGGCTCGACCAGGCCGTCTCCCGGCTCTTCGGGCTCTCCCGCACCGCCGCCGCGGCGCTGGTCGACGCCGGGGACGCCCTCGTCGACGGCGTCGTGCGCGCCAACTCGCACAAGGTCCGGGCCGGCTCCTGGCTGGACGTCACCCTGCCCGCGCCGGTCGCGCCGCCGACCGTCGTACCGCAGGCCGTGCCCGGCCTGCGGGTGGTCTACGCCGACGACGACATCGTGGTGGTGGACAAGCCGGTGGGCGTCGCCGCCCACCCCAGCCCCGGCTGGACCGGCCCGACCGTGATCGGCGCGCTCGCCGCCATCGGCCACCGGATCTCGACCAGCGGCGCCGCCGAGCGGCAGGGCGTGGTGCACCGCCTCGACGTCGGCACCACCGGGATCATGGTGGTGGCCAAGAGCGAGCAGGCGTACACGGCGCTCAAGCGGGCGTTCAAGTACCGCGAGGTGGAGAAGCGCTACCACGCCGTGGTGCAGGGCCACCTCGACCCGCTCAGCGGCACCGTCGACGCCCCGATCGACCGGCACCCGACCCACGATTACCGCTGGGCGGTGGTCTCCGGCGGCAAGCCCAGCATCACCCACTACGACACCCTGGAGGCCTTCCCGGCCGCCAGCCTCGTCGACGTACGGCTGGAGACCGGCCGCACCCACCAGATCCGGGTGCACTTCTCCACGCTGCGCCACCCGTGTGTGGGCGACCTCACCTACGGCGCGGATCCCACCCTGTCGGCCCGCCTCAAGCTGGACCGACAGTGGCTGCACGCCCGCGAGTTGAGCTTTTTGCACCCCCGAACGGGGGACGAGGTCCGCTTCGTCAGCGACTACCCTGACGACCTGGAACGCGCGCTCGGGATCCTCCGCGACTGAGCGGCGACCGTCCCACACCGACGACGAGGGGATCTCGCTCGTGCGCGCCGGCGACCTGCTGCGCCAGCTGGACCAGCGGCTGCTGCCGCCCCTGACCCGGGCGGTGGCGCGCCTCGCCGACGGCTCGGCGCGGCCCCGGCTGCTCAGCTCCACGGCGCTGCTGTCGGTGGCCGCGGTGCTGCTCACCGCCGTCTGGGCCACCAGCCGGGACCGTTCCGTCGGGGATCCGACCGTCGGCGAGGTGACGCGGGTCGGGGTGGTCGACGGCGACTCGGTCCCCGGCTACCTGCGGGCCGCGGCCGCGGACCTGGCCGCCCTGCCGCCGGCCGAGCCGCCCGGCGGCACGTACGCGCTGGTCTCCCTGGACACCTACCTGCCGCCGCAGCGCCTCGCGGCGGTGCTCGGCGACGTCTCCGTCTCGGCGGTCTTCGGGCGGGTACCGCTGCCCGGCCGGCAGACCGAGATCGTCCGGATCCCGGCGCTGCGCGTGCCCGACGACGTGACGGCCGGCATGGCCGGGTTGGCCGCCCGTAAGGACCGGGAGGCCGCCGACTACCGCGCGCGCGCCGCCGCGGCGGTGGACGACCGCGACCTGCGCCAGGTGTACGCCAGCAACGCGGAGGTGGCCGCCGCGGAGGCCGAGGCCTACCGCTCCGGCTGCGCCTGCGTCTACGCGGCGGTGGTGCGGGCCGAGCCGACGAGGCTGCGTGCGGTGGCCGCCCGTGGGGCGGTCCGCGCCGTGGACCCGGCCCCCGAGGTGCGCCGGCTGGACCGCACGGTCTTCACTCCGCCGCTGCCCGAGCAGCGTGACGTCGTCCGGCCGCCGGCCGACACGGCCCTGCCGGAGCCGGCCCCGAGCCGGTCGAAGGGCACGCCGTCGCCGCCCGCGCCCGCGCCGGTGCCGACGACGGGCGCTCCGTCGGCGCCCGTGCCGGCCGCGCCGGCGCCCACCGCCGTGTCGGTGCCGCCGAGCCCGCCGCCCCCACCGCCGCCGTCGCCGTCGTCGCCGGCCGTGACCTCGGAGGACGCGCCTGCTAAGGGTGCGGTCGAGTCCACGGCGTCGTGATCGGTACCAGGGATGTCAGCGGGCCGGAGTGGTCCGAATAGGGTTTCCTTCGTAGCCTGTAGGAGATCGATCGCGCTGGGGAGGGCGAGCCGTGGAGGGCAGCGAGACCGGCTGGGGTCGGCCGGCCGAACCGGCACCGCGATGGCGGGCGCTGCTCGACCGGGCGCGTCACCGCGGTTCCGAGCCGCCCGAGCCCGAGCGGCGCGTCGAGGATCCCCTGCCGCCGCCCGAGCCTCTGGCGCGGCCCGACCCCATGCCCCTGCCCCGGCGGGCCGCCCCCCACGGCTACGCCGGGCGGGCGCAGCCCGTCCCCCAGCCGGCCGAGCCGCCCTACGGGGCGGATCGTGGCTACCGGGCCGAGGCGACCTATCGGGTCGACCCGGCCTACCGGGCGGAGCCGACCTACCGTCCCGAGCAGACCTACCGGCCGGAGTCGGGCTACCGGCCCGAGCCGGCGTATCCAGCCGAGCCGGCGTATCCGGCCGAGCCGGGCCACCGGGTGCCCGAGCCGCGTCGACCCGAGCCGGCCGAGTCGCGCTACGCCCTGCTGGAGACCGGCTACCGGCCCGACCCGCCGCAGGCGGAGTCCCGCTACGCGTTGCTGGAGACCGGCTACCGGCCGGAGACCGGCTACCCGACACCCACCGCGCCGACACCCCCGGCCCTCCCGCCGTCGCCTCCGCCGCCGGCCGCCGACCGGGGCTACGCGGCGCGGGTCGAGTGGCGCCCGCAGGCGCCCGCGCCCGACCCCGAGGTGGAGCGGGCCACCGCGGTGCTGCGTCGCGAGCTGGGCGGCTCCCGTGTGCTCGCCTTCGCCAACCCCAAGGGTGGCGTGCACAAGACCACGGCCACCGTGCTCGCGGCGGCGACGGTGGGCAGCGTCCGCGGGCGAGGGGTGCTCGCCTGGGACGACAACGAGCTGCGGGGCACGCTCGGTCTGCGGGCCGGCAGCGCGCGCCACGCCCGGACCATCCGGCACCTGATCTCCGACCTGGCCCACATCGAGATCCTCGAGGGTGCCACCCTGACCGACCACCTCGACGACTACCTGCGGCACGCGTCCGACAACTCGTACGACGTGCTGGCCGGTGAGGAGAGCCCCCGGTTCGCCCAGCGACTCGACCAGTTCACCGTCAAGCGGGTGCTGGAGCTGCTGCGCCGCACCCACGAGGTGGTCTGCGTCGACACCGGCAACAACGTGGAGAGCGCCAACTGGCGGACGGTGATGCAGGCCGCCGACCAGTTGGTGGTCACCACCGTCCCCCGGGAGGACGCGGCGTTCAGCGCCGACTGGATGCTCGACCTGTTGCACGAGGTCGGCATGGGCGAGCTGGCCGACAACGCGGTCACGTTGATCTCCTGCCCGACGCCGGGCCGGTCCACCCTCCAGGACGACCTGGAGCGGCACTTCGCCACCCGCACCCGCGCCGTCGCCGTGGTCCCGTACGACCCGGCGCTGGAGACCGGGTCGTCGATCGAATACCACCAGCTCCAGCCGGAGACCCGGCAGGCCTGGCTGCGGGCGGCCGCGGTCATGCTGGAACCGTTCGCCCGGTGAGGGGGTGTGGGGCCACCGCCGCCCCCGCCCGTCCGGGCGCCTGAGAGGATCATCCGGTGAGCCCGGACACCCCCGACCGTGAGCGGTCCGCCGCCGAGCCCGGCGAGCGCGACCGCACCACCCCGACCGGCCCCGGTGCCGCCCCGGCCGATCCGCCGTCCGACGCGACGGCGGCTGCCGGGTCGGGTCGGCGCGGCGTCCTGGCCGCGCTCGGCGGGGGGCTGGTGCTGACCGTCCTCGGAGTGCCGTTCGGCCTGCTCTGGGCGGCCGTCGCCCCGGAGACCCCGGTGATCAAGGCGCCCGACGGGGCGCTCTACGCACAGCCGCAGCCGGAGCAGCCGATCGCGGCGGATGGCTGGTTCAGCCTGTTCGGGTTCGGGTTCGGCGTGCTCGCCGCGCTCGCGCTGTGGATCGTGCTGCGTCGCTGGCGGGGGCCGGTCGGGCTGGTCACCGCCGTGCTCGGTGCCCTCGCCGCCGGCGTCGTGGCCTGGCAGGTGGGGCGGCGCATCGGGCTGGGCACCTTCGAACGACTGCTCGCGACCGCCCCCGACGGGCAGCCGTTCGCCAAGCCGGCCGACCTGCGGGCCGGCGAGCTGAGCGGAGTGCTCGACGTGGTGCCCGTGCCGCAGCTGCTGCTGCCCGCGTTCGGCGCCGCCATCATGTACACCCTGCTCGCCGGCTGGTCCCGGTGGCCGTCGCTGCGCCCGGAGCCCGAGCCCGACCTCGCGGGGCTCAGTTGGGCGTCGGCGGCGACGCCAGCTCCGTCAGCGGCACCGGAACCGCCCGCACCTGGCGCAGCAGAGCCGCCTCGCGGTTGAGCAGGCGCAGCTCGGCGCGGAGCCGGGCCGCGGTGTCGTCGATCGCGAGCAGCCGCTGCCGGTCGTCGACCGTCAGCGCCGCCGTCGCGGCGACCAGGTGGGACAGCACCGTCGGGTCCTCCGGCAGCTGCTCGGACAGCTCCTGCGGATCGGCCCGGATCAGCCCGAGGTACTGCCGGAACACCGAGATCACCCGCGCCGCCAACAGGTCGGCGACCTCGTCCGCCCCGCCGGGCTCGGGCAGCCACTCCACCTCGGCGGTCAGGTAGGGCGCGGACCGCTCGTCCACGTCGGCGATGCGGAACCGCCGCCTACCCACGGTCACGATGTCGAAGCCGCCGTCGTCGAGCTCGGTCACCTGGCGCAGCTCGGCCGTGCAGCCCACGTCGTGCAGCGTCACGTCGCCGCCGGCCGCGGTCGGCCGGCCACCGGGCCCGGTGGCCGCCACCTCCCACCCCGTCTGGATGGCGACGACGCCGAACTCGCGCGGGCTGCCCTCGGGCAGCCCGACCAGGTGCCGGACCAGGGCCCGGTAGCGCTCCTCGAATATGTGCAGCGGCAGCACCAACCCGGGGAAGAGCACCGTTCCGAGCGGAAACACCGGCAGCCGCGCAGTCACGCCGTCGAGCCTAGCCGGATCCGCGTCCCGTGGCGTGGCCCGGCTCACCGTCTCCGGTGGGCGCGTGGGGCCGCCGGCGACGCTCGTGGCCACCGTCCCGGTGCGCCCCCGGGCAGGGGCCGGGCGGCACGTGGGCCGGCTCACCGTCCCGGCGTACGGGCGGTCCCGGCCTGCTCCGGACCGGCCGCCTAGACTCGCAAGGGTGTTGAATCGGATCGACCTGCGCGGCGGCGTCCGCGACCCCCGCCGCCTGCTGCCCCGTGCCCAGCTCGACGTGTCCGTGGCCGTCGAGCGGATCCGGCCCGTGGTGGAGTCGGTCCGCGACCATGGCTACCCGGCGATCCGGGAGGCGAGCGAGCGCTTCGACGGGATCTCGCCGGACGTGCTGCGGGTGCCCGCCGAGGCCATCGCCGAGGCGGAGGGCACCCTCGACCCGGAGGTCCGGGCGGCGCTGCTGGAGTCGATCAGCCGGGCCCGTCGCGTGCACGCCGACCAACGGCGCACCGACCACACCACCCAGGTGGTGCCCGGCGGCACGGTCACCGAGCGCTGGGTGCCGGTCGACCGGGTCGGGCTCTACGTCCCCGGTGGCCTCGCCATGTACCCGTCGACCGTGGTGATGAACGTGGTCCCGGCGCAGGAGGCCGGCGTCCGCTCGCTGGTGGTGGTGAGCCCGCCGCAGAAGGACAACGGTGGCCTACCCGACGCGCGGGTGCTCGCCGCGTGCGCGCTGCTCGGCGTGGACGAGGTCTACGCCGTCGGCGGCGCCCAGGCGGTGGCGATGCTCGCGTACGGGTCGGCCGTCGACGCGGCCGGCGAGGCGCACTGCGATCCCGTCGACATGATCACCGGCCCGGGCAACATCTGGGTCACCGCCGCCAAGCGGCTGCTGCGGGGCGTCGTCGGCATCGACGCCGAGGCCGGCCCGACCGAGATCGCCATCCTGGCCGACGACACGGCCGACCCGGCGCACGTCGCCGCCGACCTGATCAGCCAGGCCGAGCACGACCCGCTCGCCGCCAGTGTCCTGGTCACCCCGTCGCCGGCGCTGGTCGAGGCGGTGGAGCGGGAGCTGTCCCGGCAGGTGCCGGCCACCAAGCACGCCGAGCGGGTCACCACCGCCCTGACCGGTGAGCAGAGCGGCGTGGTGCTGGTGGACGACCTCACCGACGGGCTGCGGGTGGTCGACGCGTACGCGGCCGAGCACCTGGAGATCCAGACCCGGGACGCCCGCGAGTGGGCGCTGCGGGTGCGCAACGCCGGTGCCGTCTTCGTCGGCGCCTGGTCGCCGGTGTCCCTCGGCGACTACTGCGCCGGCTCCAACCACGTGCTGCCCACCGGCGGCTGCGCGCGGCACTCCTCCGGGCTGTCCGTGCAGTCCTTCCTGCGCGGCATCCACCTGGTGGAGTACACGCGGGATGCGCTGAGCGAGGTGGCCCCGCACGTGGTGACGCTGGCCAACGTGGAGGATCTGCCGGCGCACGGCCAGGCGGTGCGGGCGCGGTTCCCGGGGGCGGGCTCGTGACCACCCTCGACGACCTGCCGCTCCGCGACGACCTGCGCGGGCTGTCGCCGTACGGGGCGCCGCAGCTGGACGTGCCGGTGCGGCTCAACACCAACGAGAACTCCTACCCGGTGCCGGAGCCGGTGGCCGACGCGATCGGCAAGGCGCTCGCCGCGGAGCTGCGCGACCTCAACCGCTATCCGGACCGGGACGCCGTGGCGCTCCGCGCCGACCTGGCGGCCTACCTCGGTCACGGGCTCACCGTCGACCAGGTGTGGGCCGCCAACGGCTCCAACGAGATCCAGCAGCAGCTGCTCCAGGCGTTCGGCGGGCCGGGGCGTACGGCGCTCGGCTTCACGCCCGCGTACTCGATGCACCCGCTCCTGGCGCTCGGCACCGGTACCCGGTGGGTGCCCGCCCGGCGCGGCGTCGACTTCGGACTCACCGCCGACGAGGCGGTCGCCCAGGTCCACGAGCACCGGCCGGACGTGGTCTTCCTCTGCTCGCCGAACAACCCGACCGGCACGGCGCTGGACCCGGCCGTGGTCGCCGCGGTGCTGGACGCGGCGCCGGGCATGGTGGTGGTCGACGAGGCGTACGCGGAGTTCGCCCGTCCCGGCACGGTCAGCGCCCTCGCGGTGCTGCCCGGGCACCCCCGGCTGGTGGTGACCCGTACGATGAGCAAGGCGTTCGGCTTCGCCGGTGGGCGACTGGGCTACCTGGCCGCCGACGCGGCGGTGGTGCGGGCCGTGCAGCTGGTCCGGCTGCCCTACCACCTGTCGGCGCTCACCCAGGCCGCCGCGCGGGCCGCGCTGGCCCACCGTGACGCCCTCCTCGGCACGGTCGAGGCCATCAAGGAGCAGCGCGACCGGATCGTCGGCGAGCTGCGGGGGCGGGGCCTGCGGGTCGCGGACAGCGACGCCAACTTCGTGTTGTTCGAGGTGGGCGGCGACCAGGCCGCCACCTGGCGCGCCCTGCTGGACCGGGGCGTGCTGGTGCGCGACGTCGGCCTGCCCGGCTGGCTGCGCGTCACCGCCGGCACCCCCGCCGAGACCGACGCGTTCCTGGCCGCGATGGAGCAGCAGCGGTGACGGCAGTTCGAGCAGTCCGCGTACCAGCCCCGCAGTCGTGATGGAGAGGCAGGCAATGAGTCGTACCGCCCGGGTGGAGCGGGTCACCAAGGAGACCAAGGTCCTCGTCGAGGTGAACCTCGACGGCACCGGCGCCGCCGAGATCAGCACCGGGGTCGGCTTCTTCGACCACATGCTCCACCAGATCGCCCGGCACGGCGGCTTCGACCTGACCGTCCGCACCGTCGGTGACCTGGAGATCGACGCGCACCACACGATGGAGGACACCGCGCTCGCGCTGGGCGCCGCGCTCGACCAGGCGCTCGGCGACAAGGCCGGCATCCGGCGGTACGGCTCGGCCACCATCCCGATGGACGAGGTGCTGGTCCGGGCCGCCGTGGACCTCTCCGGCCGGCCGTACGTGCTGCACGACGAGCCGCCGCTGGCCCCGTACATCGGGCCGGTCTACCCGACGAGCATGACGCGGCACATCTTCGAGTCCCTCGGCCAGGCGGCCCGGATCACCCTGCACGTCGACGTGCTGCGGGCGGCCCGACCGGGCGGCCACCCGGACGCGCACCATGTGGTCGAGGCGCAGTTCAAGGCGGTCGCCCGGGCGTTGCGGGAGGCCACCGCGATCGACCCGCGGGCCGCGGGCGTGGTGCCCAGCACGAAGGGGGCGCTGTGACGGTCGCCGGGAACGCCGCGCGGGTCGCGGCCACGACGGGAAGGGCACCACGATGAGCTCGGCGCTGCCGATCCTGCTGCTGGTGCTGGCCGGGGTGCTGGTGGGCGGCGTCTGGTCGCTGTACCGGCAGGGCGCGCCGAAGGGTGCCCTGCTGCTCACCGCGCTGCTCGCCGTGCTGGCCACGGTCGGCGGGGTGCTCTGGCTGCTGCCGGGGGAGGGCCAGTGAGCCAGGTCGTCGTGCTCGACTACGGGTCGGGCAACCTGCGCTCGGCCGAGCGCGCGCTGGCCGCCGCGGGCGCCGACGTGCGGGTGACCGACGACTTGGCCGCGGCGGCCGCCGCCGATGGTCTGGTGGTGCCGGGTGTCGGCGCGTTCGCGGCGTGCATGGCCGGGATCGAGGCGCTCGGCGCGGGCCCGATGATCGCCGATCGGGTGGCCGCCGGCCGGCCGGTGCTCGGCATCTGCGTCGGCATGCAGGTGCTGTTCGAGCACGGCGACGAGCACGGCGTGGTCACCAAGGGGCTCGGTCTGCTGCCCGGCGGCGTCACGAAGCTCGCCGCGACCCGGCTGCCGCACATGGGCTGGAACACGGTGCGGGCGCCGCGCTCCTCGGTGCTCTTCGCCGGCCTGCCCGCCGAGAGCCGGTTCTACTTCGTCCACTCCTACGGTGTGGGTGACCCGGGGGCGCTGGCGGCGGCCGGTGCCACGGTGACCACCGCCCACCACGAGTCCGACTTCGTGGCCGCGGTCGAGCGGGGGCCGCTGTCCGCCGCCCAGTTCCACCCGGAGAAGTCCGCCGACACCGGCGCCGCGCTGCTGCGCAACTGGCTGGCCACGCTGTGACCGCCGGTGGCGGGCGGGTCCGTCGCCGCGGCCGGTCGTCGCGCGGTGTGGGCGGGGGGCGCGGATGAGCAAGGAGCGGGCCCGGCGCCGGGCGGCCCGCGAGGCCGAGTTGGCGCGGGAGCGTGCGGTGCGTCGGCGGCGGGTGGTCCGTCGCGAGCGTCGGCGGGCCCTGGTCCGGCGGCTCACACCCCGGGCGCGCCGCCGCAGCGCCGGCCGACTGGCCCGGTACAGCCGCGGTGAGCGGGCCGCTATCGTGCTGCTCACCCTGGCGGCGCTGTTCCTGATCTGGTCGCTCGTGGACGACCTGGCGCTGCGCGTGGCGCTGGCCGTGCTCCTGCTGCTCGCACTGCCGGCGATCGTGGTGATCGCCCTGGACCGTCGTACCTGACCGAGGAGAAGACGTTGAGCCTCACCCTGTTGCCCGCCGTGGACGTCGCCGACGGCCAGGCCGTCCGGCTCGTGCAGGGCGCCGCCGGTAGCGAGACCAGCTACGGCGACCCGCTGGAGGCGGCGCTGGCCTGGCAGCGCGACGGCGCGGAATGGATCCACCTGGTCGACCTGGACGCCGCGTTCGGGCGGGGCACCAACGCCCACCTGCTCGCCGAGGTGGTCCGCCAGCTCGACGTGAAGGTCGAGCTGTCCGGGGGCATCCGCGACGACGAGTCGCTGCTCGCGGCGTTGGGCACCGGGGCGGCCCGGGTCAACATCGGCACCGCCGCCCTGGAGGACCCGGCCTGGTGCGACCGGGTGGTCGGCGAGTACGGCGACCGCGTGGCGATCGGCCTGGACGTGCGTGGCCGTACGCTGGCCGCGCGGGGCTGGACCCGCGAGGGCGGTGACCTGTACGAGGTGCTGGAGCGGCTGGACAAGGCCGGTGCCAGCCGTTACGTGGTCACCGACATCACCAAGGACGGCACGATGCGCGGGCCGAACCTGGAGCTGCTGCGGGAGGTGTGCGCCCGCACCCAGGCGCCGGTGATCGCGTCCGGTGGCGTGTCCACGCTGGACGACCTGCGGGCGCTGGCGACCCTGGAGCCGATCGGCGTGGAGGGTGTCATCGCCGGCAAGGCGCTCTACGCGGGCGCCTTCACCGTGCGGCAGGCGCTCGACACGCTGGCCGCCGCGTGACCGTCACCCGGCTGGGGTCGGGCGGCCCGTGGGAGGCCACCTACGGCTACTCGCGGGTGGTCCGCGCCGGTGACCTGGCCTGGACGGCAGGCTGCACGTCCACGGTGGACGGGCTCGTGACCCACGTCGGGGACCCGGCCGCGCAGACCGCCCAGGCTCTGCGGATCGCGCTGGACGCGCTCGCCGAGGTGGGCGCCGAGCCGCGGGACGTGGTCCGCAGCCGGATGTACGTGACCGACCGCGCGCACGCCGACGAGGTGGGCCGGGCGCACAACGCGGTCTTCGGGGCGGTCCGCCCGGCCGCCACCCTGGTGGTGGTGGCCGGTCTGCTGGATCCGGAGCACCTGATCGAGGTGGAGCTGGAGGCGTACCTCGGCGATCGCTGAGCGCTGGTGGCCGGACGGGCCGTCCCGACCCGCCGGACGGTCCTCGACCCACTGGACGGGCGCTGCCAGACTGACCCGGTGAACGGGACGGCCATCGGTCGGGACGCGGTGGTGGACAGCGTCCGGCGGTCCCTGGGAGACGGCCGGCCGGTGCTGGTGGAGGGGCCGGCCGGGATCGGCAAGACGGTCGTGCTCCGGTCGCTGCTCGACGCCGCCGCCCGGGACGGCTGGCTGACCCTGCGTTGCGCCCCCACGGAGAGCGAGCGGGTGCTGCCGTTCGCGGCGCTCGCCGACCTGCTCGCGCCGCTCGCCGACCGGGTGTCGGCGCTGTCGGCGCCGCAGCGCGCCGCGCTGGCCGGTGTGCTGCTCAGTGGTGAGGTCACCGAGCCCGTCGACGAACGGGCGGTCGGGGCGGCCACCCGTGCGCTGCTCGACGCGGCGGCCACCGATCCGGCCTGGCCGCGGGTCCTGGTGGCGGTGGACGACGCGCCGTGGCTCGACCCACCGAGCGAACGCGCGCTGCGGTTCGCCCTGCGCCGGGTGGTGCCGCGCGTCGCCGTGCTGGTGACCGTGCGCGGTGACCGGCCGGACGGCGAGCCGGCGCCGCTCGGGTTGGAGCAGGAGGCGTTGGGCGCGCGGCTCGACCGGGTGGTGCTCGGCCCGCTCGGCGTCGGCGCCCTGCACCACGTGCTGAGGGTGCGGACCGGCACGGCGCTGCCCCGGCCGCTGCTGGTCCGGATCGCCGGGGAGTCCGGCGGGAATCCGCTGCTCGCGGTGGAGTTGGCCCGCGCGGTGCTGCGGCTGCCGCAGTTGCCGGCGCCGGGCACCGACCTGCCGGCCGCGCCGTCGCTGCGACAGCTGGTCGCCGACCGGCTGGACACCCTGCCGACGGCCACCCGGCACGCGATCCGTCTGGCCGCGCTCTGCGGGGTGCCCACGTTGAGCGGGTTGGCGCGGGCGGGGGTGTCGGCGGCCGACCTGGACGCGGCGGAGGAGGCCGGCCTGGTGGCGGTCACCGGTGACGTCGTGGGCTTCGCCCATCCGGTCTACGCCGCCGCCGTGCGCGCCGAGGTGCCGCCGGGCGTACGCCACCGGCTGCACCGGCTGCTCGCCGACACCGCCGCCGATCCGGACGAGCGGGCCCGTCAGCTGGCCCGTTGCGCCACGGCCCCCGACCTCGCGGCGGCGGTCGAGATCGCGGAGGCCGCCGCCCGGCAGCGGTCCCGGGGCGCGCCGGAGACGGCCGCCGGCCTGTACGACAGCGCGGCCCGGCTCGCCCCGCCGGACGCGGCCGCCGAGCACGCCCGGTGGCGGCTCGCCGCCGCGCAGTGCCGCTTCGACAGTGGCGACTACCCGGCCGCGAAGGCGGCCGCCGAACGCGCCGTCGACGAGTTGACCGGCCCGGCACGCGCGGAGGCGCTGCTGCTGCGGGCGGTCGTCGCGTGGAGCTCCGACGAGCCGGCCGAGACGGCGGTGGTCGCCGCCGAACGGGCCCTGGGGCTCGCCCCGGAGGGGTCGACGCTGGCCGGGCGGGTCCACGCCCACCTCGGCGTCTTCCACGACGCCCCGGATCCGGCGCGTTGGCACGCGGAGCGGGCGGTCGACCTGTTGGCGGAGAGCCCGCAGGACCGGCCGGTGCACGCCGCCGCGCTGTTGTTGCTGTTGTTCAACGAGGTGCGCGCCGGGTTGCCGGCCCGTACGGAGCTGTTGGACCGGGCGTTGGCCACCGAGGGTGAGGAGCCGTCGTGGCTGGCCGGCATCGTTCCGGCGATCTGGTGGAAGGCGCTCGACGAGCACGACCGGGCCCGGCAGCGGCTGCACCGGATGCTGGACCGGGCGTTCGCGCGCGGCGACGAGCCGTCGCAGCACGAGCTGCTGTGCCACCTCGGGGAGACGGAGCTGTTCGCGGGGCGGTGGGCGGACGCGGCGGCGCACCTCGCGACGGCCCGTGAGCTGGGCGAGCAGTACGGCGCCGACTCGGCCGGCGTGGTGTGGCTGGACGGGCTGCTGCTGGCCCACCGGGGGCGGCTGGCGGAGGCGAACCGGATCGCCGAGGAGGGCCTGCGCCGGGCCGCCGAGTTGGACGACCCGTGGCGGCGGCGGATCCACGAGCAGCTGGCCGGGTACGCGGCGCTGACCGGTGGGCGGCTGGCGGACGCCGCCCGGCACTACGGGGCGCTGGCCGGGATCGCCGACCGGCTCGGTCTGGTCGAGCCGCTGGCGCAGCGCTTCGAGCCGGACTGGTTGGAGGCGTGCGTCGGTGCGGGTGACCTGGCCACCGCGGAGGCGGTGTTGGACCGGCTCGCGGTGCGGCACCGGCGGCTGCCCCGGCCGTGGACGACGCTGGGTCTGGCGCGTAGCCGGGTGCTGCTGGCGGGTGCCCGGGGCCGGGACCCGGTCGACGAGCTGGCCGAGCTGGCCGCGGCGCGGGCGGCCGTACCGTCGGACGTGCTGCCGCTGGACCGGGCCCGCTGCCTGCTGGTCGCCGGGCTCGCGCACCGGCGGGCCCGCCGGCGGCGGGAGGCGCGGGAGGCGCTGGCGGGCGCGGCCGCCGAGTTCGACGCGCTCGGTGCGGCGGCGTTGGCGGCCCGGGCGCGCGCGGAGGCGGAGCGCACCGGCGGCCGCCCGGCCGCGCCACGCCAGTTGACCGGCACGGAGCTGGAGGTGGCCCGGCTCGCGGCGGCGGGCCGGACCAACCGGGTGATCGCCGACACCCTGTTCATCAGCCCGAAGACGGTGGAGGCGAACCTGGCCCGGGTGTACCGCAAGCTCGGGGTGACCAGCCGCGCCGAGCTGGGGGCGGTGATGGCGCGTGGCGGGGGCGCCGACGGTTAAGTTGTGCGCAATTAGATTGCCCGCCACGGTTGCCGGGTGGACGATGGCCTGGGTCTGCGCCGGCAGGTGTGCTTCGCGCTGTACGCGGCGTCGCGCGCGCTGACCGACGTCTACCGGCCCGTCCTCGACCCGGTCGGGCTCACCTACCCCCAGTACCTGGTGCTGCTCGTGCTCTGGGAACGCGACGGCGACGCCCCGAGCGTCTCCGCGCTCGGCGCCGAGCTGCGGCTCGACTCCGGCACACTCTCCCCGCTGCTCAAGCGGCTGGAGGGGGCGGGGTTGGTCGTCCGCCGCCGCGCGAGCGACGACGAGCGGCGCGTCGAGGTGGAGCTGACCGAGGCCGGACGGGCGCTGCGGCATCGGGTGGCGGACGTGCCGGCGCGCGTCGCCCGGGCCACCGGGCTCGGCGTGGACGAGCTGGTCGCCCTCCGCGACACCCTCACCCGGGTCACCGAGACCATTCACCAACATAAGGAGCAGTGATCCCCGTGCAGGTCCTCTACACCGCGTCGGCCCGGGCCGACGGCGACGGCCGCGACGGCCACGTCAGCACCTCCGACGGCACCCTCGACCTCGACCTCGCGGTGCCGAAGGAGATGGGTGGGGCGGGCGGCGCCGCCAACCCGGAGCAGCTCTTCGCCGCCGGTTACGCGGCCTGCTTCCACTCGGCGCTGCGGGTGGCCGGTCGCCGGGCCAAGGCCGACGTCACCGGCTCCGTGGTCGAGGCGCAGGTCGGCATCGGCCCGAACGGCGCGGGCGGCTTCGGGCTGACCGTCACGCTCGTGGTCGACCTGCCCGCCGTCGAGCGCGCCGCCGCCGAGGAGCTGGTGGCCGCCGCGCACCAGGTCTGCCCCTACTCCAACGCCACCCGCGGCAACATCGAGGTCGGGCTCACCGTGCGGGAGGCGGCGTGAGCGAGGTCAACCGGGAGATCCACCTGGCGTCCCGCCCCACCGGCTGGCCGACCGCCGACAACTTCCGGCTGGTCGAGACCGAGCTGCCCAAGCCCGGCCCGGGTCAGCTGCTGGTCCGCAACCGGTACATGTCGGTCGACCCGTACATGCGGGGGCGGATGAACGACGTCAAGTCGTACGTGCCGCCGTACCCGCTCGACGCGCCGCTCGACGGTGGCGCGGTCGGCGAGGTGGTGGCCGCTGAGGCCGACGGGTTCGCCCCCGGCGACGTCGTGCTGCACGGTCTCGGCTGGCGCGAGTACGCGCTCGTCGAGGCCCGCTCCGCCCGGATCGTCGACCCGGACCTGGCGCCGGTGACGGCCTACCTGGGTGTGCTCGGCATGACCGGGCTGACCGCGTACGCCGGGCTGCTCGACGTGGCCGCCATGCAGCCCGGGGAGACGGTCTTCGTCTCCGCCGCGGCGGGCGCGGTGGGCAGCCTGGTCGGCCAGATCGCCACGCTCAAGGGCGCCGCCCGCGTGGTCGGCAGCGCCGGCTCGGCGGAGAAGGTCGCGCGGCTGCGGTCGCTCGGCTTCGACGCCGCGTTCGACTACCACGACGGCCCGGTCCGCGACGCGCTGAGGGCCGCCGCGCCCGAGGGGATCGACGTCTACTTCGACAACGTCGGCGGCGACCACCTGGAGGCCGCGATCTCGGCGCTGCGCCCGCACGGCCGGGCGGCGATCTGCGGCATGATCTCCCAGTACAACAGCGCCGAGCCGCCGGCCGCGCCGCGCAACCTGGCGATGGTCATCGGCAAGCGGCTCACCCTGCGCGGGTTCCTGGTGCGCGACCACGAGCCGCTGCGTGAGCAGTTCGTCCGCGAGATGTCCGGCTGGCTGCGCGAGGGTCGCCTGTCGTACGACGAGACGGTCGTGGACGGCATCGAGAACGCCCCGGCGGCGTTCCTCGGCCTGCTCCGGGGCGAGAACCTCGGCAAGATGCTGGTCCGGCTGTGACGTCGGCGGCGGGATAGGCTCGACCCATGACGGTGGCGGTACGGGTCATCCCCTGTCTGGACGTGGACGCCGGGCGGGTCGTGAAGGGTGTCAACTTCCTCGACCTGCGTGACGCCGGCGACCCGGTCGAGCTGGCCGCGGCGTACGACCGGGCCGGGGCCGACGAGCTGACCTTCCTCGACGTCACCGCGTCGAGCAGTGACCGCGGCACCATGCTCGACGTGGTGCGCCGCACCGCCGAGTCGGTCTTCATCCCGCTGACCGTCGGTGGCGGGGTCCGCCAGGTCGCCGACGTCGACACCCTGCTGCGCGCCGGGGCGGACAAGGTCGGGGTCAACACCGCCGCGATCGCCCGGCCGGAGCTGATCGCCGAGATCGCCGACCGGTTCGGGCGCCAGGTGCTCGTCCTCTCGCTGGACGTGCGCCGGGCGCCCGCCGGCACCACCGCGAGCGGCTTCGAGGTGACCACCCACGGCGGCCGCCGGGGGACCGGGCTGGACGCGATCGAGTGGGCCCGGCGCGGCGCCGAGCTGGGCGCCGGGGAGTTGCTGCTCAACTCGATGGACGCCGACGGCACCAAGGCCGGCTTCGACCTGGAGCTGATCGCCGCGGTCCGCCGGGTGGTGGACGTGCCGGTGGTGGCCAGCGGTGGCGCCGGGGAGGTCGCGCACTTCCCGCCGGCCGTCAGCGCCGGCGCGGACGCGGTGCTGGCCGCCAGCGTCTTCCACTTCGGTGAGCTGACCGTCGCCGAGGTCAAGGACGCCCTGCGCCACCGGGGACACCCCGTCCGCTGACCGCCCGGGCCGGTCAGCCGGGTGCCGGCGGCCGGGGTCGGTCAGTCACGCCCGGCGTGCCCCTCCGGTGAGCGGCGCGGGCGGGGCAGCGACCGGACGACGTACTCCTGTACGGCCGCCGCGTGGTCGGCCTCATCGAGCGTCCAGTCGGCGCTGCCGGGCACGTGCCGGCGGCTCAGCACGCCCTGCACGGTGTCCACGGTGGTCGCCAGCCCGGCGCTGGGTCGGCTGCGCCAGAGCCGCTCACCCTCGGCCGTGATCCGGAACCAGCCGTCGGTGACGCTGACCAGCCCGGCGCCGAGGAGCCGGCGGACGGCCGCCTCCACCTCGTGACGGTCCGGTATGGACCGGTTGAGATGGTCGGCGGTGGAGAGCACGTCCGCGAGGCGTACGCCCTCGGGGCGGCGGCTGGACGCGGCCCGGCGGTGCCGGCCGGCGCCGCTCGCGATGACCAACGACACGAAGATCCAGGCGTCGCTTCGACGCCATCCGCTCTCCTCCATGCAGTGATGATGCCGGGGTGGATCGCGGAAGGGAACACCCGTCCACCGTGAGCAACGGCATCACCACGACAGCGGATCGGCGTGAACCGGGCCGGTCGGTCAGCTCGCCGGCTGCGGCGCGACCGGGCCCGCGGCGGTGACCTCCGGGTCCGCGACGGCGAAGATCGGGATGAACAGCTGGGCCAGCGGGCCGATGCTCAGGGCGTACGCGACGGTGCCGACGCCGACGGTGCCGCCGAGCAGCCAGCCGAGCGCGAGGACGGTGACCTCGATCACCGTGCGCACCAGCCGGATCGACCGACCGGGCCGGCGGGCGACGTAGCCGGTCATCAGGCCGTCGCGCGGGCCGGGGCCGAGCCGGGCGCCGAGGTAGAGGCCGGTGGCCGCGCCGTTGGCGACGATGCCGACGACGAGCGCGCCGATCCGGACCCAGAGCGGGCCGCCGGCCGGCAGTAGCGCGAGCGTCGCGTCGACGACGAGCCCGATCACCACCACGTTGCTGACCGTGCCGAGCCCGGGACGCTGGCGCAGCGGGATCCACAGCAGCAGCACGAGCGCGCCGACGGCGATGGTCACCGTGCCGAAGGAGAGCCCGGTGATCCTCGACAGTCCCTGGTGGAACACGTCCCACGGGTCGAGGCCCAGCCCCGAGCGGATCATCAGGGCCATGCTGACGCCGTAGAGGGCCAGCCCGACGTAGAGCTGGGTCAGCCGCCGCGCCGGCCGGTGCCGGAGATTGCCAATCGCTGCCATGCATGCCACCCTAGGTGCCAATTCGCCGAGCAGAAGAGCCAATCTCGGAGGAGTGGCCATGACAAGTCAGGTGCGCGGAGTCCAATTGGCTCGGCTGCTCGGCCAGTGGCACGCCCTCCCCGGCCGCCGTCGCAGCCCCGACTACGCCGCGCTCGCCGGCGCCGTCCGCGGCCTGCTCGCCGACGGGCGGCTGCCGCTCGGCGTGCGGCTGCCCGCTGAACGCGAGCTGGCGGAGGCGCTGCGGATCAGCCGCACCACGGTCACCGCCGCGTACCGGCAGCTGCGGGAGAGCGGCCACCTGGCCAGCCGCCGGGGCGCGGGCAGCTGGACGATGCTCCCCGGCAACCACCGGGTGGCCAGCTCCGGGCTGTGGACCCCGCTGGACGACCTGGACATGATCGACCTCGGCTGTGCCGCGCTCTCCGCGCCGCCGCAGCTCGTGCCGGCCGCTCGCGCCGCCGCCGAGGACCTGCCCCGCTACCTGTGCGGCGCCGGCTACCACCCGACCGGGATCGTCGAGCTTCGGGAGGCGGTCGCCGACTCGTACAGCGCCCGGGGCCTGCCGACCTCACCCGACCAGATCATGGTCACCAGCGGCACCCAGCACGCCCTCGACCTCGTCCTGCGGCTGGCCCTGGCGCCCGGCGGCAGCGTGCTGGTCGAGTCCCCCACCTACCCCAACGCGCTCGCCGCGCTGGCGGCCCGCCGCGCCCGGATCACCACCCACGGCCTCGCCGCCGACGGCGCCGGCTGGGACGCCGACCTGCTGCTCGGCAGCCTCCGGCAGTCCCGGCCGAAGCTGGCCTACCTGATCCCGGAGTTCCACAACCCCACCGGACACCTGATGCCGGCCGACCTGCGCGAGCGGGTCGTCGCCGCCGCCCACGCCGCCGGCACGGATCTGGTGGTGGACGAGTCCTTCGTGGACCTGCCGCTGGACGGCACCCCGTTGCCCCCGCCCGTCGCGACCTTCGACCGGCACTCCCGGGTGATCTCCATCGGCGGGATGAGCAAGCCCTACTGGGGTGGCCTGCGGATCGGCTGGGTGCGCGCGTCCGCCCCGCAGGTCCAGCGCCTCGCCGCGGCCCGGGTGGGTGTCGACATGGCCAGCCCGGTGCTGGACCAGCTGGTCGCCGTGCACCTGCTGGCCGACGCGCCGGCCATCGTGTCGGCCCGACGGGCGCAGCTCACGGCGCAGCGGGACGCCCTGCTGGGGGCGCTCGCGCAGCGGTTGCCGGACTGGCGGGTGACCGTGCCGCGCGGCGGGGTGACGCTCTGGGCCGAGCTGGACGGGCCGATCTCGAGCGCGCTGGCGCGCGCTGCCGAGGAGGTCGGCGTCCGGTTGGCGCCCGGCCCCCGGTTCGGGCTCGACGGCACCCTCGAACGGTTCCTGCGGCTGCCGTTCACCCTGCCGGCGAGCGATCTCGTCGAGGCCGTCGATCGGATCGCCAGCGTCCGCTACGACCTGGACCGGGCCGCCCGTCCGCAGTGGCGGGAGCCCGTCGTCATCGCCTGAGACGCGACGGTGGCCCGCCTCGGGGGAGGGCGAGCCACCGTCGCGCCGGCGTCACAGCTCGGCGAGCGTGCCCTCGTACATCTTGTCGATCTCGGCGGAGAAGTTGCTCTCCACACCCCGGCGCTTGATCTTCAGCGACGGGGTGATCTCGCCGTGCTCGATCGTCAGGTCCCGCGGCAGGATGGTGACCTTCTTGATGGTCTCCCAGCGGTTGAGCTTGGCGTTGAGCTGGGCGACGTACTCCTCGACCATCGCCTGCGCCTCCGGCGAGGAGACGATCGTGGTGTAGTCGCGGCCCTCCAGCGGCGTGCCCGCGGCCCAGCCCTTGACCGCGTCCGGGTCGAGGGTGACCAGCATCGTGCAGTAGTTGCGGGCCTGGCCGATCACCACCGCCTGCGAGGTGTACGGGCAGATGGCCTTGAACATGCCCTCGATGTGTGAGGGGGCGATGTATTTGCCGCCCGACGTCTTGACCAGGTCCTTCTTCCGGTCGGTGATGCGCAGGTAGCCCTGCTCGTCGAGGGTGCCGATGTCGCCGGTGCGGAAGAACCCGTCCTCGGTGAACGCGGCCGCGGTCTCCTCGGGCAGGTTGTGGTAGCCGCGCATGACCGGGCGGCCGCGCAGCAGGATCTCGCCGTCGGTGTCGATCCGGCACTCCAGGTCGCCCATCGCGGTGCCGACCGTGCCGATCCGCAAGCCCTCCGGCGGATTGACGAAGTTGCCCGCGCTGGTCTCGGTGAGCCCGTAACCCTCGGAGATCGGCAGGTTGGCCGCGGCGAAGAACGTGGCGATCTCCGGGCTCAGCGGGGCCGCGCCGGAGACGAGCACCCGGATGCGGCCGCCGAGGCGGGCCTGAAGCTTGCTGAACACCAGCTTCTCGGCCACCCGGTAGCGCAGCTTCAACCCCGCCGGCACCGGCTTGCCGGCCTGCTCCAGGGCGACCTTCTCCTTGCCGACCTCGACCGCCCAGGCGAAGATCTTGGCCTTCGCGCCGCCGGCGTCCTGGGCCGTGGTGACGGACTTGTTGTAGACCTTCTCGAAGACCCGGGGGGCGCCGCACATCAGCGTCGGCTGGACGACACCGAGCATGTCGACCAGTCGGTCGACGCGTCCGTCGACGTACGTGGGCAGACCGACGTGGGTCGCGCCGCAGAGCAGCGTCTTGCCGAACGAGTGCGACAGCGGCAGCCAGAGGTACTGCAGGTCGTTCTCGCGGAGCAGTCCCAGCTCGGCCTGGGCCACGCCCTCCCAGCACCAGCCGCCGTGCAGCAGCTCGACACCCTTCGGTCGACCCGTGGTGCCGGAGGTGTAGATCAGGGTGGCGAGGTGGTCGGGGCCGATCCCGGCGACGATCATCTCGATGAGATCGGGCTCGGCGCGCAGCGCCCGCTCGCCCCGCTCCTCCAGGTCGGCGAGGGTGAGCTGGGGGACGACCGCGGCGGGGTCGGGGGAGCCGTCGATGAGGACCACGTGGGTCAGCGCGGGCAGCTCGGCGCCGGCGATCTTGCTCGCCTGGGCGGGGTTCTCGGCGAACAGCACGCGGGAACCGGAGTCGGCGATGATGTAGGTCGCGTCGTCCGGCTCGGTGGTCGGGTAGACGGTCGTCGTCGCGCCGCCGGCGCACATGATGCCGAAATCGGCGAGCACCCACTCCAGTCGGGTGTTGGCGAGGATCGCGACCGGGTCCTCCAGGCCCACGCCGAGGCCGTGCAGTCCGGCAGCGATCGCCCTGGCCCGGTGCCCCACCTGCTCCCAGGTCAGCCAGACCGGGCCGGAGTCGTCGGCGGCCGGGTGGGCGAAGGCGTGCCGGTCGGGGCTCGCCGCCACGCGCTTGAGGAACATGTCGGGGATGGAACGGTACGGTACATCGAGAGCCATCGCTGTGCCGCCTTCAGGGGTGGGGCGTGACGGTCGTCACGTCCATGGTGGTTACCGAAGGGTATTGGGTCACGCCCCGTCACGGCTAGCCCCGGTGATCGTCCGAGGGGGCCGCCCCGACAGGCGGAACGGCCCGGGTCAGGCATACCGCGCGGCGACCAGCGACCAGTCGTAGGTGGCCCGGATCCAGTTGCGCCGGGCGGTCAGCACCGGCCGCAGCGTCTCGTCCCCGGTCGCGAGCAGGTCCGTCTCCGCGACCAGGTACGCCTCGAGCGTGTCGTTGAACCGGTCCGCGGCCGCCCGTAGCGCGCCGGCCTCGTCCTGCCCCGACTCCCGCGCGATCACCGTGACCAGGTTGTGCCCGTCCGGCGCGGTGCGCTCCTTGCCGTAGGAGAAGACGTCGTTGCACCAGCAGACGAGGTCGGCCGCGAGGGTGTCGACGGTGAGCAGCCCCGGGTCGGTGCGCACCGCCGCGCCGGGTAGCCCGTTCAGGGCGAGGTCGGTCAGGGCGAAGCTGGGGTGGACGCCCCCGGTGTGCCGGCGCATCTGCACGTACTCGGCCACGCCCGGAGCCCGCCGGTGCTCCCGGTTGGCGGCCTCCCAGAGCAGGGCCAGCAGGTAGTCCCGCACTCGGCTGACGAACCGCAGCAGGAGGTCCGACCGCTGGTGGGCGCGGACCCGGCGGCAGAGGTCGTGCAGCGCGGCGCCGAGCGGCCCGGCCGCGGACGGGGCGGTCGGCGCCGCGCCCTGTCCGTCCAGCACGTCGAGCAGCGCCGCCACGACCGGCGCCAACCGGGTGGGTGCCTCGCCCAGGCCGTCCTCGTCGCAGGCGTCGTCCATCACGAAGAGCCACGACACCAGGTCGGCCAGGAGTCGGACGCGCTCGACCGGCCCATCGGGGCAGGCCCGGGCGGCCAGGCCGGCGGCGTCGGCGCGCCGTAACCGGCTCAACCGGTGACCGGAACTGATCAGGTCGAAGCTCTCCACCCATCCGGCCGTCTCGCCGGCCAGCAGTTCGATCCCGTCATGGCGCCGTGCGGGAAAGGGGGGTTCCCGCAGCGCCGAGACCGCGAAGGTCCGCATGATGCTCCCAATCCGCGCCGTCTCGGAGTCATGTGGCCCGAAAAGCGTACGGGAGTTCGGATCGGTGCGGATCGTTGGGTGCGCCTATCGGGCGAACGGTGCGTGACCGATTGTGCGCAGCGTGTTACATCCCCAGGTCGGCGCCGCGCAGTCGCTGCGCCGCGGTCGCCGCCCCGTCCAACTGGACCCGGGCGACCCGCTGCCGACCGGAAAGGAACAGCGTCAACTCACCGGGCGCCCCGACCACCCGCAATGGCTCGCCACCACGGCCGACGGAGAGCTCGCCGAAGCCGGGCGCCTGCACGTAGAGGTCGGCGGGGAACCGGCGCAGCGCCAGCCGGGCCAGCGGCGCGGTCCGCCGCCAGAGCGTGGACTGCAGGCCGGCGTCCAGGTCCCGGGGCAGCCACCCCGGCCGGGCCCGGCGCACGTCCTCGTGGTGGATGAAGAACTCCATGGTGTTGGTGAGCCCGTCGACGAGCGGGTTGCTCACCGGGCTCCAGACCGGCGGCCGGCGCACCTGGGCCACCAACTCGTCGTAGGGCCGGGCCGCGATCCGCCGCCGGACGCGCTCGGCGTACCCCCGCAGGGGCGGGAGCAGGAGGCCGCCGGCGGCGTCCGGGCGGCGTTCCCGCAGCACCAGGTGCGCGGCGAGGTCGCGGGTGAGCCACCCCTCGGCCACGGTCGGCGCGTCCGGACCGACGGTGAGCAGCAGATCGGCCAGCGCTTCGCGCTCGACTCGGGCGTACCGGGACATGCCCCCGATCGTAGGCGCGGACGCCGCCGTCGGCTCGGCCGCCGCGACCGGCCCGCTGCCGCGGCCAACCTACCGGTGCGTACGTGACCGTCGACATATCCGCTCGGTCGGCGGGGCCCGGCCCCGAGCGGTAAGGATGGAGGAGATAATTGTTGCTTACGGCGGGGGAGAGCGTGGCGAGCGGGACAAGTCGGGACGTGCTCGGCCGGGGGTTCGCGGTTCTCGGGCGGGCGATCCGGGAGCAGCCACGGATCTTCGCGGTGGCGGTGACCGGCAGCGTGCTCTTCGGCGGCATGGTGGTGGTCAGCGCGTACGTGGTCGGCGCGGTGGTCGGTGACGTCGTCGTCCCCGCCGTGGCGCGCGGCTCGGTGGGCGTGGCCACGCTCGCCCTGGCCGCCGCCGCGCTGTTCGGCATCAGCGTGGTGCGCGTCGTCGGCATCTTCGGCCGCCGGCTCGGCGCCGGCTACATGCAGTACCGCCTCCAGGCGGACTACCGCCGCCGGGTCACCCGCCGCTACCTCGACCTGCCGCTGTCGTGGCACCACCGCAACGCGACCGGCACCCTGCTCTCCAACGCGAACTCCGACGTCGAGGCCGCCTGGTACCCGATCGCGCCGCTGCCGTTCGCGGTCGGCACGCTGGTCATGCTGGTCGGCGCCGTCGCCTCCCTCTTCGCCACCGACTGGGCGCTCGCCCTGGTCGGGTTGACCGTCTTCCCGGCGCTGTTCGCGCTGAACGTCGTCTACTCCCGGCGCATGGCGCCCCGCCAGGCCCGCGCGCAGCGGCTGCGCGCCGAGGTGAGCGGCATCGCCCACGAGAGTTTCGACGGTGCCCTGGTGGTGAAGACGATGGGCCGGGAGGCCCAGGAGACCGCCCGGTTCGCCGGTCGCGCCGGGGAGCTGCGGGACGCGCTGATCGCCGTCGGCCGCCTGCGCGGCGTCTTCGACCCGATGCTGGAGACCCTGCCCAGCCTCGGCACCCTCGCGGTGCTGGTGGTCGGCGCGTTCCGGCTGCGGCAGGGCGCCATCAGCGTGACCGAGCTGGTGAGCGTGGCGTTCCTGTTCACCGTGCTGGCCTTCCCGGTGCGGGCGATCGGCTGGGTGCTGGCCGAGATGCCGCGCAGCGTCGCCGGCTGGGACCGGGTCCGCCGGGTTCTCGACGCCACCGGCGAGATGCCGTACGGCGACCAGGAGCTCGACCCGGCCGACCCCGCGCCGGCCACGCTGTCCTTCCGCGACGTCCACTTCGGGTACGAGCCCGCCGAGGCGCACCTGCCCGGCACCGAGGTGCTCGGCGAGGTCACCTTCACGGTCCCCGCCGGCCGGACGGTCGCGCTGGTCGGGCCCACCGGCGCCGGCAAGTCCACCATCGCGTCGCTGGCGGTCCGCCTGGTCGACCCGGCGGCCGGCACCGTCGCCCTGGACGGGGTGGACGTCCGGCGGCTCACGGCCGCGTCGCTGGCGCGCACCGCCGCGCTGGTCGCCCAGGTGCCGTTCGTCTTCGACGACACGGTCCGTGCCAACATCACGCTGGACCGGCCGGGCCTCGGCGACGAGGACGTCTGGGCGGCCCTGCGGCTGGCCGAGGCGGACGGCTTCGTCGCCGCCCTTCCGGACGGGCTCGACACGATGGTCGGTGAGCGTGGCACCTCGCTCTCCGGCGGGCAGCGGCAGCGGCTGACGCTGGCCCGGGCGCTCGCCGGCCGCCCGCGCCTGCTGGTGCTCGACGACGCGACCAGCGCCGTCGACCCGCGGGTGGAGGCCGCCATCCTGGCGGGCCTGCGCGCCGCGGACCGGTCCGGTGCGGCCGCCACGTCGATCCTGGTGGTCGCCTACCGGCGGGCCACGATCGCGCTCGCCGACGAGGTGATCTACCTCGAACAGGGGCGGGTGGTGGCCCGGGGCACCCACACCGAGCTGCTCGCCACCGTGCCCGGCTACGCCGACCTGGTCACCGCCTACGAGCAGGCCGAGGTGGAGCGGTCGGCCGCGGAGCAGCCCTACGACGAGGACGTGGCGCCGCTGCCGTCGGGCCTCGAAATGGAGGTGGACCGGTGAGCGCGAGGAGTGCAGCGAAGCGGAGCCCCGCAGTCGCGAACGAAGAGGTGGACCGGTGAGCGCGAGGAGTGCAGCGAAGCGGAGCCCCGCAGTCGCGAACGAAGAGGTGGACCGGTGAGCGCGAGTGCGGTGAAGGACGCGGAGGGGCGGCCGGAGGAGGTCGAGACGACCTGGCGGACGCTGCGGCGGGGCCTGGCCCTCTCCCCGGAGCTGCGCACCGGCCTGCTCGGCACCCTGGCGCTGGCGTTGGTCTACATGGTGGGCCGAGTGGCGGTGCCGGTGGCCGTGCAGCAGGGCATCGACAACGGCATCGTCGGCGGACTGGACCTGGACGTGGTCTGGACCGTCGTCGCGGTGACCGCGGCGATCCTGGTGGTCACCACGCTCTGCGGGTACCTGATGATGCGCCGCCTGTTCACGGTGAGCGAGACCGCGCTGGCGAACGTCCGGACCCGGGCGTTCCGGCACGTTCACGACCTGTCGATGCTGCACCAGCAGTCGGAGCGGCGCGGTTCGCTGGTCTCCCGGGTCACCAGCGACGTCGACCAGATCACCCAGTTCCTCCAATGGGGCGGCGTGATCCTGCTGGTGAACCTCGGTCAGCTGCTGGTCACGACGATCGTGATGCTGGCGTACTCCTGGCAGTTGACGCTGGTGGTGTTCGCCGCGTTCCTGCCGGCGGTGTTCGTGATCCGGGTGCTCCAGCGCCGGCTCGGCGCGGCGTACGGGCTGGTGCGGCAGCGCACCGGCACGCTGCTGGGGACGATCGCGGAGAGTGTGGTGGGCGCGCCGGTGATCCGCGCGTACGGGATCGCGGGGCGTACCGCGCGGCGGCTGGACGCGGCGATCGACGGGCAGCAGCGGGCGCAGCAGCGGGCCATCCGGATCAGCATCATGGGCAGTTCGGTGGGCGAGTTGGCCGCCGGGCTGGCGCTGGCCGGCGTGGTGGTGCTCGGGGTCACCCTGGGGGTCGGCGGCACGCTCTCCATCGGTCAGCTGACCGCGTTCCTGTTCCTGGTGACCCTGTTCATCCAGCCGGTGCAGATCGCCACCGAGGTGCTCAACGAGGCGCAGAACGCGATCGCCGGTTGGCGGCGGGTGCTGGACGTGCTGGACGTCGCGCCGGACGTGGCCGATCCCGGCGAGCAGGGTCGGGACCTGCCGGCCGGGCCGCTGGACATCCGCTTCGCCGGGGTGGGGTTCGCCTATCCGGGCGGTGCGCCGGTGCTGCACGACATCGACGTGGAGATTCCGGCGAAGAGCCGGGTGGCGGTGGTGGGCGAGACCGGCAGCGGGAAGACCACCTTCGCCAAGCTGCTCACCCGGCTGATGGATCCCACCGAGGGCGCCGTGCTGCTCTCCGGCGTGCCGCTGGACGACGTGCGGTTCGCGTCGCTGCGGGCGCGGGTGGTGATGGTGCCGCAGGACGGGTTCCTCTTCGACGCCACGGTGGGGGAGAACGTCCGCTTCGCCCGACCCGAGCTGACCGACGCGCAGCTCACCACGGCCTTCGTCGAGCTGGGCCTGGGCGATTGGCTGGACGGGCTGCCGGCCGGCCTGGACACCCCGGTGGGGGAGCGGGGCGAGGCGCTGAGCGTGGGGGAGCGGCAGCTGGTCGCGTTGGCCCGCGCGTACGTGGCCGACCCGGACCTGCTGGTGCTGGACGAGGCGACCAGCGCGGTCGACCCGGCCACGGAGGTGCGTCTGCAGCGCACCCTGGACGCGGTGACCCGGGGTCGGACGACCCTGGCGATCGCCCACCGGCTCTCCACGGCGCAGGCGGCGGACGAGGTGATCGTGGTGGACCGGGGCCGGATCGTGCAGCGCGGCCCGCACGACGAGTTGGTCCGCGACCCGGAGTCGACGTACGGGCTGCTCTACGCCTCCTGGCTGGAGCAGACCCGCTGATTCCGGGTCGCGGCCGGGGTGCCCGGTCAGCGGGAGTAGAACTCCACGACGAGCTGCTCGTCGCAGATGACCGGGACCTCGGTGCGCGCCGGCTCGCGCAGCAGCGTGGCTCGCAGCCCGGTCAGGTCCACCGACAGGTACGGCTGACCGGGCCCGTCGCCACGGTTGGCGCCGGCGGCGGCGAGCTGGAACGGCAGGCGCTCGCGGCTGCGTTCGCGTACGCCGACCACCTGGCCCGGGCGCAGCCGATAGGAGGGCCGGTCGACCTTGCGACCGTCGACGGTGATGTGGCCGTGGCCGACGAGTTGGCGGGCCTGGTAGATGCTGCGGGCCAGGCCGGCGCGGTGCACCACCGCGTCGAGCCGGCGTTCCAGGAGCGAGACCAGGCTCTCGCCGGTCTTGCCGGTGCCCCGGGCGGCCTCGTCGAAGGTGCGGCGCAGCTGGGTCTCGCTGACGTTGTACTGGTGGCGCAGGCGCTGCTTCTCCAGCAGTCGGACCTGGTAGTCCGACGTCTTGCGGCGCTGCCGGCCGTGCACGCCCGGGGGGTAGGGGCGGCGCTCGAAGTACGTGACGCTCTTCTCGGTGAGCGGGATGCCGAGGGCGCGGGAGAGCCGGACCTTGGGCCGGGACTGGTTCACGGGTGGACCTCTCCGATCAGGTGCTCTAGGGTGCTACTTAGGTAAGGCTAACCTATCCAGGAGGAGGCGTCATGCGGCCCAGCCCCGCGGAGATCGTCCGCACCCTCGTCGCGGGTCGGCTTCCCGGCCTCGTCCACCTGGCGCACCGGCCCGGCCCGCACCACGTCCGGCACGTCACCGACCCCGACGGGCGGGTGCTGCTGCTCGTGCCGGTCGTCAGCGACCTGGCCGGCGCGCTGCGCCCGGTCGACGGCGAGGACGACGTCGCACTCGTGCTCGACGTGCTCGACCTGCCGCCCGCGGCCGGGGCGCCCACGCTGGGCCGGGCCTGGGTCTCCGGCTGGGCCGCCGAACTGCACGGCGACCAGGCGCGTGCCGCGTCGATCGACTTCGCCGCGGTCGAGCCGACGGGCGACCTGCTCGACCTGGGCACCCGGTTCCGGCTGTTCCGCTTCGAGGTGGCCGAGGCGCGCTGGGAGCGCCGCGGGGGCGTGCGTCGGGTCGACCCCGAGGCGTACGCGGAGGCCGAGCCGGACCCGCTGCACGCGAGCGAGGCGGAGCTGCTGGCCGATCTCGCCGACCACCACGGCGCCGAGGTGACCGCCTACCTCCGCCGCCACTTCGACCTGCCCGAGGAGGCCGCGGCGCCCCGGGTGGTGCGGATCGACCGGTACGGCCTGGTGGTCGCCCTCGGCCGACCCGGCGCGCTGCGGCGGGCGCGGCTGGCGTTCCCGCACCCGGTCGCCGACCACGCCGAGCTGGTGCGCCTGCTGCACCCGATGGTCTGCCCCCGGGCCGCCACCGGATGAGCCAGGGCGACGCCGGTCAGCGCGACAGGTCGCCGGTGAGGTAGCGCTGGACCGTCGGCCCGACGGTCGCGGCCAGCGTCTCCGGGCTCGCGGAGGCGATCGGCTCCAGCCGGATCACGTGTCGCATCATGGCCAGACCGATGAGCTGGCTCGCCACCAACGACCCACGCAGCGGCACCTCGGCCGGGGCGACGTCGAGGTGGTCGAGCACGCGGCGCAGCACCTGGGTGGTCAGGAACTCCCGCAGCAGGCGGGCGGTCCACTCGTTGCTGACCGCGGAGCGCAGCAGCGCCACCCCGGCCGTGCCGGCGGGGGAGTCCCACACGCCGAGGAACATCCGGACCAGCCGTTCGCCGAGGCCGTCGCGGTCACCGGCGAGGACCTTCGGGATGAGCTCCCGCGGGTCGACGGGCGCCTGCATCGCGGCCAGGAAGAGCTGGTCCTTGCTGCCGAAGTAGTGGTGCACCAGGGCCGGGTCCACGCCGGCCGCGGCGGCGATGGCGCGGATCGACGCGGCGTCGAACCCCCGCTCGGCGAACGCCGCGCGCGCCGCGTCGAGGATCGCCTCCCGCGTGTCGGGATTGCCGGGTCGCCGGCCGGTCCGCCGTGCCATCGCCGCCCTTCACTCGTCGGCCCGGGGTGCCCGGGTCAGCCGCTGCGCCGCCGCAGGGTGGCCGCGGCCAGCACCAGCGCCAGCACCGCCGCGCCGGCGACGATCGCCACGTCGCGCCACATCGTGCCGGTCGGCTCCGCGTGCGCGCCGACCTCCTGCAACGCCTCGACGGCGTACGACAGCGGCAGCACGTCGCTGACCGCCTGCAACCAGCCCGCCATCTCGCCGCGCGGCACGAAGAGCCCGCAGAGCAGCAGCTGCGGGGCGACCACGACCGGCATGAACTGTACGGCCTGGAACTCGGTGCGGGCGAAGGCACTGCAGAACAGTCCGAGGGCGACCGCGAGCACCGCGTTCAGGGCGGCCACCATGATCACCAAACCCATGCTGCCGGCGGTCTCCAGCCCGAGCGCCCAGTACGCGACGGCGGAGGCGACGGTCGCCTGGACCGCGCCGGCCAGCCCGAACGCGATGCCGTAGCCGAACAGCAGGTCGGCCTTGGCCAGCGGGGTGGTGAGCAGCCGCTCCAGCGTGCCCGTCGTGCGCTCGCGGAGCATGGCGATGCTGGTCACCAGGAACATGATGATGAAGGGGAAGAAGCCGAGCATCACCAGCGAGATGCGGTCGAAGGCCGACGGCCCGGCGGGCGGGGCGGGCTGGTCTGCGTACATGTAGTAGACCAGCGTCAGCAGCACGGTCGGCACCACCACCAGCAGGGCCACGGTGCGCCGGTCGTGGCGCAGCTGGCGCAGGATGCGGCCCACGGTGGCCGCCAGGATCCGCGGGTTCACGACGCCTCCCCTCGGGTCTCGCCGGCAACGAGCGCGGGGTCGGCGCTCGCCCGACCGGCACCGGTCTCGGTCGCTCGGATCAGTCGCAGGAACGCCTCGTCGAGGTCGTCCACGCCGGCGGCGGCGCGTACCGCGGCAGGGGTGTCGTCGGCGATCAGCCGGCCCTCGCGGATCAGCAGCAGCCGGTCGCAGCGGGCGGCCTCGTCCATCACGTGACTGGACACCAGCAGGGTCGTGCCGTCGGCGGCCAGGGCGTGGAACCGCGCCCAGAGGTCGGCCCGCAGCACCGGGTCCTGTCCGACGGTCGGCTCGTCCAGCACGACCAGCTCGGGCCGCCCGACCAGGGCGCAGGCGAGCGAGGCTCGGCTGCGCTGCCCGCCGGAGAGGTTGCCGACGAGTTGGCCGGCGGCCGCGCCGAGCCCGACGTCGGCGACGGCCCGGTCGGCGTCGGCGCGGCCGCGCCCGTGGAGGGTGGCGAAGTAGCGGGCGTTCTCCCGCACGGTCAGGTCGGCGTAGACGCTGGGTGCCTGGGTGAGATAGCCGACCCGCCGCCGCAGGTCGGCGGAGCCGGCGGCCCGGCCCAGCACGGTGACCGTGCCGCCGGCGACGGTCTGCACGCCGACCACGGCGCGCATGAGGGTGGTCTTGCCGCTGCCGCTGGGCCCGAGCAGCCCGGTGACCGTGCCGCGTGGGACCGCGCAACTGATGCCGTCGAGCACCCGTCGTCGGCCCCGGTCGACGACCAGGTCACGGACCACGATCGCGTCGTCCATCGCCCGCCTCCCAAAACTCATCAAGTGTTGAACTCAACGCTAGATGAGATATTGGCGGTCGCGCAACGGTTGACTTCGCGTGCACTCGAACGGGAAGTCTGTGCATCGTGAACACCAGCACCCGGGAGAGCACCCTCACCGTGGGCGAGGCGGCCGAGCGGGTCGGCCTCACCACCTACACGCTGCGGTGGTACGAGCAGGAGGGCCTGGTTGCCCCGGTCGGCCGCGACTCGGCCGGCCGCCGCCGGTACACCCCGGGCGACGTCGACTGGCTGTTCCTGCTCACCCGGCTGCGCCGGACCGGGATGCCGGTTCGGGACATGCGCCGCTACGCGGAGTTGGCCCGGCAGGGCGACCGCACCCTCGGCGCCCGACGGGCGCTCTTCGAGGCGCACCGCGACCGGGTGCTGCGGCGGATGGCCGAGCTGGAGGAGGATCTGAAGGTGCTCGACCGCAAGATCGACGCGTACCGCCGGGCGGAGGAGGAGACCCGCTGAGGGTGGCCTTCGGCGCTTCCGGGCGGCGGGCGCACCGGCCCTCGTATCGGACAGCAGGTCCGACATCGGACATTGCGCCTTGATCGGGCGTGCGGAACGATGGTCCGGTGGATCATGCTCCGCTACCGGATGCCGGTTTTCTCGACGACTGGGCCGCCCGGCTGCGGCAGTTCGCCGATCGGCCCGTCGTCGGCATCATGCTGCGTGGCAGCCACGCCCGGCGTGCCGCGACCCCGCACAGCGACGTCGACCTCGACGTGCTCGTCGGCGGCGCGCCGTACGCCGCGTGGCGGGCCTACCTGGCGGAGACCGCGGGCCGGCTGACCCACGTGTCGGTCGCCGCCCGGGACGTACGTTCCTGGGTCGCCCGGCTCAACGAGCCGGCCGACTGGGCCTTCGGCCTGCCGGTCCACGCGCCCGCCCGACTGCTCTGGGCGGACGCGCACTGGCGGCGCCGCATCGACCTGCCGGTGCTCTGCCAGCCGGCCGGTGCGCCGCAACTCGAGGAGCTGATCGCCACGCTGGGTAAGGTCGCCCGCGCCCGGGCGGCCGGCGACCACCTCGGCGTACGGCTCGCCGCCGGTGATCTGGCCCGGCTCTGCCCGTCGGTGCTGCGCCCGGCCAACCCCTCGGTGCGGGTGGTCTCCCGCCGGGCCGCCTTCGCCGCCGCGCTGCGCCTGCCCGTCGCCCCGGCGGGCTACCGCGAGGACCTGCTGCTCTGCCTCGGCCTGCGCCCGGGCGCCGCCGAGCAGCTCTGGGCGGCGGCGGTCCGGCTGGTCGCCGGCTGTCTGCCGCTGATCCGCCCGTACGCCGCGGAGATCGCCGAGGCCGCCGGGCCGGACCTGGCCGCCGCGCTGATCGACGGCCGGCTGGACCGCTACGTCGCCCAGCTCGCCCGTCCGGTTCCCGCTCGGCGGGAGGCGTCGCCGGTGCCCGCGCCACGTGCGGGAGAATGGGTCACTGTGCCCGTACCTGACGCGCCCGTGACCGGCGCTCCCACCGACTCCAGCGCACCGCCGGCCGGCGGTCCGGCCCGTCCGTCCCAGCTCGACCCGGCCATCGCTGCCCGGCTGCGGCGTAGCGCCGACGGGCTGGTCGCGGCCGTGGTGCGCCAGCACGACTCCGGCGAGGTGCTGATGGTCGCGTGGATGGACGACGAGGCCCTGCACCGCACCCTCACCACCGGCCGGGCCACCTACTGGTCCCGCAGCCGCCAGGAGTACTGGGTCAAGGGCGCCACTTCCGGGCACCACCAGTACGTCCGCTCGGTGGCGCTGGACTGCGACGGCGACGCCGTGCTGGTGAGCGTCGAGCAGGTCGGCGCGGCCTGCCACACCGGGCACCGGACCTGCTTCTTCGAGGAGCTGCCGGTCACCGGGGCGGACGCGTCGTGACCGCGGGCAGCCGGCGGGCGACGGACGGAAGGCGGACGCGGTCATGACCGACGGCGCGGTGAGCCCGGACGAGGCGACCTTCACCGGGTTGGCTTCCCGGTGGCGGGTGGTGCCGGTGACCCGGCGGCTGCTCGCCGACGCGGAGACCCCGGTCGGGGTCTACCGCAAGCTGGCCGGTGGCCCCGGCACGTTCCTGCTGGAGTCCGCCGAGCAGGGCGCCGGCTCCGCCGGCATGACGTGGTCGCGGTACTCGTTCATCGGCGTGCGCAGCGGCGCCACCCTGGTCGAGCGGGACGGCGAGGCCACCTGGCTCGGCCAGCCGCCGGCCGGTCTGCCCACCGGCGGCGACCCGGTGCGGGTGCTGCGGGAGACGGTGGCCGCCCTCGCCGGCCCGGCGGGGGAGACGGTCGCCGGGTTGCCGCCGCTGACCGGAGGGATGGTCGGCTACCTCGGCTACGACCTGGTCCGCCGCTTCGAGCGCCTGCCCGAGCTGACCGAGGACGACCTGGGCGTCCCCGAGCTGGGCATGATGCTCGCGACCGACCTGGTGGTGCTCGACCACTACGACGGCTCGGCGATCCTGGTGGCCAACGCCGTCCTGCCGCCGCTGGACGAGCCGGACCGGGACGCCCAGGTGGCGGCCGCGTACCACCACGCGGTGGGCCGGTTGGACGCGATGACCACGGCGCTGTCCCGCCCGATCCCGCCGATGATCTCCACGGTGGCCCGGCCGCCGGTGGGCGACGTGGTCAGCCGGACGCCCGACGGCGGCTACCCGAAGGCCGTCGAGGTGGCCAAGGAGGCGATCCGGGCCGGCGAGTGCTTCCAGATCGTGCTCTCGCAGCGCTTCGAGCGGGCCACCCACGCCGACCCGCTCGACGTGTACCGGGTGCTGCGCACCACCAACCCGAGCCCGTACATGTACCTGCTGCGCTTCGACGACTTCGACATCGTCGGTTCGTCGCCGGAGGCGCACCTGAAGGTGACCACCGAGGCTGACGGGCAGCGCCGGGCGCTGCTGCACCCGATCGCCGGCACCCGCCCGCGTGGCGGCACCGCGACGGCGGACGCCCGGCTCGCCACCGAGCTGCTCGCCGACCCGAAGGAGCGCGCCGAGCACGTCATGCTGGTCGACCTGGGCCGCAACGACCTCGGCCGGGTCTGCCGGCCGGGCACGGTCGAGGTGCCGGAGTTCGCCACCATCGAGCGCTACAGCCACGTCATGCACATCGTCTCGACCGTGGTCGGCACGCTCCGGGAGGACCGCACCGCGTTCGACGCCCTGGCCGCGACCTTCCCCGCCGGCACGCTCTCCGGTGCGCCGAAGGTGCGGGCCATGGAGATCATCGAGGAGCTGGAGCCGGTCCGCCGTGGCGTCTACGGCGGCACCGTCGGCTACTTCGGGTTCGGCGGCGACCTGGACATGGCCATCGCCATCCGTACGGCCCTGATGCGCCCCGGACGGGCGTACGTGCAGGCCGGCGCCGGGGTGGTGGCCGACTCCGACCCGGCCGCGGAGGACCAGGAGACCCGGAACAAGGCCGCCGCGGTGCTGGCCGCGATCGCCGCGGCGGAGACGCTGAGGGCGGCCCGGTGAGCGCGAGGAGTGCAGCGCAGCGGAGCCCCGCAGTCGCGAACGAAAGGGCAGCCCGGTGAGCGCGGGAGGTGACGTGGTGGCGGCGTCGGCTGGGGCGGGTCGGCGGGAGCTGACGTACGCCGTGCTGCTCTGTGTGGCCGGCGCGGGCCTCGCGCTCTGGGCGGCGACCCGCACCTGGGCGGTCGAGTTGATGGTCCGCCCGGCGCCGCTGGGGCCGGAGCGGACGCTCCGGACGGGGGCCGCCCTGGTGCCCTGGCTGCCCGCGTTGGCGGTGGTCGGCCTGGCCGGTGGGGGTGCGGTGCTCGCCACCCGGGGTCGGCTGCGCCAGCTGCTCGGCGGGTTGCTCGCGCTGCTCGGGTTGGCGGTGGCGGCCGGTGGTGCCTACGGCCTGGTGGCCGCGTTCGAGGGGGCGGTGAGCCGGCAGTGGCCGGCGTTGACGCTGGTCGGTGGCCTGGTGGCTGCGGCGGGCGGCGTGTTGACCGCGCTGCGGGGGCGGGCCTGGCCGGCGATGGGGACGCGGTATGAGCGGCGGGCGCGGGCCGGGGCCGGGTCGTCCGGGGCCGCGGCCGCCGGCGGTGTGCCGGGCGACGAATCCGCGCCGGGCCCGGTGACCGGGCGGCGCACCACGGAGGCGTGGGACGCGCTGGACCGGGGCGAGGACCCGACGGTCAGCTGACCGACTGCTTCTCGCGCTGCCGGCGGTCGGCGCTCTCGCGCAGCGGGCGGTTGGCGCTCTCGCGCAGCCGGCGGTCGGCGGCGAGCTGCGCCACCACGCGGTCGAGTTCGGCGCGCCGGTCGGCGCGGGCGCGGTCGGCGCAGACGGCCTCCCACGCGTTGCCCCGCGCGGTCCGCATCCGACCCTCGCCGACGACGGCGCGTTCCAGCGTGTGCACCACACCGACGGCGAGGGACGCGACCGTCCGCGAGATGGTGGTCAGACCGATGGTCGTGGTCGGGCCGGCAGTGCTCATGGTCACCCCGCACGAGGATGGTTGGCGACGGTGGGCAGGCACGTCATCGAGTCTGCCCGAGGGAGATGCTCGCCGGTTCACGTTTCGTCGTGGTGACCGACGGGTCAACTGTCCGTCCTCGCCAACGCCCGGTACAGAGCCGTTCGTCCTTGAGCTTCCTCACAGCATCGACATTCATCGACGTCCCGTGCGGTCCGGGAGTGCGAGGTGGCATGATCGATGGGTCGACGTCGATGGCGGTGGGGGTCGAACCGCAGCTGAGCCGGTTGATGGAGGGGGTGGCGCTGAGTGATCTTCCCTTCACGGCAGGTCGGTCATTATGCCGCAGGCCAATTCGTGAGGAGCGCCATACCCCCACGACCTGGCGCCGGCCGCCGCCCCCTAGCATCGGCCCATGACACCCGGAGAGGGGAGTCCGTTGGTGACTGCTGAGCATGCGCACGCGGAGGGGGACGAGGCCGGTCCGGCAGCGTCCGCAAGCGTGCTCGACGAGATCCTGGCCGGCGTGCGCGAGGACGTGGCCCGGCGGCAGGAGCAGGTTCCGCTCGAGCGGATCCGGGAGCTGGCCGCCGCCGCCCCGCCGCCGCTCGACGCGTACGCCGCCCTGCGCAAGCCCGGCGTGGCCGTGATCGCCGAGGTGAAGCGTTCCTCGCCCTCGAAGGGGCAGCTCGCGGAGATCGCCGACCCGGCCGACCTGGCGAGTGACTACGCCGCCGGTGGCGCCCGGGCGATCAGTGTCCTCACCGAGGGGCGCTGGTTCGGCGGCTCGCTGGACGATCTGGCCGCGGTCCGCGCCGCCGTGCAGGTGCCGGTGCTGCGCAAGGACTTCGTGATCTCCAGCTACCAGGTCCACGAGGCCCGCGCGCACGGCGCCGACCTGGTGCTGCTGATCGTCGCCGCGCTGGAGCAGAACGCGCTGGTCGGTCTCCTGGAGCGCATCGAGTCGCTCGGGATGACCGCGCTGGTCGAGGTGCACGACGAGGAGGAGGCCGACCGGGCGCTGGAGGCGGGGGCCCAGGTCATCGGGGTCAACGCTCGTGACCTGCGTACCCTGGAGGTCGACCGCTCGGTGTTCGAGCGGATCGCGCCCGGCCTGCCCAGCAGCGTCGTCAAGATCGCCGAGTCCGGCGTGCGCGGTCCGCACGACCTCATCCGCTACGCCTCGGCGGGCGCCGACGCGGTCCTGGTCGGCGAGGGCCTGGTCACCCAGAAGAGCCCCCGCGAGGCGGTGGCCGAGCTGGTCAACGCCGGCAACCACCCGGCCACACCACGCCCGGTGCGCTGATCCCGCGCCGGTCCACCCGCACAGCGAGAGGATCCCGATGAGCGCCGACGCCCTGGCCGCCCCGGCCGGTCCGTTCCCCGACGCCGCTGGCCACTACGGCCGTTTCGGCGGCCGGTTCGTCCCGGAGGCGCTGGTCGCCGCCCTCGACGAGCTGGACGGGGCGTGGCGCACGGCGATGGGCGACGAGGCGTTCCGCGTCGAGTTCGCCGACCTGCTGCGCGACTACGCGGGTGGCCCGTCCCTGCTCTACGAGGCCCGTCGGTTCTCCGCCCGGGCCGGCGCGCGGGTCCTGCTCAAGCGCGAGGACCTCAACCACACCGGCGCCCACAAGGTGCGCAACGTGCTCGGTCAGGCGCTGCTCACCCGCCGGATGGGCAAGAAGCGGGTGATCGCGGAGACCGGCGCCGGCCAGCACGGCGTCGCCACCGCCACCGCCGCGGCGCTGTTCGACCTCGACTGCGTGGTCTATATGGGCGAGGTCGACACCGAGCGGCAGGCCCTCAACGTGGCCCGCATGCGGATGCTCGGGGCGGCCGTCGTCCCGGTCACCACCGGGTCCCGCACGCTCAAGGACGCGATGAACGAGGCGATGCGGGACTGGGTCGCCAACGTCGACGACACGCACTACCTGATCGGCACCGCCGCCGGCCCGCACCCGTTCCCGGCGATGGTGCGCGACTTCGTGCGGGGCATCGGCGACGAGGCCCGCCAGCAGTGCCTCGACCTGACCGGCGCGCTGCCCGACGCGGTGACCGCCTGCGTCGGCGGCGGCTCGAACGCCCTCGGCATCTTCCACGCCTTCGTCGGCGACCCCGACGTGCGGCTGTACGGCTTCGAGGCCGGCGGTGACGGCGTCGCGAGCGGCCGGCACGCGGCCAGCATCACCGGCGGCTCCGCCGGGGTGCTGCACGGCACCCGCACGTACGTCCTCCAGGACGCCGACGGTCAGACGATGGAGTCGCACTCGATCTCCGCCGGCCTGGACTACCCGGGTGTCGGGCCGGAGCACGCCTGGCTGCACGACACCGGCCGGGCGTCGTACGCGCCGGTGACCGACGACGAGGCGATGGCCGCCTTCGAGCTGCTCTGCCGCACCGAGGGGATCATCCCGGCGATCGAGAGCGCGCACGCGCTCGCCGGCACGCTGGCGATCGCCCCGAAGCTCGCCGCCGAGCTCGGCCGGGAGCCCACCATCGTGGTCAGCCTGTCCGGCCGGGGCGACAAGGACGTGCACACCGCCGGTAACTACTTCGGCATCCTCGACAGGGAGTGAGTGCGATGAGCGTCGCGGGTCGGCCCGGCTGCCGGGTGGGGGCGGCATGAGCCGTATCGGGGTCGCCTTCGACAAGGCGCGCGCCGACGGCAGGGCGCTGCTGGTCGGCTGCATGCCGGCCGGTTTCCCGACCGTCGAGGGCAGCATCGCGGCGATGACCGCGATGGTGGAGGCCGGAGTCGACGTCATCGAGGTGGAGATTCCGTACTCCGACCCGGTGATGGACGGCCCGGTGATCCAGAAGGCCAGTGACATCGCGCTCGCGAACGGCGTCCGCACCGCCGACACGCTGCGCATCATCGAGGCGGTCGCCGCGACCGGCGCGCCGGTCGTCACGATGACCTACTGGAACCCGATCGAGCGGTACGGCGTCGACGTGTTCGCCCGGGACCTGGCCTCGGCCGGCGGCACCGGCCTGATCACCCCCGACCTGATCCCGGACGAGGCCGACGAGTGGCTGGCCGCCTCGGACGCGTACGGGCTGGATCGGACGTTCCTGGTCGCCCCGTCCTCGACCGACGAGCGGCTGGCGATGACCGTGCAGCACTGCCGGGGCTTCGTCTACGCCACCGCCATCATGGGGGTGACCGGCGCCCGGGCGCAGACGTCCGACGCGGCGCCGGTGCTGGTCTCCCGGGTGCGGGCGGTGAGCGACCTGCCGGTGGGCGTGGGCCTCGGCGTCGGCACCGGCGCGCAGGCCGGGACCGTCGCCGGCTACGCGGACGGCGTGATCGTGGGCAGCGCCCTGATCCGCTGTGTGCTCGACGCCCCGGACGAGGCCGCCGGCCTGAGCGCCCTGCGCACCCTGAGCGCCGAACTGGCCGAAGGCGTCCGCACCCCCCAACGCTGACCGCCCCCTCCCCCTCCCTCGCCCTCGCCCAGACGCCCGTCGATCTTGCGCTTTCGGCCCGTGCCACGCGGCTTATGTCCCGTTTGTTAGGGCACCAACTGCAAGATCGCGGAACGAGGGGGCGAGGGCGCGGGGGCGGGTCAGTGGTGGGCCGGTTTGTGGGGGGTCGGGTCGGCGCGCTGTTCGGGTGGGCGGGGGTTCGGCGGGCAGTCCCGCAGGACGCCGGAGCGACCCGCCGTCGCGTCGGCGATGGCCGCGCGGGTGGTCGGGGTGACCGCCGTGGGCAGGTCGGCGGGGTCGTGCCAGGAGAGCCGGCAGCCGCCGGCCGCGTCACCCACCGGCCGGTCGCCGCGCACCCGGGCGCGGAACACGTGCACCAGGACGTCCGGAAGCGGGGTGGCCCGACCGGGTGGCGCCGGCTGCGCGCAGGGCAGGCACTCCGCGAGGTGGTAGAGACCCACCAGGTCCAGTACCTCGATCTCGTGGCCGGTCTCGGCGCGGATGTCACGCAGCGCCGCGGTCACCGGGCTCTCCGGCCGGCGCAGTCGGCCACCGGGCAGTGCGTAGCGTCGCTCACCCCGTCCGTGGCGGCAGAGCAGCACCCGGCCGGCCTCGTCGCTGACGACCGCGGCCACCGCCCAGGTGAGCGTGCTCATGGACAAAGAGCCTACGGCGGTGCAAACCAGAAGTCACCGTGACCGTCCGAGCGGTGGACCGGGGTGCCACCGAACGGCTCCGCAGCGGTACCGTGTTCACCCGTGACCCTCGCCTCGCTGTCGCCCCAGGCGGCCCTGCCCAGTCCCAGCACCGCGGTCTGGCAGCTCGGGCCCCTGCCGGTCCGGGCCTACGCGTTGTGCATCATCGCCGGCATCATCGTGGCCTGCCTGATCACCGAGCGCCGGCTGCGTCAGCGCGGGGTCGCGCCCGGCGCGGTGCTGGACATCGCGGTCTGGGCGGTGCCGACCGGCATCATCGGCGCCCGGATCTACCACGTGATCACCTCGCCGGAGAAATACTTCGGCACCGGGGGTGACCCGCTCAAGGCCTTCGCCGTCTGGGAGGGCGGGCTCGGCATCTGGGGCGCGGTCGCCGGTGGGGCGATCGGCGCCTGGATCGCCGCCCGTCAGCTCGGCATCCCGTTCGCGGTGGTGGCCGACGCGCTGGCCCCGGGCCTGCCACTGGCCCAGGCGATCGGCCGAATCGGCAACTGGTTCAACAACGAGCTCTTCGGTGGGCGTACGACCCTGCCCTGGGGCCTGGAGATCCACCGGATGGACCCGGACAACCCGGGTCACGCGCTGCGCGACGACACCGGTCGGCCCATCCTCGAACCGGGTCTCTACCAACCCACCTTCGCCTACGAGGCGCTGTGGAACATCGGCGTCGCGGTGCTGGTCTACCTGCTCGACCGCAAGCTGCGGCTCGGCCGCGGCCGGGCGTTCGCCCTGTACGTGATGGGCTACACCGCCGGCCGCTTCTGGATCGAGCTGATGCGCACCGACGAGGCGAACACGATCCTCGGCGTCCGGCTGAACGTCTGGACCGCCGGGGTGGTCTTCCTCGGCGCGCTCATCTACTTCCTCCGCGTCCGCGGCCCACGGGAGTACCTGATCCCGCTGGGGGCGGCCACCACGCCCGCCAGCGCCACCCCACCCGCCGGCTCCGACGTCTCGCAGGTCGACCTCTCCGCCGGCGAGGCCGGGTCGCGTCCCGCCGCGCCCGAGGGCTACCGCGTGGTCGACGAGGAGCAGTTCCGGGCGTACCAGGAGACGGGTGTGGCCCCCGCGGACCCGGCGGCCACCGACGACGCGGCCACCGACGGCGCGCAGACCGGGGCCGCGGTGCCCGCCGGACGGGCCGAGGCGACCGCCGGCGACGCGGACGGCCCGGCCGGCGACGGGACGACGCCCGGCGACGGGACGACGCGCGACGACCGGGCCGGTGCGACCGGCTCGGGCCCGGCCGACCGAGACAACTGACGGGGGAGCGGCACCATGCGTAGCGCGGTGGTGGTCGGCGCCGGCATCGGCGGTCTGTCGGTCGCCGGCGCGCTGGCCCGCTCCGGCTGGCAGGTCACCCTCCTCGAACGCGCCGACCGGGTCCGGCCCGAGCCGACCGCGGTGGTGCTGTGGCCCAACGGGGTGCGGGCGCTGCGCGCCCTCGGCCTCGGCGCCGGGCTGGAGGCGATCGCCACCCCGCTGTCCGACGGCGGGGTGCGCCGCCCCGACGGGCAGTGGCTGGTGCAGCCCCGCCCCGTCCCGGCCGACCGGATGCCGGTGGTGGTGCATCGGGAGGACCTGCACGACGCGCTGATCGCCGGGCTCGGCGACCGCGTCGAGCTGCGGACCGGGGTGACCGTCCGCACGGTGCGCGCCGAACCGGGTCAGCGGCCGGCGGTCGGTGACGGCCGGAACCTGATCGAGGCGGACCTGGTGGTCGCCGCCGACGGGACGGACAGCGAGATCCGCCGCCGGCTCGCGCCGGAGGCCGCGGTGGTCAGCTCCGGCAGCGCGGCCTGGCGGGCTGTCATCCCCTGGTACCGGGCGCCGCGGCTGCCGGTCGACCGGCCCGTCGGCGGTGAGGTGCTCGGCGCCGGCTACCGCTTCATCTCGGCCTCGCTGGGCGAGCGTGGCTCGTCGGGCGGCTCCAGCCGGGGCGGCATCTACTGGGTGGCCACGGCGGCCGGCGCGCCCCGCCCCGAGCCGCCCGAGACCCAGCTGGCCCTGCTGCGCCGCTGGTACGCCGGCTGGCCCAGCCCGATCGGTGAGCTGCTGGAGGCCACCGACCCGGCCGACCTGGTGCAGCAGGAGGTGCGCGAGCTGCGTCCGCTGCCCCGCGCGTACGGCTTCCCCGCCGGCCCCGGCGGCGTGGTGCTGCTCGGCGACGCGGCGCACGCCATGCCGCCGCACCTCGGGCAGGGCGCCTGCCTCGCCTTCGAGGACGCGGCCACCCTCGCCGCCCTGCTGCCGAAGTCGCGGCTGCCGGACGCGGTGCAGGCGTACGACCGGCTGCGCCGGCCCCGCGCGGCGACCGTGGTCCGGCAGACCCGCCGCATGTCGGCGGTGCTGCAGACCCGGGGCCGGTTGGCGCTGCGCGCCCGCGACGCCGCGCTCGGCACGTTCACTCCGCGCCTGCTCAACACGGCCGCCACGTCGGCGGCCCAGTGGCGCCCGCCCGCCTGATCCGCCGCGACCTCTCCGCCCCCGCCCGGAACACGGTGGCGCGGCCCGCGCCCGCTGGGCAGGGGCGTGGGCGTCGAGGGTCAGGGCAGCACGGGGGCGGGTTCGGCGATGCAGGCGGTGCCGATCCGGCGGAAGCCGACCCGCAGGTAGACCCGGGCGATGTCCTCGCTGCCCGCGGAGAGGAACACCAGGTCGGTGCCGGCGGCGAGCAGCTCACGGGCCAGCGTCGCGGTGACCGCCGCGCCCAGCCCGCGACGGCGGGCGGCCGGCAGCGTGCCCACGCCGGCGATCTCGGCGACGTCACCGACCCGCATCGCCATCCCGCTGGCGAGCGGGCCCTCGGCCGGGGTGCCGGCCAGCACGGAGATCCGGCGGCCGTCGGCGATACGGACCCGCTCCTCGTCCAGCGCGGCGACCTCCAGCTCCATCATCGCGGCGTCGCGGTGTGCCGGGCCGATGTCACCGGGGGCGGTGCCGGGCGCGGCGAACGCCACGGCGGCGACGGCACGGCGGGCGGCCACCTCGGCGGCGAAGTCCGGCCCGTCGGCGTCGATCACCCGCACCGGTACGTCGCTGAGGGCCGTCGGGTCGGGCAGCGCCGCCGGGTCCAGCACCATCAGCGGCGCCTCCAGCACCGACAGGCCGGCCGAGCGGGCCACCGGCAGCAGGTCGGGCGTCGTCTCGTGCACCCATTCGAGCGCCTCGGGCAGCCCCAGCTCCCGCTGGCGTTCCCGCACGGCGCTGACGTCGGCCAGCGAGGGCGCCTCGTCGGCGCCCGGCCGGGGGCGCGCGTAGAACGGGAAACCGCCATCCTCGCGGACGAAGAGCACGAGTCCGCCGTACTCCTCCACACGGGCCGCGTCGCGGGGCACCGCGTCGTAGAAGCGTTCCAACCGGTCGAAGAGGTCCTTGTGTAGCGGATCCACCGCGCGAGACTACATGTCCCAGACTCTGGACGGTGTGATCAATCTGGACTGGCCATGCGGCCCCCGCCCTAACGTAGACTCAATAGACCCACGGGCCGACGTCGTCCCCACCATGATCCAACCTGAGTGACGACAGGAGGCCCGGTGGCCTTTCCGTACCCGCATCAGCCGCAGCAGGCCCCCCTCCTCGGCGGGGGCATGCCCGCGGCCGGGCTCTACGACCCCGCCCAGGAGCACGACGCGTGCGGCGTGGCGTTCGTCGCCGACCTGCACGGCCGCCGCTCGCACGACGTCGTCGCGAACGGTCTCGGCGCGCTCTGCCGGCTGGACCACCGGGGCGCCCGGGGCGCGGAAACCAACACCGGCGACGGCGCGGGCATCATGATCCAGGTCCCGGACGCCTTCCTGCGCGCGGTGGTCGATTTCCCGCTGCCGCCCGCCGGGTCGTACGCGACCGGGCTGGTGTTCCTCCCCGACGACGACGCCGACGAGGCCCTGGCCCGCCGGGTCGTCGAGAAGTACGCCCTGGTCGAGGGCGCCGAGCTGCTGGGCTGGCGGGACGTGCCGGTCGACCCGAGCGGGCTGGGTGAGAGCGCGCTGGCGGCCATGCCCCGCATCCGTCAGCTCTTCCTCGCCGCGCGCCGACTGACCGACTCGCCGGCCGGGCCGGCCGGCTCGGCCCTGAGCGGCATCGACCTCGACCGGGTGGCGTTCTGCGTCCGCAAGCAGGCCGAGCGGGAGAGCGCCGAGCGGGGGGTGGCCGCCTACCTGCCGTCCCTGTCGTCGCGCACGATGGTGTGGAAGGGGATGCTCACCCCCGACCAGCTGCCCGCGTTCTACCCCGAGCTGACCGACGAGCGCGTGCAGAGCGCGATCGCGCTGGTCCACTCCCGGTTCTCCACGAACACGTTCCCGTCCTGGCCGTTGGCGCACCCCTACCGGTTCATCGCCCACAACGGCGAGATCAACACGATCCGGGGCAACCGCAACTGGATGCAGGCCCGCGAGGCGCTGCTGCGCACGCCGGACCTGCCCGGCAACATCCGCCGGATCTTCCCGGTCTGCACGCCGGGCGCGTCCGACTCGGCGAACTTCGACGAGGTGCTGGAGCTGCTGCACCTGGCCGGGCGGAGCCTGCCGCACGCCGTGCTCATGATGATCCCCGAGGCGTGGGAGAACGACCCGGGCATGCGCCCGGACAAGCGGGACTTCTACCGCTTCCACGCGAGCCTCATGGAGCCGTGGGACGGGCCCGCGTCGGTCGCCTTCACCGACGGCGAGATCGTCGGCGCGGTGCTGGACCGTAACGGACTGCGCCCCGGCCGCTGGTGGCGCACCGCCGACGGGCTCGTCGTGCTCGGCAGCGAGGCGGGGGTGCTCGACCTCGACCCGGCGCGGGTGGTCGCCAAGGGGCGGCTCCAGCCGGGGAAGATGTTCCTCGTCGACACGACCGCCGGCCGGATCGTCCACGACGAGGAGATCAAGGCGGAGCTGGCCGCCGCGCAGCCGTACGGCGACTGGCTGCACGCCGGCCTGATCGAGCTGACCGACCTGCCGGCCCGCGACCACATCGTCTACACCCACGACTCGGTACGCCGCCGCCAGCAGGCCTTCGGCTACACCGAGGAGGAGCTGAAGATCCTGCTCGCGCCGATGGCGCGTACCGGCGCCGAGCCGATCGGCTCGATGGGCACGGACACCCCGATCGCCCCGCTCTCCACCCGGCCCCGGCTGCTCTACGACTACTTCCACCAGCTCTTCGCGCAGGTCACCAACCCGCCGCTGGACGCCATCCGGGAGGAGCTGGTCACCAGCCTCAGCTCGACCATCGGCCCGGAGGGCAACCTGCTCGACCCCGGCCCGGCGAGCTGCCGGCAGATCGTCCTGCCCTACCCGGTGATCGACAACGACGAGCTGGCGAAGATCCTCTCCATCGACGAGGACGGCGACCTGCCCGGCTTCAAGGCGGTGCGGGTCTCCGGCCTGTACCGGGTCCGTGAGGGCGCGGCCGGCATCAAGGCCCGGCTCACCGAGATCTGCCGGCACGTGTCCGAGGCGATCGAGGACGGCGTACGGATCCTGGTCCTCTCCGACCGCGACTCCAACGCCGACCTGGCCCCGATTCCGTCGCTGCTGCTCACCGCCGCGGTCCACCAGCACCTGGTCCGCGAGCAGACCCGTACGCAGGTGGCGCTGATCGTGGAGTCCGGCGACTGCCGCGAGGTGCACCACGCGGCGGTGCTGATCGGCTACGGCGCCGCCGCGGTCAACCCGTACCTGGCCTTCGAGTCCGTCGAGGACATGATCGCCACGGGCGCGCTGGTGGGGACGGAGCCGGCGACGGCCGTGCGCAACTACGTCAAGGCGCTCGGCAAGGGCGTCTTGAAGATCATGTCGAAGATGGGCATCTCGACGGTGTCGTCGTACTGCGGCGCCCAGGTCTTCGAGGCGGTCGGGCTGGACGCCCGCGTGGTCGAGCGCTACTTCCGGGGCACCCCGAGCACAATCGGCGGCATCGGGCTGGCCGGCATCCACGCCGAGGTCGCCGCCCGCCACGCCCGCGCCTGGCCGCCCGCCGGCGCCGCCGGGTCCGACCGGCTGGAGGTCGGCGGCGAGTACCAGTGGCGCCGCGAGGGCGAGCTGCACCTGTTCAACCCGGAGACGGTCTTCCTGCTCCAGCACGCCACCCGCAGCCGCCAGTACGACATCTTCCAGCGCTACACCGCCAAGGTCGACGCGCTGGCCGCCGAGGCGGGCTCCCTGCGCGGCCTGTTCACCCTGCGCACCGGGGTCCGTCCGCCGGTGCCGCTGGACGAGGTGGAGCCGGCCAGCGAGATCGTGAAGCGGTTCGCCACCGGCGCCATGTCGTACGGGTCGATCTCGGCGGAGGCGCACGAGACCCTCGCCATCGCCATGAACCGGCTCGGCGGCAAGTCCAACACCGGCGAGGGCGGCGAGGACGTCGAGCGGCTGCACGACCCGGCCCGCCGGTCCGCGGTCAAGCAGATCGCCAGCGGCCGGTTCGGCGTGACCACCGAATACCTGGTCAACGCCGACGACCTCCAGATCAAGATGGCGCAGGGCGCCAAGCCCGGCGAGGGTGGCCAACTGCCCGGCAACAAGGTGTGGCCGTGGATCGCCCGGACCCGGCACGCCACGCCCGGCGTCGGCCTGATCTCCCCGCCGCCGCACCACGACATCTACTCCATCGAGGACCTCGCCCAGCTCGTGCACGACCTGAAGTGCGTCAACCCGGCCGCTCGGGTGCACGTCAAGCTGGTCAGCGAGGTCGGCGTGGGCACCGTCGCGGCGGGGGTGGCGAAGCTCAAGGCGGACGTCATCCTGATCTCCGGCCACGACGGCGGCACCGGCGCGTCCCCGCTCAACTCGCTCAAGCACGCCGGCACCCCCTGGGAGCTCGGGCTGGCCGAGGCGCAGCAGACGCTGCTGCTCAACAAGCTCCGTGACCGGGTGACCGTGCAGGTCGACGGCCAGCTCAAGACCGGCCGGGACGTGGTGATCGCCGCGCTGCTCGGCGCCGAGGAGTTCGGCTTCGCGACCGCGCCGCTGATCGTCGCCGGCTGCGTGATGATGCGGGTCTGCCACCTGGACACCTGCCCGGTCGGCATCGCCACCCAGAACCCGGTGCTGCGCGAGCGGTTCACCGGCACGCCCGAGTTCGTGGAGAACTTCTTCCTCTTCCTCGCCGAGGAGGTCCGTGGCTACCTCGCCGAGCTGGGCTTCCGGTCGATCGAGGAGGCGATCGGGCAGACCGAGCTGCTCGACGTCGCCCCCGCCGTCGCGCACTGGAAGGCGAACGGGCTCGACCTCGCACCCGTGCTGCACCTGCCGGAGCTGCCGGCCGGCGCGGCCCGCCGGGGCGTACGGGCGCAGGACCACGGGCTCGACCGGGCTCTGGACAACGAGCTGATCAGGCTCGCCGAGCCGGCGCTGCGCGGTGCCGGGGCGGGGGTGGCCGGCGCCGAGGCGCGGGTCACTCCGGTGCGGGCAGAGGTGCGCATCCGCAACGAGCACCGCAGCGTCGGCGCCATGCTGGGCGGCGAGGTGACCCGCCGACACGGCGGGGCCGGGCTGCCGCCCGACACGGTCGAGTTCGTGCTGACCGGGACGGCCGGGCAGTCCTTCGGCGCGTTCGTGCCGCGCGGGGTGACCCTGCGTCTGCACGGTGACGCCAACGACTACGTCGGCAAGGGGCTCTCCGGCGGTCGGATCATCGTCCGGCCGGACGGGAACGCGCCCTTCGCCGATCCCGACGCCGCCCCCGGCGAGCGGGCCGAGGACCAGATCATCGCCGGCAACACCATTCTGTACGGCGCCACCGGCGGCGAGGTGTTCCTGCGCGGCCGGGTCGGCGAGCGGTTCGCGGTCCGCAACTCCGGTGCGACGGCCGTCGTCGAGGGCGTCGGTGACCACGGCTGTGAGTACATGACCGGCGGGACCGTGGTGGTGCTCGGGCCGACCGGGCGCAACTTCGCGGCCGGCATGTCGGGCGGCACCGCGTTCGTCCACCGGCTCGACCGGGCCCGGGTCAACACCGAGCTGGTCGACCTGGCGCCGCTGGGCGAGGAGGAGCAGGCGGTGCTGCACGACCTGGTGCAGCGCCACTTCGCGGAGACCGACTCGGCGGTGGCCGAGGAGCTGCTCAAGCGCTGGCCGGAGGCGGTGGAGGAGTTCACCGCCGTGGTGCCCCGCGACTACCGCCGGGTGCTGGAGATCATGCGGGCCGCCGAAGCCGCCGGCCGCGACGTCGACGACGCGGTGATGAGCGCGCTCGCCGCCCCCGCGTCGGTGCCGCCCGTCCAGCGGGCGGCCGCCCAGGAGGTGGCTCGTGCCTGACCCGAACGGTTTCCTGCGCTACCCACGACGGGTGCCGGCCCGCCGGCCGGTCCCGGTGCGCATCAGCGACTGGCGCGAGGTGTACCCGCCGGCCGGCGAGGAGCTGATCCGCGAGCAGGCCACCCGCTGCATGGACTGCGGCATCCCGTTCTGCCACGACGGCTGCCCGCTCGGCAATCGCATCCCGGACTGGAACGACCTGGTCCGCACCGGCAACTGGGACGCGGCCGTGGCGTCGCTGCACGCCACGAACAACTTCCCCGAGTTCACCGGCCGGCTCTGTCCGGCGCCGTGCGAGGCGGCCTGCGTCCTCGGCATCGCCGGCGGCGACCCGGTCACCATCAAGCAGGTCGAGGTGGAGATCGCCGACGCCGCCGTCGAGCGGGGTGGGCTGCGGCCGCAGCCGGTGCCGGCGCCGACCGGCCGCTCGGTCGCGGTGGTCGGCTCCGGGCCGGCCGGCCTGGCCGCCGCGCAGCAGCTGGCCCGCGCCGGGCACGCGGTGACGGTGTACGAGCGCGACGACGCGATCGGTGGCCTGCTCCGCTACGGCATCCCCGACTTCAAGCTGGAGAAGCGGCACATCGACCGACGGGTGGCGCAGCTCGCGGCCGAGGGCGTCGAGTTCCGCACCGGGGTCAACGTGGGCGTCGACGTCACCGCCGAACAGCTGCGCGCCCGGCACGACGCGGTGCTGCTGGCCTGCGGCGCCCTTGCGGGCCGGGACACTCCGGAGACCCCGGGGCGGCGGCTGCGCGGTGTGCACCAGGCGATGGCGCACCTGGTGGCGGCGAACCGGGTCGTCGCGGCGGCGGGCGAGGGGCGGCCGGCGCTGGCCGTGCTGCCCGACGGCACGCCGATCGACGCCGCCGGCCGGCACGTGGTCATCATCGGGGGCGGCGACACCGCCGCGGACTGCCTCGGGGTGGCGCACCGGCAGGGCGCCGCAGGCGTACACCAGCTCGACCTCTACCCGCAGCCGCCGGCGGCCCGCGACGAGGAGCGCGACCCGTGGCCCACCTGGCCGTGGATCCTGCGCAGCTACCCGGCGCACGAGGAGGGCGGCGAGCGGGTCTTCGCGGTGGCCGTGCAGGAGTTCGTCGACGACGGCACCGGCCAGGTGCGGGCGGTACGCATCGCCGAGGTGACCGTGGAGAAGCGCGACGGCCGGCGGATCGTCTCCGTGGTGCCCGGCACCGAGCGGGAGCTGCCGGCCGACCTGGTGCTGCTGGCGATCGGCTTCGAGGGCACCGAGGAGCAGCCGCTGCTCACCCAGCTGAGGGTGACCCGCAACCCCCGCGGTGCGGTGGACGCCCGGCCGGACTGGCAGACCGGCACCGACGGGGTGTTCGTCGCCGGGGACATGCACCGAGGTGCCTCGCTGATCGTCTGGGCGATCGCCGAGGGGCGCGCGGCCGCGGCCGGCATTCACGCGTACCTCGGCGGTGGTACGCCGCTGCCGGCTCCGGTGGACCCGGGCGCCCAGCCGCTCGCCGCCCGCTGACCCGACCGACCGTCGCCCCGGCCCCCGCAGGGCCGGGGCGACGTCGCGTGAGCCGCCTCACGAACGTGGGCAAATCGGGGCAAGTGCGCCACACTTGCCGACGGCCGGAACCGACGGGGGGACGGCCTGTCGTCAGGACCGTCGGGTCGGGGAGGTTTGTCGTGGCCACTGGTGCCACGTTCGCCGCGCTACGCCACCGGAACTACCGGATCTGGGCCGGCGCCGGGTTCGTGTCCGTCATCGGTACGTGGATGCAGGTGCTGGGCGTCAACTGGTTCGTGCTGGCGCGCACCGGTTCGGCGACCTCGATGGGCTTCGCCGTGCTGCTCCAGGCCCTCCCCACGCTGCTGCTCAGCGTGTGGGGCGGGGCGCTCGCCGACCGCCTGCGGGCCCGGCCGCTGCTGATCGCCGCCCAGGCGGCCCACGCCGCGCTGGCGGCGGGTCTCGCGCTGGTCGCCGTCACCGGGGCCGGTGGCCTCCCGGCGATCTACGCGATCTCGCTCGTGACCGGCGCGATCTCGGCCATCGAGGGGCCGGTGATGGGTCGGTGGGCCTCGACGCTGGTGGACCGGGAGACCCTCGGCAACGCCCTGGCGCTGGGCTCGCTCACCAACTCCGCCGGTCGCATTCTCGGAATGAGCGTCGGCGCGGTGGTGGTCGCCGCCGTCGGCCCCGCGCTCCTGTTCGTGATCAACTCGGCGAGCTTCGTCGCCGTCGTCGCCGCCCTGTTCCTGGTCCGCGAGGGGGAGCGGCACGTCGGGCAATCGGCGGCCGAACCCACCACCACCCGGGCGGACCGCAGCATCCGGGCCGGCTTCGCCTACCTCCGGCGTCAGCCGGTGGTGCTCGTCGCGCTGGCCCTGTCGTTCGTGCTGGGCAGCCTCGGCCGCAACTACCAGGTCACCATGGCCGCGATGAGCGACGGGCCGCTGCACGCCGGCGCCTCCGGCTACGGCGTGCTCTCCACCGTCTTCGCCGTCGGCACGGTGCTCGGCGCCCTCGTCGCCGCGCGCCGGCAGGAGCTCGGCTACGGCGTCCTGGTCGGCGCCGGCCTGCTCGCCAGCGCGTTGCAGATCGTGGCCGGCCTGGCGCCCGGCACGGTGAGCTTCGCCGCGATCATCCTGCCGATCGCCGCCGCCGCCGTGGTCATCGACACCACGGTCGGGGCCCGTGCCCAACTCGACACCGACTACCTGATGCGCGGTCGGGTGCTGGCCGCCCTGGCGGTCACCGGCTCGGTCTCCGCCGCCGTCGGCGCGCCGCTGCTCGGCTGGCTCTCCGAGCACGCCGGGCCCCGCCAGACGTTGGTCCTGGCCGGCGCGATCGCGGCCGTCGCCACCGTGGCCGCCGCCATCGCCCTGGACCGCCTGCGCGGCGGCCGGCTGCGGCACCGGGTCGCCCAGGCGGTGCCCGCGGTCCGCCGCCCGGTGGGCCGGCTCGCGTCGACCGCCGTCCGCGCCGTCGGCCCCGCCGCCGCCCGGGTCCGCCGCCCGGCGCCCGCGGTCGTGCCGTCGGTCCGACCGCCCCGCAACCCGCTGCCCGTCGCCCGCACCGGACAGGCCCGCCGCGCCGCCGGCCGCCCCGTGCCGGCACCGGGCCGCACCGGCCCGACACCGGTCCGGATCCCCGACCAACGGCGGGGGACGCCCACCCCGGCGGCCGAGGTGACGGCGGAGGCCCCGCTCCCCGGCTGAGCGGTCGTCTCGGTGACGGCGGAGGCCCCGCGCGCCGGCTGAGCGGTCGCATGGAGGGCCGCAACCGGCTCCCGGCCGAGGGTTCCGGCCGGTCGTGGCGGCCGCCCCCGCGGTAGGTCGCATCCCGGGGTCGCCGTCGCGTTGGGCCGGCCCTCCGCGCGACCGCCCGGGGCACGGTCGACCCCCTGACGTCCTGTCGAGCTGCCCCAGATCTGGGGCAGCTCGACAGCATCCAGCACCGGCCGGCGGCTGCCTGCCGAGCCCATCCGGCGGTGCCGACCGATGCCGGCGGCGACCGATGCCGGCGGCGACGCATGCCGGCGGCGACGCATGCCGGTGGCGTCGCATGCCGGTGGCGTCGACCGCTACCGGTGGCACCGACCGATGTCGGCGTTCGGCCGTCGCGTGGCCCTGGCCCGCCGTCGCGGCGCCCGCTGTGGGCAAGGCCATGAACCGCGTCGTCGGCGGACGCGTCTTCGGGATCCGGCGCAACGGAGATCATCGTTACGCTGCGGGCGTGGAGATCGAGGAGCGTGTCCGACGGATCCGTCGGTGGCTGTGGGTCGTGGTGGTGGGCCTGTTTCTCAGCGGGGTGACCGCGTTCCCGTTGGAGATCGAGGTCCGCTGGCTGCTGCGGGCGTTGGAGCCGTTCGCCGACCAGGCACCCGCCCTGGTCGCCTGGATCGAGCGGGTCCACGTCGGCCTGGTGGAGACCGGTGACCGTTATCCGTTCATGCTCTACGGCACCGACTGGCTCGCCTTCGCTCACCTGGTGCTCGCCGTCGCGTTCTGGGGGCCGCTGCGTGACCCGGTGCGCAACGTCTGGGTGGTCCAGCTCGGGATGATCGCCTGCGCCGGCATCGTGCCACTGGCGCTGATCTGCGGTCCGATCCGGGACATCCCGTGGTTCTGGACGCTGATCGACCTCTCGTTCGCCGTCGGTGCCTTCCCGCCGCTGTGGTTCGCCTACCGGCACATCCGTCGTATCGAGGCCGTCCAGGGTGGCTGGCGGCCGACCCGGCCGGTGGCCGAGCCGGCGGCCGCTGCCGACTGACCGGTGTCCGGTCGCCACAGCGGCCGCCGCCGACCCAGCACCCGGTCACCGGGGCGCCCGCCGCCGACGCGACGGCGGGCACCCCGTGCTCAGCGGACCAGGAGGCGGTGCGCCTCACGGATCTTCGCCCACGACGTCGGCTCCACCGGCGGCGCCGCCTTGCGGGCCGCCGACCCGGGCACGTCGGGACGGCCGGCGGTGAACAGCCAGGTGGTGAAGACGTCGTCCAGGTCGAGCCCGGAGATCCGCTCAGCGAGGGCCTGGAACTGCGCGATCGTGCCGTTGCCGTAGCGGTGTTCGGCGGTCCAGGCCGGCAGGATCGCGAAGAACGCGTCGTCGCCGACGGCCAGCCGCAGCTGGTGCAGCGCCATGGCTCCCCGGTCGTAGACGGCGGCGTCGAAGATGCTGCTCGGGCCCGGGTCACCCGGGCGCACCTGCCAGAAGCCCGAATCCTCCGGGTAGCTGGCGTAGGCGAAGTCGAACAGCTCCTGCGCGGTGCCCTCGCCCTGCTCCTCCGACCACAGCCACTCGGCGTACGAGGCGAAGCCCTCGTTGAGCCAGATGTCCTGCCAGCGGGCCAGCGACACGGAGTCGCCGAACCACTGGTGGGCGAGCTCGTGCACGACCACCGAGGTGTTCGCGCCGCGGCGCCAGAAGCCCGGCCCGTAGACCGGTCGGGTCTGCGTCTCCAGCGCGAAACCGATGCCGTCGACCGGCCCGGCGACGCCGCCCTGCGCCTCGAACGGGTACGGGCCGAAGAGCCCGGCGCCCCACTCGACGATCTCGGCCGTGCGCTCGACGCTGGCTCGCGCGGCCGGCCCCAGCTCGCCCAGCGTCGCGCTATAGGCGTTGACGACCGGCTGCCCGTTCGGGGCGGTGTCGGTGACGATGTCGTACTGGCCGATGGCGAGGAAGGCGAGATAGGTGGCGGTGGGGGAGGTGGTCCGCCAGCTCCACCGGGTGCGGTTGCCCGCCTCGGCCAGCGGCGGCCGGGGCTGCACCCCGTTGCTGATCACCTCGACGCCGGTCGGCACCGACACCGAGATGTCGTAGGTCGCCTTGTCCAGGGGGTGGTCGTTGCTGGGGAACCACCACCAGGCCGACTCCGGCTCGTTGACCGCCATCGCGCCGTCGTCGGTACGCGTCCAGCCGGTGTAGCCGCCGACCAGGGTCTCCGACGGCACGCCCGCGTAGCGCACCACGATGGTGAGGTCCTGCCCCTTGGTGATGGTGCGCGACGGCGTCACCACCAGCTCGTGGACGCCTTCGGTGGTCGTGGTGGCGGCCCAGCCGTTGACCCGTACCGAATCGACGTCGAGCAGGAAGTCCAGGTTGAACCGGGAGAGGTCCTGGGTGGCCCGGGCCAGGATCGTGGTGGTGCCGCTGAGCCGGTCGGTGTCGGGGTCGTAGCGCAGGCGGACGTCGTAGTGCGCGACGTCGTAGCCGCCGTTGCCGTAGTCCGGGAAGTAGGTGTCGCCCAGTCCCGGGCCGCCGGGTTGCGGTGCGGCGGTGGTGATGGTCGGCCGGCCCCAGCCCGGTAGGGCGGCGTGGCCGGGGGCGCCGGTGGCGACGGTGCCGGCGCCGGTGAGGGTCAGGACGGCGATGGCCGCCCGGAGACTTCGTCGCACGAGGTGGACTCCCTCCGTCGGGGTGTTCGCCCCGTAAACCTAATCGACATCCATAAACGTGTCCGCCCCGTACGCGACCACCGGAGTGCCCTGTGGAGGTCCGTCATGCCCCACCGACCGCCGGCCCGCGCCGCGCCACGCCGCCCGCGCCGCGCCGCGCGTCGCGGTGCTGTCCCGTTACGGCGGGCGTCCGTTAGGGTCTTCGACGGACACCGGGACGCGGCGGGGAGGCGGACAGTGGGCAGGCTCGCGTCGGCGTACCGGGAGGCCGTCACGGCGCACCGGGCCGCCCGGGCGCACCTCGACGCCGCCCGCGCCGCGATCGACGCGGAACCCACGTCGTCCACTCCGGATGGTTCGCCCGCCGTGCGGCCGCTGGTCGCCCGGCTCGCCGAGGTCGGCGGCGCGCTCGCCACCCCGACCCCCGGCGCCGCCCCGGTCGCGGTCGCGCCGGTTCCGGTCCGGCTCGGCGAGGCGTCCACCCCGGAGGGCGCGTTCCCGGTGCTGGTGCCCCTCGGCGCCGGCCACCACCTGGCGGTGGACACCGACGCCCGCGACCCCCGGGTCGCCGGGCTGCTCCGCGCGCTCGTGCTGCGGCTGCTCGCCACCGCGCCGGCCGGCGAGGTGCGGGTGGTCGGCATCGACACCGCCGCGCTCGGCGCCACCTTCGGGCCGCTGCGCCCCCTGCTCGACGCGGGCGTGCTCGAGCCGCCCGCCACCACGCCGGACGAGGTCACCGCGCTGCTCGACGCCGCCGAACGGCACGCCCGGTCGGCGCAGCACGGCACCCCCGGCGGCGTACCTCTGCTGCTGGTCGTCGCGGCGGCGGCCCCGCCGGCGCGGGAGCTGGCCCGGCTGGCCGCGCTCACCCACGCCGGGCCGGCCGCCGCGGTCTGCGTCCTGGTCGCCGGCCACCCGGCCGCCGGTCCCGGCGACCCGGCGCCGCCGCTGGGCGCGACCACCGCGGTGCGGTTGACCGGGCCGTACGCGCACGTCGGCGACCCGCCCGGCGTCCCGTTCAGCGCCGACGGCGGTGGCCTCGCCGCCCCCGTGACCCTCGACGGCGACCCGCCGGTCGCCTCGGTACGAGCCCTCGCCGAGCACCTCGGCGCCGCCGTGCGACGCGGCGACGCGGTCGGTTTCGCCGAGCTGCTGCCCGAGCGGCGGTGGGCGGAGTCGGCGGGCAACGGTCTGCGTACCGTGGTCGGCCGGGCGGGCCGCGAGCCGGTCACCGTCGCCTTCGACGACGCCACCCCGCACTGGCTCGTCGGCGGGCGCACCGGCGCCGGCAAGACGGTCTTCCTGCTTGACGTCCTCTACGGGCTGGCGGCCCGCTACTCGCCGGCCGAGCTGCAGCTCTACCTCCTCGACTTCAAGGAGGGGGTCAGCTTCACCGAGTTCGTGCCGACCGGCCGGGACCCGTCCTGGCTGCCGCACGCCCGGGCCGTCGGCATCGAGTCCGACCGCGAGTACGGCGTCGCCGTCCTCCGGGAGCTGCGCCGGGAGCTGCACCGGCGGGCCACCCTGCTCAAACGGCACGGCGTCACGAAACTCGCCGACCTGCCCCGGGACACCCCGGTACCGCGTGTGGTGGCCGTTGTCGACGAGTTCCACGTGCTGCTCGCCGGCAACGACGCGCTGGCCCGAGAGTCCGTCGACCTGCTGGAGGAGCTGGCCCGCAAGGGCCGCTCGTACGGGGTGCACCTGGTGCTCGCCAGTCAGAGCATGACCGGCATCGAGGCGCTCTACGGCCGGGCCGAGGCGATCTTCGGGCAGTTCGCGCTGCGCGTCGCGCTGCCCGGTGGCGGGGGCGTGCTCGACCAGGGCAACGCCGCCGCCGCGGCGCTGCCGATCGGCGCGGCCGTGGTCAACACCGCCGCCGGTGCGGTCGGCGCGGACACCGTCGTCCGCTTTCCCGACGCGCACGCGGCCGCGGTGGACCTGACCCGGCTGCGGCACCAGCTGTGGCAGGCCCGGCCGACGGGTGCCCGCCCGCCCGCGGTCTTCAGGGGCTACGAGGCCGCGCGGCTGCCGGACGACCCCACCTTCGCCGGTCTACGCCCCGGCGGTCGCCGCCCGCTGGCCCTCGTCGGCCGGACCGTCGACGTCCACGGCAGCACCGCGATGTTCATCATGGACACCACGCCCGGCCGGCACCTCGCGGTGGTCGGCACCTCGGTGGCGGGTGCCGACGTGCTGCGCGCGGCGACCCTCAGCCTGGCCAGACAGCACGCGCCCGGCGAGTGCCGGTTCCTGCTCGCCCCGCTGGTCGCCGCCGCCGACGAGGTGGCCGACGAGACCGAGGCCGCGCTCGCCGCCGCGGGCCACTCCGTCGAGCGGCTGGACGCCGCGTCCCTGCGCGCCCGGATCGCCGCCCTGGCCGCGGCGGACGCCGGCTCCCCGTCGCCGCCGACCGGCAGCGGCCTGCCGGGGGCCGTGAGCGCGCCGGCGGGGCCGAACCCGGGGGCTGTGAGCGCGCCGGCGGGGCCGAACCCGGCGGCCGGCGCCGCGCCGGAGGGGCTGTCGGCCGGCCGGACGTTCGTGGTCGGGTTCGGGATGGACGCCGCCTCGACGGTGCTCGGCGCGCCCGACCCGCAGACGTTCCGCTCGGGCCTGGACGACCTGCGCACCCTGCTGCACCAGGGGCCGGGCCACGGCGTGCACCTGCTCGGCTGGTGGCGTGGGCTGCGGCGGCTCGCCGACGACCTGGGCGGCTCGCAGAACCGCGACGAGATCGCCTGCCTGGTCGCGCTCAACGTGCCCGGCGCCGAGCTGGGGTTGCACCTCGGCGTGCACGACCTCGCCTACACGCCCCGGCCCGACCGGGCGCTGCTGGTCGACCGGCACGACCAGCGCACGAAGCTGATCGTGCCGTTCGCCCGGGACGCCCACGAGCTGGCCGGGGAGGACTGACGGTGAGCTTCGAGGAGTACGCGGCGCTGGCCCGGCAGCTCGCCGAGCACCGCCGCACCGGCGAGCGGGACGCCGCCGCCGAGACCGAGCGGCGCCGCAACCTGCGGGCCGGCGTGGACTACCTGCACCAGCGGCTCACCGCCCAGGGGCAGCGCCTCGACCAGCTCGGCCGGGGCATCGGGGTCGCCCCACCGCCCCCGGGGCCGCCCACCGGCCCGCTGGACGCACCCCCGCCGGCGGCGCAACCCCCGGGTCCGTCCGCGCCGGTGTCGCCCGCGCCCGTGAGCCCACCGGCCCCACGGCCGCCGCACACCGAGCCGCCGCACGCCCCGGCCGCCGGCCCCGGGCCGGACCCGACGAACACCCACCCGGGACCGGGTGCGGTGGGTGCCGGCGGCGCAGCCGCCGCGCTGGGGCGGCCGGGGGGCGGGGCGTACCCCCAGGTGACGGCGGGGGAGACGCGGCTGGCGCTGCCCGCGGCCGAGAACGCGACGGAGGCCGGGATCCCGGCGCCGCGTGGCGCGGCGGCCGACCCGGTCGCGGAGCTGGAGCTGGCCCGGCGGCACGCCGACGAGGCCGACCGGCACGCGCATCAGGTGGAGCTGCTGGCGCAGCGGCCGGTGCTGCTGCCGACGTGGTCGACGCTGGCGCGGGCGGTCGCGGTGTACGCCGGCTGCGCCGCCGTCGGCGTGGTGCTCATGCTGGCCCTGGTGCTCGCCTCGGGGGTCGGTGTGGTCGACCTCGGGACGCTGTACGCGTGGATGTGCGCCGGCCTGCCGGCCGCCTCGCTGATCGCCGGGTTCCTGGTGCTCGGGCGCTGGGGGAAGCCCGCCGCGGTGGCCGGCACCCCGCCCCGGCACGTCCTGCTGGGCTTCCTGATCTGCTTCGTGCTGGTGCCGCTGACCTACTGCGCCTACCTGCTGGCCGTCCGCGGCCTGCGCTGACCCATCCGCGCAGCACGGAAGGCGAGCCGGCGTGGGGCGGCCGGGCACCCCTTCGTCGTTATCCTTCTGTGATCGTCGCTTTGAACTCAACCTCGCGGGCGATGCGTGTCTGTCGCGAAACATCCCCACCCCCTACGGAGGGAATGCCATGCGACCCATCGCGCTCGGAGTCGTCGCCCTGACCGGCGTCGTCCTGTCCGCCGGATGCGCCGGGAACACCGGCGGCCGGACCGTCGGTGGCTCAGTGGAAGCCTCGTTCTCCTCCCCGGCCGAGCCGGCGGGCCGGTCGTCGCCGCCGGCGGAGGCCGCCACGACGGCTCCGGCGACGCCGACCGCGACGCGGACGACCGGCGCCCGCGCCTCCGACGTGTCGCAGCTGCGCAGGCTCGGCATCGCCCTCGACGCGGGGGTGCTGATCGACGTGGCGGACGACGGTGTCGACCGCTGGTTGGAGGTCGCACGGGACGGATCCGTCGACTTCACCGGCAGCGAGCGCACCGGCACGACGATGATGTCGCTGACGGCGGCCCCCGTCGCCGAGCGGAACCGGGTCCTGCTGAAGCCGCTGTTCTGGAGCGAGGAGGCCGGTGCCGGCTACTGCGTCGTGAACACCGCCGGCGCGGCGCTGCGCCTGGAAGAGTGCGTAACGGGTCACGCAGCCCAGCTCTGGGAGGTCATCCCGGCCGGGGACTCGGGTCAGTTCGAGCTGCGCGGCGCCCACGGCATCCTGCGGGTCGAGGACGGCCGGTTGACCACCGGCGCGTCGGGGCGTACGGGCCTGCAGACCCTCACGTACGCGGACTGAGGACGGCCGGCTCCATGCGCGACCCCGAGGATTTCGACTCCTTCTACGCCGCCTCGTCCCGCCGGGTGCTGGCCCACGTCTCGCTGATGGTGGGCAGCCAGGCGGAGGCGGAGGACTCGGTGGCGGAGGCGTACCTGCGCGCCTGGAACCGATGGCACAGGATCAGCCAGTACGACAACCCGGAGGCCTGGGTGCGTCAGGTGGCCTACCGGCACGCGGTCAGCACCTGGCGCAAGGCGGTGAACCGGCTGCACGCCCACCGCCGCGAGGCCGCCGACGACCACGTGGACGAGCTCAACCCCGACCACGTGGCGATCGTCGGGGCGCTGCGCCGGATTCCCGCCGGTCAGCGTCGGGTGATCGTGCTGCACCATCTCGTCGGACTCACCGTCGCCGAGATACACGCCGAGACCGGCATCCCGGCCGGAACCATCACCACCTGGCTGGCCCGAGGGCGCAGAGCCCTCGCCGGCCACCTGACCGACCGCGACACCTACGAGACGGGCCGGGAGCACCGTGATGCCTGACGACCATCTGCAGGAAGGGATGCGCGCGTACGCCGACCGGGTGGAGCGCGGCGCGACGGTCGCGTCGGCGGGCGAGATCCGGCGCCGGGCCGGACGTCGACGCCGCAACCGGGCGGTCGGCGCGGCGTTCGCCGTCCTCCTGGTCACCGCGCTGGGTGCCGGCCTCGCGATGAACCGCGGTGGCGACCAGGGCCGCCCCTTCGAACCGGCGGTGACACCGAGCACCTCGACCAGTCCGTCCACGGGTATCACCGCCCGGCCGGGACCGCGGCCGACCGGGAACGTCACCTCGAACGTCTCCCAGCTGCGGCAGCTCGGTGTCGACCTGCAGACCGGCGTGCTGATCGACGTGGCGGACGACGGCGTCGACCGCTGGATGCAGCTCCGGGGCGACGGCACGGTCGACTTCACCGGCACCGCCAAGGACGACTCGACGGAGATGGTGCTCCACCCGGCGCCGACGGCCGCCGTCAACCGGGTGCAGATCGTTGCGGGGGCGTTCGGCAACCAGTGCGTGGCGGCCACCCCGGCGCCGCCGTTGACGCTCGTGCCGTGCGAGGTGGACGACGCCACCCAGATCTGGCGGGTGGTGCCGGCCGGCGACTCCGGGCAGTTCGAGCTGGAGGGCGCGTACGGCATCCTGCGCGTCGACGACGGGCTGGTCACCACCTCCGGTGGACGCTCCGGCCTGCAGACGATCCGTTTCTGAGCGGCCGGCGTGCTTCGCGGGTGGGAGCGGGATCCGGATACGCGGGCGCCCCGGGGGGGGGGGGCCCCCCCCGGGCCCCCCGGGGGGGGGGGGCCCCCGGGGGGCGGCCGGGGGGGGCCCCCCCCCGGCCCCCCCCCCCCCCCCCCAGGCGCGGCCGGCGGGCCGCCGGGCC
>NZ_JBITMV010000004.1:238951-346789 GCF_044466625.1 Micromonospora sp. NPDC049366
GAGACGTGAGACGGGATCATTCCCACGTACGTGGTGGTGGCCGGGCGTGGCGCCGTGGGGGGGGGGGGGGGGGGGGGGGGGGGGGGGGCGCGGGGGGGCGGGGGGGGGGGGGGGCCCCCCCCCCCCCCCCCCGCTGTCGGGTCAGGTCACCGGGTCGACGGCATGGTCGCGAACTCGGCGGCCAGCTCCGACTCGACGATCGTCGCGGCGGACGGCCGGCGCGGCCCGCGCGCCCGGCGCCCGGAGGGGACGGCCAACGCCGCCACCGCCGCCGCGAGGGCGATCGCGGTGAGGAGCAGGAAGCCCATGGTGAAACCGGCCTCACGGGGCAGTCCACTCGCCTGCGGGTGGGCGGTGATCACGCCGCTGACCACCGCGGCGCCGATCGCGCCGCCGATGGTGCGGATGTTGGCGTTCATGCCGGTCGCGACGCCGGTCTGCGACGCCGGGACGTTGGCCACGATCAGGTTCGCCATCGAGGCGAACGCGAGCCCGATGCCGAGGCCCACGAGCCCGCCGGCGACGGCGACCTCCAGGCGGCTGTCGTGCGCGACCGCCAGCATCGCCGAGGCGACCACGTTGAACGCGGCGCCCGTCGCGAGCTGGGCCTTGGCGCTGAACCGCGCCTCGAGGCGGCCGGCGGCGATGCCGGCGACGAACATCGCGACGAGCATGGGCAGCATGAGCAGGCCGGCCTGGCTGATGCTCGCGCCGAAGCCGTAGCCGGCGGAGGTCGGGGTCTGCACGAACTGCGGCAGGAAGGCGTAGACGGCGAACATCGAACCGCCGTAGAGGAGGGCGACCAGGTTGGTCGTCCAGACGCCGGGCAGGCGCATCATCCGCATGTCGATCAGCGGGTTGGTGGAGCGGATCTCGGCCAGCGCCCAGCCGACGAAGAGCACGGCGGCCAGCGCCAGCAGGCCGAGCACGCGACCGGAGGTCCAGCCCCAGGCGGCACCCTGGCTGATCGGCAGCAGCAGCGCGACCAGCCAGCCGGAGAGCAGCCCGGCGGCGAGCCAGTTGATCCGGCCGGGCGCGCGAACGGGCGATTCGGGCACGAACCGGTACGCGGCGAGGGCGGTCAGCCCGACGATCGCCATCGGGATCCAGAACAGCCAGCGGTAGCCGAGGACCGCGACGATCGGGCCGGCGAGCACCACGCCCAGGCCACCGCCGGCGGCGACGATCGCCGAGATCGACGCGACGGCGGAGCTCACCCGCGTGGCGGGGAACTCGTCGCGGATGATCCCGAACGACAGCGGGAACACGGCGCCGCCCATGCCCTGGACGACCCGGGCGATGATCAGCACCCAGATGTTCGGCGCGATGGCGGCGAGCAGACAGCCGAACGCGAGGGCGAGCAGGGACGCGACGAGCATCCGCTCCTTGCCCACCATGTCGCCGATCCGGCCGACGATCGGGGTGAAGATCGACGCGGAGAGCAGGTACGCGGTCAGCACCCAGGTCACGGTGTTCTGGGAGGTGTGCAGGTCGTGCTGGATCGTGGGCAGCACCGGGGTGATCAGCGACTGGAGCATCGCGAAGAATCCGGCGCCGGCCGCGAGCACGAGGAACGTCAGCCGGCGCGAGCCGCGCCGGGTGGTCTCGATCACGGAGGGAACTCCAATGGGTACGAGTGGGGAGGGAGCGAATCCCGGAGTACGCTATCCGGAGGCACGGCTCCGGTCTTTTCCGGAGGGGTGCCTCCATTAAGCTAGCGGAGGTAGCCCTCCGGTTGCAACCGAGAAGAGGTGACGCGCGTCATGACCAGCGCCGACCAGCTGGGAGAGGTCTTCCTGCGGCGTCCCAAGCGGGCCGATGCCCGGCGCAACTACGACGCGCTGATCGCCGCGGCCCGCACCGTCTTCGGCGAGTGCGGGACGGGCGCGTCGCTGGAGGAGGTCGCCCGGCGGGCCGGGGTCGGCATCGGCACCCTCTACCGCAACTTCCCCAGCCGCCGGGATCTGTTCGAGGCGGTCTACGTCGACGAGGTCCAGGCGCTGAGCCGATCGGCCGCCGACCTGTCCGACCTGCCGCCGTGGGACGCGCTCGTCGCCTGGCTGCACCGCTTCGTCGCGTACGCCGCCACGAAGCGGGCCCTCGCCGAGGAGTTGATCCACGACTCCGACGTGTTCCGCACCTGCCGCATCGAGATCTTCGCGGCGGGCGAGCCGCTGCTGCGCCGGGCGCAGGACGCCGGGGTGGCCCGGCCGGACGCCAGCTTCGAGGACGTCATCCGGCTGATCAGCGGCATCACCGCCTACCAGTTCATGGAGCCGGCCCAGCGGGATCGGGTGCTGGCGATGGCCCTCGACGGGGTGCGCTACACCGGACCGCGCTGACCCTCAGCGGTCGACCAGCACCAGCCACTCGTCGTCGAGCCGCCGCACCGTCGTGCCCTCCGGCCACACGTGCGCGACGCCGGCGGCGGCCCGGGCCTGGTCGACCTGCGGTGGCCGGTGCAGCCGCGCCCCCTCGAAGCTCGCCGGGCCCTGGAAGCGGGCGCGGCCGAAGTTCGCCGCCCCGGCGAAGCGCGCCCGCTCGAACCACGCCTCGGCCGCGAACACCGTCCAACGGAACAGCGCCATGTCGGCGAAGCCGGCGCCCCGGAAGTCGGCGTGCCCGGCGAACTCGGTGTGCTCCATCGACAGGCCACCCGCGAACGCGGCCTCCGCGAACGTGGCCCCGTCCTCGAAGCGGGCGGCGTCGAAACTGGTCGGCCGGTCGAAGCCGGCGCCCCGGAAGGACGCCCGCTCGGTGAACGCGGCCCGCCGGCAGGAGAGGCCGCCCCCGAACCGGGCCCGGTCGAAGCTGGCCCGCCCGGTGAACCGCGCGTCGTCGAGCACGACCTCGCCGTCCCCGGCGAGGTCGTCCAGGACCGCGTCGGCGAGGACCGCGCCGAGGCGCAGCCGCCCCCGCACGGTGGCGCCGGCGAACGTGGTGGCCCCGTCGAACACCGCCCCGGAGAAGTCCGCGTCGACCAACTCGCAGCCGCTGGCGTCGAACCCGTCGAGCCGGGCGCCGCTCAGGTCGAGCACCGTGCCCGGCCAGTGGGCCGGGTCGCCCGGTCGCAGGCGCCGGGTGAGCACCCGCTGCGCGCTGCGCCGCACCTCCGTCTCGCGCGGCTCGCCGTCGGCCGGCGGCATCCGCAGGTACGCGCAGAGCACCGCCACGATCGTCGGACGCTGGGCCGGGTGGTCCTGGCCGAGCCGCTCCAGGGCGTGCAGCCCGCCGAGGCGTACGGCCGCGCTGTCGCTTCCGAGCAGCTCGACCGCGCGCGTGTAGAGCTCGGTCAGGCGGCGCTCACCGGCGTCGTGTTCGGCAGCGGCGGCCAGCCGCTCCTGGTGCCGCTCGGCGGCCGCGGCCACCGCCTCGGTGTGCGCCTGCACCCGCTCCCGGTGCTCCTGGTCGCGAGCGGCGACCGCCTCCTGGTGCCGCTGTGCCCGCTCGCCGATCCACTGCCGACGGGCGGCTAGCAGCAGCGCGAGCCCGCCGCCGGTGCCGGCCACCACGGTCAGACCGGTGCGGATCGCGTCGACCCGCAGGGTGGCCCGGGTGTCGGGCTGGCTGGCGCGGTCGGCCTCGCCGAGCAGCCAGTCCAGGACCAGCCAGCCCAGCAGCGCGGCGAGGAGCAGGCCCAGCAGCACCAGCCACCACGGCATCACCCGTAGCCGCCCGTCCGGGGCCTCCTTGACGCGCACGGCGCACAGCATGCCACCTTCCGCCGCGTCCCGGGTGCGGCGGACGCGCGCGCCGTCGCGACCGCGCCGGCGACTGTGGACGGTCGGCGGAACGCGGCCCGATATGCCGGATCGTGCGCTCGCCGGGACAACAGTTACCGGCGCGTAACTTGTCATTGACGTTTCTGAATTGTTAACCCCATCATCGATCCACGGTCGACCGGACACCCCCACCCGTCCTCCCGGTAACGCCGGGTGCCTCCCACCGGAGGTGCAGCCATGCTGCTCCGAAAGACCGCCCTGGCCCTCGCCCTCGCCGTCGGCGCCGTCCTCGCCGCGCCGTCCGCGGCCACCGCCACCGCGGCACCCCCTCCCGCCTCCGCCGCGGTCCCCGAAGCCACCGCCACGGACGCCGCCGCCGTGAGCGCCGCCGCGGCCCGTCCGGTCATCGTCGTCGGCGGCCTCAGCGGCGTCGCCGTCGCGTACGAGCCGCTCGCCGCCCGGCTGCGCGCCGACGGCTTCCGGGTGTACATCTACCAACTGCCCGGGCTGGGACTCGGGGACATCCCCACCTCCGCGCGGGCGTTCGCCGGCTACGTCGCGCAGGTCCGCGCGGCCACCGGCGCGGCCACCGTCGACCTGGTCGCCCACTCCGAGGGCGGCCTCGTCTCCCGCTACTACCTCAAGCGGCTCGGCGGCGCCCCCGCCGTCGCGCGCTACGTCAGCCTCGGCACCCCCCAGTACGGCACGTACGTCGCCAACATCCTCCAGTTCCTCGGCCTCGGCAGCTGCGCCGGTGTCGTCGCCTGCCAGCAGATGACCATCGGCTCGGCGTTCCTCGCCGACCTGAACGACGGCGACGACACCCCCGGCTCGGTCCGCTACACCACGGTGCGGACGGTGCAGGACGAACTGGTCCGGCCGACGCAGAACGCCACCCTCGCCGACGGCGCGACCAACGTGCTGATCCAGTCGTACTGCCCGCTGCGGGTGGTGGGTCACCTCGGGCTCGTGCTCGACGGCACCACGTACACCGTCATCCGCGGCGCGCTGGCCGACGCCCCCGTACGCCCCAACTGCCTGGCCCTCTGACCGGGCCGGCCCCGGGCGGGGCGCGACCCCGCCCGCGGCCACCGGCGCGCGACGCGGCACCGGGCGCGGCGGACCGCGCCGCGCTCGGTCACGTGCTGGAACCGCACCACCGCGATGGGTACGGTGTCGACACCTGCCGGTCCGGGACGCTCGACGAGGGGCTGCCATGGCACGCGTACTGCTGGACGTCACCATGTCGCTGGACGGCTTCATCGCCGGCCCCGACGTCAGCGTGGAGCACCCGATGGGCGTGGGCGGGCTCCGCCTGCACCAGTGGATCTTCGACGCCTCGGCGAACGAGGTGGACGCGGAGATCGTTCGTGGGATGCGGGCGGGCACCGGCGCGGTGGTGCTCGGCCGACGGACGTTCGACGTCGGCATCGACGTCTGGACCGACACCCCCTTTCCGGTGCCCTGCTTCGTGCTGACCCACGACCCCCTCGCCGAGCGGGTCGAGAAGAGCGGCACCTTCACCTTCGTCACCGACGTCCGGGACGCCTTCGCCCGGGCCACCGCCGCCGCCGGAGACCGCGACGTACGCCTCATGGGCGCGGCGGTCGGCCAGCAGTTCCTGGCCGTGGGCCTGGTCGACGAGGTCCGTGTCCAGCTCGCCCCCGTGCTGCTCGGCGCGGGCCGCCGCCTGTTCGCTCACCTCGGCGACGCGCCCATCGAACTGGACCGGGTCGCCACGGTGGACTCGCCGCACGTGACCCACCTGCGCTACCTGGTCCGGCGCCCCTCGACGCCGGCCACCGAGGTCCACCCGCCCCGCCCCGCCGGCGAATGATCGCGGCCGACGGCCGACGGCCGACGCCGGTGGCCCGGCGCGCGGTGGCGCCGGAGCGGGACGGAGCACCCGCACCCGACAGGGGGAGACCGGAACCGCCCGATCCGGCGGAGACCGGGCGGGGCGGGGCCCGGATTGGCCGAGCGTCCGCTGTGCCGCCACGGGCCGTGCGACGCTGGGCCCGTGCCGGCGGTGTCGACCGAGGGTCGCCCCGCCCGACACCCGGCGGGAGGGGGCAGCCAGTGACGGGAGTGCCGCAGGTCGACTTCGCGCTCGACACGTACGAGTGCATCGTGCTGTATCCCGGCGCCGCCGGCCGGGCGCTGCCGCCCGAGACGGTCCAACGCCTGCAGTCCGAGCACGCCGAGCACGTGCAGGCGCTGCAACGGCGCGGAATCATCCTCGTCTCCGGCTCGGTCGACGGCCCGGCCCGCAATCCGGACCCGCCGATCGGGTTCGGGCTGGCCCGCACCGGGTCGGTGGAGGACGTGCGCAGCGTGATGGAGGCCGATCCGGCGGTCCAGGCGGGGCTCTACCGGGTGGACGTGATGACGTTCCTCTGCCCGGCCGGCTCGCTGGAGTTCCCGCTCGCCAAGACCGAGAGCTGAACGGCCGAAAGGCATCGGTGGGTGTCGTCATCGTGACGGCGCCGCGCGGCCCTCGGTGTTAGCGTCGCGCCATCGAGTCCCGTCGCTGGGGAGCGAGCCGGGGGCTCCTCCGCCCGACCCCGCCGCGCCGGCCCGCCCCGACGACCGGGAGCACCGGAGCTGGACCGGCGTGCGGGAGCACCCCGGTGGGCGCCGACGCCGGAGGCGTACGATTCCCGGCGCGCGGTCGCCGTTGCCCGCCGCAGTCACAACGTTCCCCGGTGGGGTGTCACCCGCCGAGACGCGCGCATGCCGCGCGACGTTGGACAATTGTTCCGCAGCCCGCAAGGGGTCGGCCCCCGGATCGACCCGGAAGAGAGACTAGCCTGATGGGCGTGACACGCCGCGCGAAGATTGTCTGCACTCTTGGTCCCGCCACCTCCTCCCCGGAGCGCATCCGGGGGCTCGTAGAGGCCGGGATGAACGTGGCGAGACTCAACTTCAGCCACGGCAGCCACGCCGACCACGAGGCGGTCTATCGGCTCGTCCGCGAGGCGGCCGAGGCGTCCGGCAAGCCGGTGGCGATCCTCGCCGACCTCCAAGGCCCCAAGATCCGGCTGGGCCGGTTCGCCGACGGCCCGCACGAGTGGCGCACCGGCGACTCCGTCGTGATCACCGGCGACGACATCCTCGGCACCAAGGAGCGGGTCTCCTGCACCTACCGCAAGCTGCCGCAGGAGGTGAAGCCCGGCGATCGGCTACTGATCGACGACGGCCGGGTCGCCGTCGAGGTCATCGACGTCACCGGCAACGACATCCGCGTCCTGGTCACCGAGGGTGGGCCGGTCTCCAACAACAAGGGCGTCTCGCTGCCCAACGTGGCGGTCAGCGTCCCGGCGCTGTCGGAGAAGGACGCGGAGGACCTGCGCTTCGCCCTCGGTCTCGGCGTCGACATGATCGCGCTGTCGTTCGTCCGCTCGGCCGACGACATCAAGCTCGTCCACTCGATCATGGACGAGGAGGGCGTCCGCCGCCCGGTGCTGGCCAAGGTCGAGAAGCCGGAGGCGGTGGACCACCTGGAGGCCATCGTGCTGGCCTTCGACGGGGTCATGGTCGCCCGCGGCGACCTCGGCGTCGAGCTGCCGCTGGACCAGGTCCCGCTGGTGCAGAAGCGGGCCGTGCAGCTGTGCCGGGAGAACGCCAAGCCGGTCATCGTGGCCACCCAGATGCTCGACTCCATGATCGAGAATTCCCGCCCGACCCGCGCCGAGGCCTCGGACGTGGCCAACGCGGTGCTCGACGGCGCGGACGCGGTGATGCTGTCCGGCGAGACCAGCGTGGGCAAGTACCCGGTGCTCACCGTCAGCACCATGGCCAAGATCGTGACGACCACCGAGGCCGGCTCGATCGCCGTGCCGCGGCTCCAGCACGACCCGCGTACGCACGGTGGCGCGCTCACCGTCGCCGCCTCCTCGATCGCCCGGGCCATCGGCGCCAAGGCGATGGTGGCGTTCTCGCAGACCGGTGACACCGTCCGGCGGCTCTCCCGGCTGCACTGCGACCTCCCGCTGCTGGCCTTCACCCCGGTCCCCGAGGTGCGCAACCAGCTCGCGCTCTGCTGGGGCGTCGAGACGTTCCTGATGCCGTTCGTGCAGCACACCGACGACATGTTCCGCCAGGTCGACCAGGCGCTGCTCGGCCTCAACCGGGCCAACCCGGGTGACTACGTGGTGATCGTGGCCGGCAGCCCGCCCGGCACCCCGGGCTCCACCAACACGCTGCGGGTGCACCAGCTCGGATCGCTGGTGGACGCGGCGTCGGCACGGGCCCTGCAGTGAGCAACCCGCCGGTCGCCGTCGGCCAGGCCGCGGTGGACCAGCTGCTGGAGGTCCTCGACCTCACGCCGAACGGCGAGATGGCCTTCCGGGGGATGAGTCCCCCGGTGGGCCCGCAGCGGGTCTACGGCGGCCAGGTCGCCGGCCAGGCGCTCGTCGCCGCCGGCCGCACGGTCGACCCGGAGCGCTTCGTGCACTCCCTGCACGGCTACTTCGTGCGCCCCGGCGACCCGTCCGAGCCGATCGACTACCAGGTGGAGAACGTCCGCGACGGGCGCTCCTTCTCGGTACGCCGGTCGGTGGCCCTCCAGCACGACAAGCCGATCTTCTTCATGTCGGCGTCGTTCCACCGGGCGGAGGAGGGCCTGGACCACCAGGCGCCGGCGCCACCGGACGTGCCGGGGCCGGAGGACGTTCCGACGATGACCGAGCGGCTCGCCCGCTACCCGGAGCGGCTCGGCATCTGGGGGCAGATCCCTCGACCGATCGACGTCCGCTACGTCGGCGAGCCCGGCTGGGTGCGCCCCGGCGACCGCCCCGCCGACCCCCAACAGCGGGTCTGGATGCGGATCGACGGCAAGCTGCCCGACGATCCGCTGCTGCACGCCTGCGCGCTGACGTACGCCTCCGACCTCACCCTGCTCGACTCGGTGCTCTCGGTGCACGGCGAGGTGTGGGGGCCGGGTGGCCTGGTGGGCGCGAGCCTGGACCACGCCCTGTGGTTCCACCGCCCGTTCCGCGCCGACGAGTGGTTCCTCTACGACTGCTGGAGCCCGTCCGCGTCCGACGCGCGCGGTTTGGCCACCGGCCGCATGTTCACCACCGACGGCCAGCAGATCGCCAGCGCGGTCCAGGAGGGTCTGCTGCGCCGCGTGGGTGCGTGATCGATTCGTGCAGGGGCGGCGGCCTGGTCCGCTGACCAGGCCGCTAACCTTGCCGGCATGCGCCTCTCCGCCCGGGTCGACTATGCCCTCCGCGCCGTCGCCGAGCTCGCGGCGACGGCGAGCGGCCCCGGCCGGGGCCGCCCGGTGACGGCCGACCAGATCGCCCGGGCGCAGGAGATCCCGCCGAAGTTCCTGGAGAGCATCCTGCTGCAGCTGCGTCGCGGCGGCGTCGTGAACGCCCAGCGGGGCCCGGAGGGCGGCTACTGGCTGGCCCGCCCGGCGGAGGAGATCTCCCTGGCCGAGGTGATCCGGGTGATCGACGGGCCGCTGGCTCACGTACGCGGACAGCGACCGGAGGACCTCGGCTACCACGGCGCCGCCCGCTCCCTCCAGGAGGTCTGGATCGCGTTGCGGGCCAGCGAGCGGGAGATCCTGGAGCTGGTGACCGTGGCCGACGTCGCCGCCGGCACGCTGCCGCCGCGGGTGACCGAGCTGGTCGCCGACCCGCGCGCCTGGACCTGAGCCGGCCCCTCCGACCTGAGCCGTTCGACCTGGGCGGGCGCGCCTGGTTGGGCGGACGGCGTCCCACCCATCGATCGGGGACTTGACCGGGGCACCCCCGTGGCGCATTGTCGACCAAGTCGATAGGTCATGCCGAAAAGCCCGGGGGTGCCTCGTGCGCAAGCTGCTGGTCCTCGCCCTGGTCGGGCTCGCCGCTCAGCTGGTCGACGGTTCACTCGGCATGGCGTACGGGTTGACCTCGTCCACCCTGCTGCTGGTCGCCGGGGTCGCTCCGGCCGCCGCGTCCGCCTCGGTGCACCTCGCGGAGGTCGGCACCACGCTCGCCGCCGGCGTCGCGCACTGGCGGTTCGGCAACGTCGACTGGCGGGTGGTCTCCCGGATCGCCCTGCCCGGCGCGCTCGGCGCGTTCGCCGGTGCCACCGTCCTCAGCTCCCTCTCCACCGAGTCGGCCGCGCCGTGGATGGCCGCCATCCTGTTCACCCTCGGCGCGTACCTGCTGGTGCGCTTCACCCGGCCGCTGCGCTCCGCAACCACCGGGGGCCGCCTGCGGGGGCGGTTCCTCGGCCCACTGGGCCTGGTCGCCGGGTTCGTCGACGCCACCGGCGGCGGAGGCTGGGGTCCCGTCGCCACGCCGGCGCTGCTGGTCTCCGGCCGCCTGGAGCCGCGCAAGGTGATCGGCTCGGTCGACACCGCCGAGACCGTGGTGGCCGTCGCGGCCAGCGCCGGCTTCCTGATCGGCCTCGGCTCCGAGGGTTTCCTCCTGCCGACCGTGGCCGCCCTGCTGGTCGGCGGCCTGATCGCCGCACCGGTCGCCGCCTGGCTGGTACGGATCGTCCCGGCCCAGCTGCTCGGGGCCGCCGTCGGCGGCGTGATCGTCCTGACCAACGCCCGCACCCTGCTGCGCGCCGGCGAGGTCGGGACCCCGCTGTCGGCCCTGGTCTACGGGCTGCTCGCCGCCGGCTGGCTGACCGCCCTGACGCTCGCCGTCCGGGCGCTCCGCCGCACCCGCCACGTCCAGGCGCTCGCCGAGCCTGCGCCCACCAGCGGCGTCGTCGACACCGCCGCTGCGGCAGCCCGCGGTGGCGCCGCGTCTGTCGTGGCCACCGGGGGCGAGCAGTCGCGCCGGCTGCCGGTCGCGGTGGACTCCTGACCCGGAGGCGGCAGGAGATCGACTCGGGATCCGTGACGTCGGGGTGTCACGGTGGCGGGACACCCCGACGTCAAGGTTCCCGAGTCGATCACCGTTCGCCGGGTGCCGGCGCTCAGGTTGCCAGGAGGTCGTCGGCGGCGGTCCGCAGCAGCGCCCACGCCTCGTCCACGTGCGCCTCGGCGGTCTGCGGGGAGCCGACCGCCAGCCGCAGCGTGAACCGGCCGGCGACCCGGGTGTGCGTCAGGTGGACCCGGCCGGTGCCGTTGACCCGGGCCAGCAGCTCGGCGTTGACCTCGTCACCGGCCCGCAGCCGGAAGCACACCAGCGAGAACGGGTGCGCGGCGGCCAGCTCGAACCGGTCGTCGGCGCGTACCCGCTCGGCGAACCGGGCGGCCAACGCCACCCCGCGGCGTACGTGCGCGCGCAGCCCTTCGACGCCGTACCAGCGCAGCACGAACCACAGCTTCAGCGCCCGGAACCGGCGACCCAGCGGCACCTGCCAGTCCCGGTAGTCGAGCACCGCACCCGACTCGGTCGCCGCGTTGCGCAGGAACTCCGGCATCACGGTCAGCGCCTCGACCAGCTCACCCCGGTCGGCCACCCAGAACGCGTCGCAGTCGAACCCGGTCAGCAGCCACTTGTGCGGGTCGAAGCAGTACGAGTCGGCGAACTCCACCCCGGCGTGCGACCAGCGCAGCTCCGGACAGACCGCGGCCGCACCGGCGTACGCGGCGTCCACATGCAGCCAGATCCCGTATTCCGCGCAGATCGCCCCGATCTCCGGCAGGGGGTCGACAGCCGTGGTGGAGGTGGTGCCGACGGTCGCCACGACGATCGCCGGTACGTCACCGGCAGCCCGGTCCGCCTCGATCGCCGCGCGCAGCGCGTCCGGCCGCATCGCCTGGCTGACCGGGTCCACCTCGACCGCGCGTACCCCGTCGGCGCCCAACCCGGCGATCCGGGCGGCCTTCTCGATGGAGGAGTGCCCGTGGGTCGACGTGTAGGCCCGGTAACGCCGGTCGACGCCGACCTCCCGCCAGCGGCCGCCGCCGGCCCGGTGCAGCGCGGCCAGGGTGGCCACCAGGGTGGCCGACGACGCGGAGTCCTGGATGACCCCGCCACCGCGAGTGTCCGACCGGAACCGCCGCGGCAGGTCGAGCAGCCCGGCCAGCCAGTCCATCATCACCGTCTCCAGCTCGGTGCAGGCCGGGCTGGTCGCCCACAGCATCCCCTGCACGCCCAGCCCGGAGCTGACCAGGTCGCCGAGGACGCTCGGCCCCGAGGTGTTGGCCGGGAAGTAGCCGAAGAAGCCGGGGTGCTGCCAGTGGGTCAGCCGAGGCGCGACCAGCGCGTCCAGGTCGGCGAGGACCGCGTCGATGGCCTCACCGTCCACCGGCGGCCCGGCCGGCAGCGCCGCCGCGAGGGCCCCGGGCGGGTCGGACGACACCACCGGGCGCTGCCCCAACGTCGACCAGTAGTCGGCGATCCAGTCCACCACCGCGTAACCGGCGCGGCGGAACTCCTCGGGATCCATGTGCTCGGCCACCCGTGGAGTCGATCAACAATCGAGCCGGGTCGCAAGAGGGGAGGGCCGCACCGGGCCGGCGGCAGGCACCGGGCCGCAGCCGCGGAATCCGCACAGCTCCGGCCCGGTGCGCCACACCGCGGCATCTCCGACCCGTCCCGACCGGAAATGCCGTACCACCACCGGACTCAAAACTAGGTACCGTCCGGGTCGCGGGGGTGACGCCAGCGTGAAGATCGTGTTTCAGGCGCCCCGACGCAGCCCGCCGACGACCTGCTCGGCGATCAACTCGTACGAGCGCACCCGGTCCTCGACGTCGTACACCAGCGTGGTGAGCATCAGCTCGTTCGCGCCCGTGCGCTCCAACAGGTCACCGAGCTGCCGCCGTACCGTCTCCGGGGAGCCCATCGCCTGGCCCTCCCGGCGCTGCAGCACGAACTCCCGCTCGACCTCCGTGTACGGGTACTCCGCCGCCTCCTCGGGCGTCGGCAGCGGGCCCGGCCGGCCCGAGCGCAGCTTCAGGAACGAGAGCCCGGCCGGCGCGGCCAGCCACTCCGCCCGCTCGTCGGTGTCCGCGCAGACGGCGTTGACCGCCACCATCGCGTACGGCTCGTCCAACCACCGCGACGGCCGGAAGCTCTGCCGGTAGAGCGTGAGAGCGGGCAGCGTGTTCTGCGCGCTGAAGTGGTGCGCGAAGGAGAACGGCAACCCCAGCATGCCGGCCAGCTGGGCGCTGAAGCCGCTGGAACCGAGCAGCCAGACCGCCGGTTGCAGACCCCGACCCGGGGTGGCGGTGATCGGGCCCGGCTCCTCGCCGCTGAAGTAGTTCATCAGGTCGGCCAGCTCACGCGGGAACCCCTCGGCCGACAGCCCCTCCATCGTCCGGCGCAGCGCCAACGCGGTCACCTGGTCGGTGCCCGGCGCCCGGCCGATGCCGAGGTCGATCCGACCCGGGTGCAGCGCCTCCAGCGTGCCGAACTGCTCGGCCACCACCAGCGGCGCGTGGTTCGGCAGCATGACACCACCCGAACCGAGCCGGATGGTCGAGGTCGCCGCCGCCAGGTGCGCGAGCAGCACCGCCGGCGCGGAGCTGGCGATGCCGGGCATGTTGTGGTGCTCGGCCACCCAGAAACGGTGGTAACCCAGCTCCTCGGTGCGCCGGGCCAGCTCGGTGGTGTGCCGCAGGGCCTCGCCGGCGGAGGAGCCGGCGGCGACCGGTGCGAGGTCAAGAACGGAGAGCGGTACGTCGATCACACGCGAGGCCAACCCGTACCGCGCCGGATTTGTTCCCGCTCGCGCTCAACCCACCCCGCGGGCCTGCTCGAAGATGAGGCTGGTCTGGGTGTGCTGCACCGCCGGATCCACCGCCAGGTGATCGAGCACGAAGTCGCGCAGCGCGTCCGCCGACGCGGCCCGCACGTGCAGCACGTAGTCCTCCGCACCGGCCACGTGGAACACCGACACCACTCCGGGCAGCCGCACCGACCGGGACCGGAACGCGTCCACCGCCGGCCGCTCGTGCTCCCGCAACCGCACCGAGACCAGCGCCTGCAACGGCAACCCCAGCGCGGCCGGGTCCACGTCGGCGTGGAAACCACGGATCGCACCGCGCTCGCGCAGCACCCGCGTGCGGGACAGGCACGTCGAGGGGGCCACCCCGACCCGCTCGGCCAGGGCGTTGTTCGGCAGCCGGCCGTCGGCCGCCAGCTCGGCGAGGATCGCGCGATCCACGTCGTCCAGCGCCGGCAACAGTCGCACATCATTCGACACAGGGGGCATGTGAACGCCACCGGCGGACCCCTCCCCGCCGGCGGCAGCGCCGTCTACCAGCGGCTCTGGAACCCCACCGTCGCCCGCTTCGAGAGCGCGCTCGCCGACCTCGAAGGCACCACCGACGTCGTCGCCTTCGCCAGCGGCATGGCCGCCCTCACCGCCGCCCTGCTCGCCGCCACCCGCGACGGCCGCCGGCACGTCGTCGCCGTCCGCCCCCTCTACGGCGGCACCGATCACGTGCTCGCCACCGGCCTGCTCGGCACCACCGTCACCTGGGCCCGGCCCGCCGAGGTCCGCGCCGCCGTCCGCCCCGACACCGCCCTCGTCGTCGCCGAGACCCCCGCCAACCCCACCCTCGACCTCGTCGACATCGCCGCCCTCGCCGACGCCGCCGGCGACGTGCCGCTCCTGGTCGACAACACCGTCGCCACCCCCGTCCTCCAGCAGCCCGCCCGCCACGGCGCCACCCTCGTCCTACACAGCGCCACCAAGAGCATCGGCGGCCACGGCGACGTCCTCGCCGGCGCCGTCGCCTGCGACGCCGAGTGGGCCGCCCGCCTGCGCCGGGTCCGCGCGCTCACCGGCGCGATCCTGCACCCCCTCGGCGCCTACCTGCTGCACCGCGGCCTGCAGACCCTCCCCGTGCGGGTCCGCGCCCAACAGGCCGGCGCCGAGAAGCTCGCCGCCTGGCTCGCCGACCACCCCGCCGTCGCCCAGGTGCATCACCCCTCCCGGCACGACCCGGCCGGGCTGGTCGGCCGCCAGATGTCCGGCACCGGCAGCCTCCTCGCCATCGACGTACGCGGCGGCGCACCCGCCGCCGCGACCGTCGCCGGCGCCTGCCGCCTCATCACCCACGCCGTGTCGCTCGGCGGCGTGGACACCCTCATCCAGCACCCCGCCTCGCTGACCCACCGCCCCGTCGAGGGCGACGCGAAGCCGGCCGGCGGGCTGCTACGCATCTCGGTCGGCCTGGAGGACCCCGAGGACCTGCGGGCCGACCTCACCCAGGCGCTCGCCCGCGTCGTCTGACCCGCGGCCCCCGACAGACAGGCTCACGCTCCGGCGGGACGTGATCCGCCGGAGACGCGGACCGGTGCCGACGACCGGGGACCCGCCGGGAACGTCAGGACTTCGGCCCGACGTGGCGGTCGAGCGCGGCGACCGCATCCCGACGGGCCACCGACAGCGAGTCGGGGCGGTTCATCCGCCACGCGATGCCCAGCAGGTCCAGCGCCCACTGACAGAGGCCCATGATGTCGGTCGACTTGTTGCTGAGCATGTAGCGCGGATGGACGTAATCCTTGCCGCGCACCCGCACCCGGTTCCCGAAGCGCGCGCCGTCGGACCGGAACAGGCCCCGCAGGAGATCACCCGGGTGGGCGGTGACGATCTCGCGTTGCCACCCGGCGAGGACGATCGGCCGTTCGTGCTTCCGGCCCGGGCCGTGCTGGGGGAGCAGGCAGGGCCAGTGCGCTCCACTGCTCTCGACGGAGACGCAACCGACCTTCTGAATCCGCTGCACCCGGGTGGCGAGCACGGCGAGCATGCTCTGCGCGCAGGCCTCGACAAGATCGGGGTAGGACGCGGCGCACGCGATGCGGAGCACCGGGACCCGGGCGGAGGTGACCAGGTGCCCGTTGAGGCCGAGGAGGTATGAGTAGGCAGCTGGGTCTGTCGGATTGTCGACGTCGGGGCGCAGCGGGAGGCTGCGCGCCACCGATCGGATGTTGTTGCCTGCGCCCGGAGAGCGCGGGCGCGGGCTCTCAGATGGGGTGGATGCACGCGCCGATGGTCGAACGTGCGTACGACATTCGGTGCCCCCGGTGGGACTCGAACCCACACTGTCGGAGGTTTGAGCTCCGTCTCTCTTCCGGTTGGAGTACAGGGGCTTCTGTGGTTCAGCCCGATCAGGGTACCCACTACGCTAAGGGCTGCGACACCCGGTACGGCGGTGTCGGGTTCTGACTGGTGGGGGTAGGGCTCGTGGCCGAGACGCAGACGGATGCCGAGCGCAGGCGCGTACTGATCGCCGAGGACGAGGCGCTCATCCGGCTGGACCTGGCCGAGATGCTGGTGGAAGAGGGCTACGAGGTGGTGGGGGAGGCCGGTGACGGTGAGACCGCCGTCCGGCTGGCCGAGGAACTCAAGCCTGACCTGGTCATTCTCGACATCAAGATGCCGATCATGGACGGGCTGGCCGCGGCCGAGCGGATCGCCGGCGCCCGGATCGCTCCGGTGATCATCCTCACCGCTTTCAGCCAGCGGGACCTGGTGGAGCGGGCGCGGGCGGCGGGCGCGATGGCGTACCTCGTGAAGCCCTTCCAGAAGAGCGACCTGGTGCCGGCGGTGGAGATCGCCCTCTCCCGCTACTCCGAGATCGCCGCGCTGGAGTCGGAGGTCGCCGGTCTGACCGACCGGCTGGAGGTCCGCAAGACGGTCGAGCGCGCCAAGGGCGCGCTGATGACGACGTACGGGATGACCGAGCCGCAGGCGTTCAAGTGGATCCAACGCACGGCGATGGACCACCGGATGACCATGAAGGAGGTCGCCGAGCGGATCATCGCCGAGACGGCCGGTGGTGAGGTGACCCGCCCGGCCTCCTGAGGGCGGACGGTCGGGGGGCGCGTCGCGCGACCCCTGATCGATAGCATCGGATCCGTGTCCGTTCGACGGGTGGTCGCGGTGTTCGGTGTCGTCGTCGTGCTGCTCGGCGGCTGCACGTCCGGTGGCTCGGACGGCGACGACGAGCCACGGCCGGTCGAGGTCGGTTGGCAGTCGCTCGACCTGCCCGCGCCGCCCGGTCCCGCGGGCCGGTTGCTGCTGCGCGACGCGGTGGCCTGCGCCGGCCACTGGTTCGTGGTGGGGGGCGTCGCGGATTCCGCGGGCGGCACCCGTCCGGCGGCGTGGACGAGCGTGGATGGCGTGGCCTGGCGCAGTGTGCCGGTCCGCGCGGATTCGTTCTACGGGCGCCAGAACGTGCTCTACGCGGTGGGCTGCCGCGACGGTGTGGCCGCGGTGATCGGCGCGAAGGTGGGCGGCGCCCACGGTTACCCGCGGGTGAGCACATGGCGGCAGGCTTCGGACGGCGGTCTGGTGGAGGTGCAGGCGCCGTTCGAGACGTTCGGCGGGCCGAAGGCGGTCAACGTGTCGCGGTTGGCCGGCGGTCCGGGCGGTTGGTTGATCACGGGTAACCGGTCGAGCGGGGCGGCGGCCTGGGTGTCGTCCGATGCCGCGGAGTTCGCGCTGGTGGAGGGCGCGCCGCAGTTGGCGAGTGACGCGGCGGGGGTCAGCTGGGCGTTCGACGCGGTGGCCGGGCCGGAAGGTTGGCTCGCGGTGGGCGGTGTCCTGCCGGCGGGGCGGATCGACCGGGATCCGGCGGTCTGGGTGTCGGCGGACGGGCGTTCGTGGCGGCGGACGGTGCTGCCGGGCGGCCGGGACTACGAGGAGTTGCAGCGGGTCACGGTGGTCGACGGGGTGCCGGTGGCGGTGGGCCTGCGGGGCGGCACGTTCGGTGCCTGGCGGCGGGAGTCGTCCGGGTGGGTGGCGGCGGGCGCGTTCGGTCGGCGGGCCGGTGCCGGGGTCCCGTCGGTGACGGGCCTGGTCGCGGCCGGTGGTCGCCTGGTGGCCGCGGTGGCCGACGGTGAGCGGCATTCGGTGTGGGAGTCGGCGGACCGGGGCGGGACGTGGCGCCCGGTGTGGACTCCGGTGTCGCCGACGGCCGGGACCGACCGGGACGTGGCGGTGGTGGCGGTCGGGGACCGCTGGTGGCTGGCGGTGGACGACGGGTCGCGTGCCGGGTTGTGGTGGGCGCCGGTCCCGTCTGGACCTTGAGGCCGGACGACCAGGGCCTCATCACGCTGGGTAGCTGATCGAATACGCGGTGACCGCTGGGTCGCGGGCGGTCGGCCGTCGGGTCAATTGCGTGGTGGGCGAGCCGGCGAACGCCGTTCGTCGCCCCCGTTGCAGGCACCTAAGGACCGTAAGTCGGATTGACCTGTGACAACTATCTGAGGATTCGCGCGCGTCTTCGTAACGGTTTCGCAGACCCCGCCAGTAGGCCTTCCGAGACGGTCTGTCATGTCTGTACGCTCCGCCATCACGAGCCGTAACGCAGGGGGCGTCCCTGCGGGGTGGGTGGAATTGCGGGTTGCTGCTGTCCCCGGTTGTCGGGTCAGCGCGAGCCCGCATCTGGAGGAGGTCAGGAAGCCGTGAGGCGAAGCTATGTACGGGCGCTGAGCACCGCCGCGCTCGCCGCGACCCTGGTCGTGGCCGCTGGTTGCCAGGACTCGGGCGGCGAGGCTGGCACCGCGTCGGGCGACTGCGGTGGCAAGATTGCGATCTTCGGAGCGTTCACCGGCGACAATGCGGGTCTGGTCATCCCGTCGCTGAACGGCGCGAAGCTCGCCGTGAAGCAGTTCAACGAGGCGAACCCGAACTGCAAGGTCACCATGCAGGAGTTCGACACCCAGGGTGACCCGGCGGTGGCGACCCCGTTCGCGAACCAGATCGCGGGTGACAACTCGTTCCTCGGTGTCATCGGCGGTCACTTCTCCGGTGAGTCGGACGCGACGATGCCGATCTACCAGGCCGCGGGCCTGGCGATGGTCGCCCCGTCGGCGACCCGGACCGACCTGACCCAGAAGGGCAACACCTCCTTCTTCCGGGTGGTCGGCAACGACGGCACGCAGGCCGGCGCGGTGGCGACCTACCTCAAGTCGCAGAACGCGCAGAAGGTCTTCATGATCGATGACGCCAGCGCCTACGGCGCCGGTATCACCGAGGAGCTGGGCAAGCAGCTGGGCCCGCTGGTCGTGAACAAGGACAAGATCCAGGAGCGGCAGGCGCAGTTCGACGCCACCATCTCGAAGATCAAGTCGGCGCAGGCGGACTTCGTCTTCTACGGCGGTTACACCCGTGAGGCCGCGCCGCTGGTGAAGCAGATGCGCGCCGCCGGTGTCCAGGCCAAGTTCGTGGGCCCGGACGGTCTCTACGACACCGCCTTCCCGGAGGGTGCGTCGGGCGGCGCCGAGGGCGCCATCATCACCTGCCCGTGCCTCCCGGCCGACAAGGCCGGCGGCACCTTCTCCGCGGACTACCAGAAGGAGTACGGCATCGCGCCGGGCTCCTACGGTGCCGAGGGCTTCGACGCCGCGAAGATCTACCTGGACGCCTTCAAGGACGGCAAGAAGAGCCGGGCGGACATCCTGGCGTACGTGAAGTCGTACGACAAGCAGGGCGTGTCGAAGTACATCAAGTTCGACTCGAAGGGTGACGTCGACCCGACGAAGGTCGTCATCTGGGCCTACCAGATCAAGGGCACGGCGATCGAGCCGCTGCAGGAGCTCAAGCTCAGCTGACGCCCTACGCGATGGAGTGCGGCCGGGGTCGTTCACCCCGGCCGCACTCGATTCAAGGAGACCCCCGGTGCATTTTGATGAACTGATTGGCCACCTCGGCCAACACACGGTCGACGGGCTTTCCAAGGGTGCGATCTACGCCCTCATCGCCCTCGGCTACACCCTCGTCTACGGCGTCCTTCGCCTGATCAACTTTGCGCACTCCGAGGTCTTCATGGTCGGCACCTTCGCGGTGCTGATCCTGTGGAACCAGCTCGGTGTGGAGAACAACCCGCCCGTCGGCCAGGCGATCCTCTTCCTGGTGCTCGGCCTGCTCGTCGCCGCGGTGGCCTCGGGCGGCACGGCGTTGGCGCTGGAGCGGATCGCCTACCGCCCCCTGCGCCGTAAGAACGCGCCGCCGCTGATCTTCCTGATCACCGCGATCGGCCTCTCGCTGGTCTTCGTGGAGCTCTTCGGCCAGGTGCTGCCCAAGCTGCTCGGTGGTGTTCTGCCGGCGGCGTTCGGCCGGCCCCGGCAGATCGTCGGTATGCCGACGATCGTCCAGCAGGAGACCCTGTTCACCATCGGCAACACGGCGATCACGAACATCCAGCTGATCGTCTTCGTCGCGGCCGTGGCGATGATGGCGGTGCTGGACTGGTTCATCAACCGCACCCGCTATGGCCGCGGCGTGCGGGCGGTGGCGCAGAACCCGGAGACCGCCGCGCTGATGGGCGTCAACCAGGAGCGCGTGATCATGCTGATCTTCGTGCTCGGTGGCATCATGGCCGGCGCCGCCGCTCTGCTGTGGAGCATGCGGTTCGGCTTCACGCAGAACAGCATCGGTTTCGTGCTCGGGCTCAAGGCGTTCACCGCCGCGGTGCTGGGCGGTATCGGTAACCTGCGCGGCGCGCTGCTGGGTGGCCTCTTCCTCGGCATCGTCGAGGTCTACGGCGCCACGCTCTTCGCGTCCAACTGGGAGGACGTCATCGCCTTCGTGGTGCTGATCGTGGTGCTGATGTTCCGGCCGACCGGTCTGTTGGGCGAGTCGCTCGGGAGGGCCCGCGCATGATCGACAAAGTTCGCTCCGCCGACCGTCGCCGGGTGAGCCTGCTGACCGGCATCGGCGACCGCTGGCGGGCGCTGACGAAGTGGCAGCAGGCCCTCGGGCTGGCCGCCTTCGTGGCGATCCTCTACTACCTGCCGTGGCTCGGCATTCCGGGCCTGACCTGGTTGCGCACCGACTCGATCCAGGGCGGCAACAACTGGGCGGGTGTGCTCTTCGTCTGCGCCATCTACGTGCTGGTCGCGATCGGTCTGAACGTCGTGGTCGGCCTCGCCGGCCTGCTCGACCTGGGCTACATCGGCTTCTTCGCCATCGGGGCGTACAGCGTGGCGCTGTTCGGTTCGGTGAACTCGCCGGTGGTGAAGTGGATCCAGCGGGAGTTCGACCTGCCGCCGACCTGGGCGGTGACCTGGGCGATCTGCCTGTTCATCGCGATCGTGCTGACGATGATCTCCGGGGTGCTGCTGGGCTGGCCGACGCTGCGGCTGCGCGGTGACTACCTGGCCATCGTGACGCTGGGCTTCGGCGAGATCATCCGGATCGTGGCCCGGAACGCCACCGGGCTGACCAACGGCCCGGTGGGCATCTCGGCTATTCCCGGCCCGGAGGGTGCGCCCTCGCCGGACAACAAGGTCTTCGGCCTGATCGACGCGAAGCCCTGGTACTGGCTGGCGATCACGTTCGTGCTGATCATGGTGTTCCTGGTCCGCCGGCTGGAGCGCAGCCGGGTCGGCCGGGCGTGGCTCGCCGTCCGCGAGGACGAGGACGCCGCGGCGGTGATGGGTGTGTACCCGTTCAAGTTCAAGCTCTGGGCGTTCGCCATCGGCGCGGCGCTCGGCGGCCTGTCCGGGTTCCTCTTCGGCAGTCGGAACGCGTTCATCGACCCCACCCAGTTCAACGCGAACCTCTCCATCCTCTTCGTGGCCATGGTCGTGGTCGGCGGCTCCGGCAACATGATCGGTGTCTCGCTGGGCGCGGTGCTGCTGGCGTATCTGCCGGAGCGGTTCCGCGACTTCGCCGACTACCGGTGGTTGGCGTTCGGTGTGGCCATGGTCGTGGTCATGATCCTGCGTCCGCAGGGCCTCATCCCCAGTGGACGGCGGGCCCGGGAGTTGAAGGACCGTGCGACGGAGGCAGAGGAGGCGCCCGCTCATGTCTGACGAGACCACCAGCACGGCCGCGCCGAAGATCCCGGCGCAGCCCGGGCCGCGGCCCGTGCTGCTCGATGTCGACAACGTCACGCTCCGCTTCGGCGGCGTGGTCGCCCTCGACGGGGTCAACTTCCAGATCCACGAGGGCGAGATCCTCGGTCTGATCGGTCCGAACGGCGCCGGGAAGACCACCACGTTCAACGTGATGACCGGGGTCTACCGGCCGACCGCCGGGGCGGTCCGGTTCCAGGGCCAGAAGGTGACCGGCCGCAAGCCGCACCAGATCAGCCAGCTCGGCATCTCCCGCACGTTCCAGAACATCCGGCTGTTCCCGGAGATGACCGCGCTGGAGAACGTCATGGTCGGGACGGACTCCCGGCACAAGACGAGCGTGCCGGGCGCGTTGTTCCGGTTGCCGCGGTTGAAGCCGAAGCCGCACGAGCTGCCGCAGGTCACCGCCCCGGCGGGGATCCAGCGGTCGTGGCAGGAGACGCGTCGGTCGTTCGCCAAGACGTTCGGGCTGTCCCGGTACATCCTGGAGGAGCGGGCCGCCGAGGCGAAGGCGATGGAGCTGCTGCGCTTCGTCGGCATCGCCGACCGGGCCAACGACGAGGCGCGGAACCTGCCGTACGGCTACCAGCGCCGCCTGGAGATCGCGCGGGCGCTGGCGACCGAACCGAAGCTGATCTGCCTGGACGAGCCGGCCGCCGGCTTCAACCCGGCGGAGAAGGAAGAGCTCCTCACCCTGATCCGCAAGATCCGTGACATGGGCCTGACCGTCCTGCTCATCGAGCACGACATGCGCCTGGTCATGGGGGTCACCGACCGGATCGTCGTGCTGGAGTTCGGCCGCAAGATCGCCGAGGGTGCGCCCGCGGAGGTCAGCCGCGATCCGAAGGTGATCGCCGCGTATCTGGGGGAGTCCGTCGATGACGCTGCTTGAGCTCGACGACGTCACCGTCGCCTACGGCCGGATCGAGGCGTTGCACGGCATCAGCTTCACGGTCAACGAGGGGGAGGTGGTGGCCCTGATCGGCGCGAACGGCGCCGGCAAGACCACCACGATGCGGGCCATCTCCGGCACGCGCTCCCTGTCGAACGGCCGGATCACCTTCAACGGCGAGGACATCAGCAAGCTCCGGGCGGACCTGCGGGTCGTCCGGGGGTTGTGCCAGTCGCCGGAGGGCCGGCAGATCTTCCCCGGCATGACGGTGATGGAGAACCTGGACATGGGGGCGTACACCCGGCGGGACTCCGCCGGCATCGCCGCCGACCTCGACCGGGTGCTCACCCTGTTCCCGCGTCTCGCCGAGCGGCGCAAGCAGCCCGGTGGCACGCTCTCCGGCGGTGAGCAGCAGATGCTGGCCGTCGGGCGGGCGCTGATGAGCCGGCCGAAGCTGCTGCTGCTCGACGAGCCGTCGATGGGTCTGGCGCCGATGGTGATCCGGCAGATCTTCGACATCATCACGGAGATCAACCAGCAGGGCACCACGATCCTGCTGGTGGAGCAGAACGCCCAGCAGGCGCTGTCCCGGGCCCACCGGGGTTACGTGCTGGAGACCGGTCGGATCGTGAAGGAGGGCTCCGGTCAGGAGTTGCTGCACGACCCGGCGGTCAAGGAGGCGTACCTCGGCGTCGCCTGACGTTCCGCGGCGGCGGCCGTCCCCGGAGGCACCTCCTCCGGTGGCGGCCGTCCGCTTTTTCCGCCCGTGGTGCGGTCGCCGGGGATGTCGGTGGCACGGGCTAGAGTCGCCACGTGACAGCTACGACGCCGCGCCTGCTCCTCGTCGACGGACATTCCCTGGCATACCGGGCCTTCTTCGCCCTGCCGGTGGAAAACTTCTCCACCACGACGGGGCAGCCGACCAACGCCGTCTACGGCTTCACCTCGATGCTGATCAACGTGCTGCGCGACGAGCAGCCGACACACATCGTCGTCGCCTTCGACGTGTCCCGCCGCTCCTTCCGCACCGAGAAGTACGCGGAGTACAAGGCCGGCCGCAGCGAGACCCCGGCCGACTTCAAGGGCCAGGTCAGCCTGGTCAAGGAGGTCCTCGCGGCGCTGCGCATCCCGGTGGTCGAGATGGAGGGCTACGAGGCCGACGACGTCATCGCGACGCTCGCCTGCCAGGCCCGTGACCAGGGCATGTCGGTGCTGATCACCACCGGCGACCGCGACGCCTTCCAGCTGGTCGGCGACGCCGTCACCGTGCTCTACCCGCGCAAGGGCGTGTCGGACCTGGCCCGGATGGATCCGGCGGCGGTCGAGGCGAAGTACGGGGTGCCGCCCGAGCGCTACCGCGACCTGGCGGCGCTGGTCGGTGAGACCAGCGACAACCTGCCGGGTGTGCCCGGTGTCGGCCCGAAGACCGCGGCCAAGTGGATCACCGCCTACGGCGGCGTCGACGGCGTCGTCGCCCGGGCCGACGAGATCAAGGGCAAGGCCGGCGACAGCCTGCGCGAACGGCTCGCCGACGTGATCCGCAACTACGAGATCAACTGCCTGGTCTCCGACCTGGAGCTGCCGCTGCGCCCGGAGGACGCCCGCTGGGCCGGCTGGGACCGGGAGGCTGTGCACCAGGTCTTCGACACCCTGGAGTTCCGGATCCTGCGCGACCGGCTCTACCAGTACCTGGAGGCGGTGGAGCCGGAGGCCGAGTCCGGCTTCGACCTGGCCGGCGAGGTGCTCGCCGCGCCCGGCGCGGTGCGCGGCTGGCTCGAGACCCACGCCCCGGCGGGAAGCCCGGTCGGGCTGGCGGTCACCCTCGACACCGGCCCCAACCGGCGGCACACCGCCACCGTGACCGCCCTGGCGTTCGCGACCGCCGGCGGCGCCGCCGCCTGGGTCGACCCGAGTCGGCTGGACGCCGCCGACGAGGCGGCGCTGGCCGGGTGGCTGGCCGACCCGCAGCGCCCCAAGGTGCTGCACGACAGCAAGCCGGCGGTGCTGGCGTTCGCCGCCCACGGCTGGTCCCTGGCGGGGATCGCCCGCGACACCCAGATCGCGGCCTACCTGGCCCGCCCCGACCAGCGCTCCTACGACCTCACCGACCTCGCTCTGCGCTACCTGCACCGCGAGCTGCGCGTCGACGCGCCGGAGACCGGTCAGCTGACCCTGGAGGGGCTGGGCGACGACGGCGAGGCCGAGCAGAACCTGATGCTCCGGGCCCGGGCCACCCTCGACCTGGCCGACGCGATCGACGCCGAGCTGTCCCGCGACGGTGAGCAGTCGGCCCGGCTGATGGCCGGGGTGGAGCTGCCGCTCATGCGGGTGCTCGCCGATATGGAGCGCACCGGCATCGCCGCCGACACCGACTACCTGTCCGAGCTGGAGGCGCACTTCGCCGCCGAGGTGAAGGCCGCCGCGCAGGGTGCCTACGAGGCGGTCGGGCGGGAGTTCAACCTCGGCTCACCCAAGCAGCTTCAGGAGATCCTCTTCGGCGAGCTGGGCCTGCCCAAGACCAAGAAGATCAAGACCGGCTACACCACCGACGCCGACGCCCTTCAGTGGCTCTACGCGCAGAACCCGCACCCGGTGCTGGAGCACCTGCTGCGTCACCGCGACGTGGCCAAGCTGAAGTCGACCGTCGACGGGCTGCTCAAGTCGGTCTCCGACGACGGCCGGATCCACACCACCTTCAACCAGACGGTGGCCGCCACCGGTCGGCTCTCCTCCACCGAGCCCAACCTGCAGAACATCCCCATCCGCACCGAGGAGGGGCGGCGGATCCGCCGCGCCTTCGTGGTGGGGGAGGGCTACGAGTGCCTGCTCACCGCCGACTACAGCCAGATCGAGATGCGGATCATGGCGCACCTGTCGTCCGACGACGCGCTCATTCAGGCGTTCAACTCCGGCGCCGACTTCCACGCCGCCACCGCCTCGTCCGTCTTCGAGCTGCCCGTCGGCGAGGTCACCGCCGACCAGCGACGCAAGATCAAGGCGATGAACTACGGCCTGGCGTACGGACTGAGCGCGTTCGGCCTCTCCCAGCAGCTCTCCATCAGCACCGAGGAGGCACGCGGGCTGATGGAGAACTACTTCGCCGGCTTCGGCGGGGTGCGCGACTACCTCCAGGAGGTCGTGGCCCGGGCCCGGCACGACGGCTACACCGAAACCATCCTGGGGCGTCGCCGCTACCTGCCCGACCTGGTCAGCGACAACCGGCAGCGCCGGGAGATCGCCGAGCGGATGGCGCTCAACGCCCCCATCCAGGGCTCCGCGGCCGACATCATCAAGGTCGCCATGCTGCACGTCGACACCGCGCTGCGCGACGCCGGGCTGCGCTCCCGGATGCTGCTGCAGGTGCACGACGAGCTGGTCTTCGAGGTCGCCCCCGGCGAGCGGGCGGCGCTGGAGGAGTTGGTCCGGCGCGAGATGGGCGGCGCCTACCCGCTCTCCGTGCCGCTGGAGGTCTCGGTCGGCGAGGGCCGCGACTGGAACAGCGCGGACCACTGACCGACCCGGCCGGACTCGGTCAGCGGCCCGGCCCGCGGCGTTCCTTCGGCGGGGCGCCGTGCCGCTGCAGGGCCTTGCGGGACGGGCCGCCCGGCGGCGGGAGCGGCCCCTTGACCGGGTCGTGGCCCCAGTTCATCAGCGAGTACCGCCAACGGGTGCGGCGCACGTCGCCGCTCGGCCGCTGGGCCATGTGCCGCCGGACGTACCCGACGACCTTGCGCATGTGCTTGTAGTCGGCGGCGGTGAGCTGGTCGCGTTTGCGGCGCAGCAGGTCGATGATCCTCCGGCCCGACTCGTGGCCCACCGACTCGCCGCCCCGGGTGCCCTTGCGCCAGCCCACGTGCTTGGACTCGTCGGTCTCCAGCCACTTCTGGAGTTCGCCCGGCTTCATGTTCACCGCGTCGGTGAACTCCCGGTACGTCTGCTGCGGATCGTCACTTCGGCTCATGACGCAGCACCTCCGGTCGGTGGGCGACGTCCCGGCCCGAGTCGTCGTTGCGGATCCGGTACTGGGGCTCCTCCGGCGTCGCGTTCACAGCGTGCCCGCGGATGTGCGTCCGGTCGATCAGCTTCTCCTTGACCACGCCGTACGCCCGGCCGCTGTGGCTGGCCCAGGAGACGTGGTCGCCCCGGCGGAACTCCTCCTTCTCGGCCATGCGCGCGGTTACCCGGGCCCGCCGGCCGGAAACGACGCGTCAGCCGGCGGCCGGCTTCTCCGCCACGAAGATGGCGGTGCCGGGGAAGAGCCGGCCGCGCAGCGGGCTCCACTGCCCCCAGATCCCCTCGTGTCCCGCCGGCCACTCCGGCTCCACGAGGTCCACCAGCCGGAACCCGGCGCCGACCAGCTCGCGGATCCGGTCGCCGAGGGTGCGGTGCTGTTCGACGTACGTGGCCACCCCGGCGTCGTCCTGCTCGACGTACGGCGCGCGGTCGAAGTAGGAGTGCACGGCGGTCAGCCCGCCCTCACCCGGGTCGTCGAGGAAGATCCACCGCATGGGGTGGGTGACCGAGAAGACCCAGCGGGCGCCGGGGCGCAGCACCCGGAACACCTCCCGCATCAGCGCCGCCGAGTCGGCCACGAACGGGATCGCCCCGAACGCCGTGCAGGCGGTGTCGAACGCGCCGTCGGCGAAGGGCAGCGCGAGCGCGTCGGCCTGCACCAGCGGCACGCGTACGCCGGTGCGGTCGGCGGCGAGCGCGGCGTGCCGCAACATGCCGGCGGACAGGTCCATGGCGACCGGCCGGGCGCCCTGGGTGGCCAGCCAGCGTGCGGCGGACGCCGCGCCGGAGCCCACCTCCAGGATCCGCCGCCCGGCGAGCTCGCCGAGGAGCCGGGCGTCCGCCTCGCGCACCCCCTCGGGGCACCAGACGAAGTCCACGTCGCCGAGGAACGCCCCGTGCTCGGCCTGGTAGTCGTCGGCGTCGGTGTCCCACCACCCGCGGTTGGCCCGTCGCGCCTCGGTGTCGCTGACCCGGCGCCGGGTCACCCGGCTGTCGTCGTCCACCCGCTCACGCTAGGGCCCGGAGGCGCCGGCGGCGCGGTGGGGGGCCCGGCCCGGCGCGCCGCCACCCGCCGTCCGGGTCCGGCGCTGTCGGCGGTACGGGCGTGACAGGTGTGACGCGCGAGACAGCGGCGAGTGTTTCGGGCTGATTTCTCGGCTTTCGCAGGTCACGAGCCGACGAGCATGACGGGAGGGCTTGCACGCTGTGGTAATGCGCAGGGTAGGCTTGACGATGCGCTCGCGGATCGTGTGCCTCGGCAGGGAGCAGGTGCGCGGTCGACGAAGCCACCTGACGGCGCCACATCATCTCAATCTGGCAATGTTCGGTGTGCCCGGCGACGGATCCGCAGGCGCGACCGGGTCACCGCGACACACCTGCCAGCTGTGACAACCCATCCGACCGGAGCAACCGCCCACATGACGAGCAGCATCGAGGCCCCCTCGAGCGCCACCAAGGTCACCGTCGACGACCTCGGTTCCGAGGAAGCTTTCCTCGCCGCGATCGACGAGACCATCAAGTACTTCAACGACGGCGACATTGTCGAAGGCACCGTCGTCAAGGTCGACCGGGACGAGGTCCTGCTCGACATCGGCTACAAGACCGAGGGTGTCATCCCCTCTCGGGAGCTGTCGATCAAGCACGACGTGGACCCGGCCGAGGTCGTCTCGGTTGGCGACCACATCGAGGCCCTTGTTCTCCAGAAGGAGGACAAGGAGGGGCGTCTGATCCTCTCGAAGAAGCGCGCTCAGTACGAGCGGGCCTGGGGCACGATCGAGAAGATCAAGGACGAGGACGGTGTCGTCCGCGGTTCGGTCATCGAGGTGGTCAAGGGCGGCCTCATCCTCGACATCGGGCTGCGCGGCTTCCTGCCCGCCTCCCTGGTCGAGATGCGGCGGGTGCGCGACCTGCAGCCGTACGTCGGGCGTGAGCTCGAGGCCAAGATCATCGAGCTGGACAAGAACCGCAACAACGTGGTCCTGTCCCGCCGGGCCTGGCTCGAGCAGACCCAGTCCGAGGTGCGCACCGAGTTCCTCAACAAGCTCCAGAAGGGGCAGGTCCGCAAGGGCGTCGTGTCCTCGATCGTCAACTTCGGCGCGTTCGTCGACCTCGGCGGCGTGGACGGTCTGGTGCACGTCTCCGAGCTGTCCTGGAAGCACATCGACCACCCGTCCGAGGTCGTCGAGGTGGGCCAGGAGGTCGAGGTCGAGGTCCTGGACGTCGACCTGGACCGCGAGCGGGTCTCGCTGTCGCTGAAGGCGACCCAGGAGGACCCGTGGCGGCAGTTCGCCCGCACCCACGCGATCCAGCAGATCGTGCCGGGTAAGGTCACCAAGCTGGTGCCGTTCGGTGCGTTCGTCCGGGTGGACGACGGCATCGAGGGCCTGGTCCACATCTCCGAGCTGGCCGAGCGCCACGTGGAGATCCCGGAGCAGGTCGTCCAGGTCGGCTCCGAGGTCATGGTCAAGGTCATCGACATCGACCTCGAGCGCCGCCGGATCTCGCTGTCGCTCAAGCAGGCCAACGAGGGCTTCGTCGAGGGCGAGGAGCACTTCGACCCGACCCTCTACGGCATGGCCGCGACCTACGACGCCGAGGGCAACTACATCTACCCCGAGGGCTTCGACCCGGAGACGGGCGAGTGGCTCGAGGGCTACGACAAGCAGCGCGAGACCTGGGAGCAGCAGTACGCCGAGGCGCGCCAGCGCTGGGAGGCTCACACCAAGCAGGTGCAGACCTCTCGTGCCGCCGACGCCGAGGCCGCTGCCAACCCGGCTCCGGCCACCACGGGTGGCGGCGCCACCTCGACCAGCCCGGCCCCGAGCCGGCAGGCCGAGGAGCCGGCCGGCACCCTCGCCACCGACGAGGCGCTCGCCGCTCTGCGGGAGAAGCTCGCCGGCGGCAAGTGACCCGCTGACGACGACGGGCCCCGTTCCCGCGATCTCCGGATCGCGGGGCGGGGCCCTCGCCGTTCCACGACACCGGGTACGCGCCGCCCGCCCCGCCCCGTCCCGCCCACCTACCGCCCCATCTCGTCCGCCCTACCGCCCCTTCCTGCCCGACCTTCCTCCCCGCAACCCGCCGCGTCTCGCCGATCGCGCGGCCTCCCGCGGTTCCGCCCTGCTGCCAGGGACGCCGCGCTGCGTCTCGCGAGCACCTACATCCCTGATGTAGGTGCCTCCGGCGGGCTTCGAGGCCCCTACATCTCTGGTGTTGGGCGGTCGGTGTCGTGTGGCGGCCTCTTCTGGTCTCGCCGTGCCGTCCGGGAGGGCGGCGCTGCGTCTGGCGGTCGCTATTTCCCGGATGTAGTTGCCTCCGGCGGGCTTCGAGGCGCCTACATCCCTGATGTTGCGCGATCGGCCTCGCGCGATCGACCTTGTGCGGTGACCTTGGGCCGTGGCCGCGCTGGTCGTGAGTGGGTGGCCGAGCCTGGCGCACGGGGTTGGTTTGTCTGCGCCGGGCGGGATCCGGTTGACTGGTGCCGTGCTGATGGTGGGGTTGACAGGCGGGATCGGGTCGGGCAAGAGCGCGGTGGCGGCCCGCCTCGTCGAGCGCGGTGCCGTGCTGATCGACTCCGACCGGGTCGCCCGCGAGGTGGTCGCGCCGGGGACCCCGGGGCTCGCCGAGATCGTCGAGGCGTTCTCCCCGCGGGTCCTGGCGGCCGACGGCAGCCTCGACCGGGCCGCGCTCGGTGCGATCGTCTTCGGCGACGAGGCGTCCCGACGGCGGCTGGAGGCGATCACCCACCCCCGGGTCCGGGCGCGCAGCGTCGAGCTGGCCGCCGCGGCGGGAGCGGACGCGATCGTCGTCAACGACGTGCCGCTCCTGGTCGAGGTGGGGCTCGCGCCCACGTACCACCTGGTGGTGGTGGTGCAGACGGCCGTGTCGACCCGGTTGGCGCGGCTGGCCCGGGACCGGGGGATGGACCGCGCGGAGGCCGAGCGGCGGATCGCCGCGCAGGCCGACGACGCCCGGCGCAGCGCCGCGGCCGACGTGCTGCTGACCAACGACGGCACCCTCGCCGAGCTGCACGCCGCGGTCGACGCGCTCTGGCGCGACCGGTTACTGCCCTACGAGCGGAACGTGCGCGAGCGGCGGGTCGTGCGGGCGACCCGGGTGGAGCTCACCGAGCCGGACCCGACGTGGCCGCAGCAGTACGTGCGGCTGGCGGCCCGCATCCGGCACGCGCTCGCGCCGGCGGACCTGCGGATCGACCACATCGGCTCCACTGCGGTGCCCGGTCTGGCCGCCACCGACGCCATCGACATCCAGCTCACGGTGCCGACCCTGGCCGACGCGGACGGGCCGCTCGCCGAGCGGCTGGCCGACGCCGGCTTCCCGCGCGTTCCGGAGGAACGGTGGGACGGCCCCCGCTCGGCCGGCTCCGGGCGGTGGGAGAAGCGGCTGCACGGCAGCGCCGACCCGGGACGCCCGGTCAACCTGCACATCCGCGCGGCGGGTTCCCCGGGCTGGCGGTACGCGTTGCTGACCCGGGACCACCTGCGCGCCGACCCGGGCCAGCGGGCGGCGTACCTGCTGCTGAAGCGCGAGCTGGCAGCCTCCGCGCCGGACAGCGCCACCTACACCACGGCGAAGGACCCATGGTTCGACGAGGAGCACCTGCGCGCCGAGGCGTGGGCGGCGCAGACCAGCTGGCGACCCTAGACCGACTTCCGGGCCGCGCCGGCGACTCGTGTCGCAGACGTGCGGCACCGCCGGGTCGCGCCCGCCGCCGCCTCGCCGGTCACGCCGGAACGCCGGTCAGCGGGCACCGCCGGCGGAGCGTCTCGGCGCGGGCAGGCGGGGCACCGGGCCGGGCGTGAGGTCCAGCTGGGCCCAGGCGCCGCCGTCGGTGTGCAGCTCGACCCGGCGGAGCAGCCCGTCACGGTCCACCCAGTAGCGCAGGCGGGTCGCGCCGGTGTCCACCTCCACCACGTCGACCGTACGGTCGCCGAGGCTGTCTTCCCGGAGCCGCTCGGTGGTGGCCTGCGGGGCGGCCCGGCCCGCGGCGAGCGCCGCGTCGAGCAGCCGGCCCGTCTCGTCGGCCTCCCGGTCGGTGCGCCAGGCGGAGCCGGCGGGCGGTGGTAGGGGCGGCCGGTCCGGCTTCTCCGGGTCGCCCGCGCTCGGGACCTCGGCCCGGGACCATCCGGCGGCGTCGCGGCGCAGCAGCGTCCGGCGATCCGGTACGCCGAGATCCGTGACCGCCAGGTAGGCGCTCTGGTCGGTCCAGCTCAGCCATCCGGCGCCGCGCAGGTTGGTGTCGCGCCCGACGGGGGCGCTCAGCGTCACCGTGGCACCGCCCCGGGCGCGCAGCCGCGCGGGGAGTCTCTCCAGCCGGTCGCGTTCGGCGGCGGTCAGCTCCCGGGGTAGCCCGGGCCGGCCGCCCAGGGCGTCGACCGGACGCAGAGTCGGCCGGTCGGTGCGGTTGAGCGTGACCGTCACCGGACCCGCGCCGGGCAGGTGCGCGGTGAGCCGGTGCAGTCGGGCCTCCTGGTCGACCCAGTAGCGGGGCAGCCCGCCGGACGGGGCGGTCGGCGGCGCGGCGGTGGTCGCCGGCAGGGGGGCCGCGAAGACGTCCACCGGCCCGGCGGTCAGGGTCTCCTGCGTCACCCACCGGGCACCCGCGTCGCGCAGGGCGCCGGCGGACTCCGGGCGGTCGGCGGAGAGGCCGAACAGGAGGTCCAGGACGGGGGCCAGCGCGCTGCCGTCGGGCAGCCGGTGCAGGCGCCACCGGTCGGTCGGGGGCACCAGCGGCGGCGGCGCGGCGGTGGGCACGGCCGCCGGGTCGGGGCGGATCACCAGCGCGGTCGGGGTCGCCTGGAGCAGGCCACGCTGTGGGCCGGCGCCCGGACCGCCGACGTCCAGGTAGAGCAGTGGCCTCGACCAGTCGATCCAGCCCATGAGTTCGGTGCGGGTGGCGCCGTCGCCGACCGTCACGTGCAGACCGGCGCGCAGCTCCCGATAGTTGGTGACCCGCACGGCGGCGAGGCGTTCGCTCTCGGCGACGGTCAGCGCCCGTGGCTCCACGGGTGGGTCGGGCGCCCAGCTCAGCAGACCGAGGACGAGGCCGGCGGCGGAGAGGGCCGCGACGACGCCGAGCAGCGCCAGCAGGCCGCGTCGCCGGCGGCCCTCGATCCGGGGCAGCAGACCGGTGTCGTCGGGGCTGGCGGCTCCACCGGCCGCCGGGTCGCCGCCGCTGCCGGCGGGTGCCCCGGCGGGGGCGGTGCTGTCGGTCGGGGATGTGGCCGCGGAGCCCGGACGGGCGGCCCGGGCGGAGGAGGTGTCCACGCGTTGTTGAACGGGCGGGACACGGCTTGGGTGACGAATAGGGGCGCTCGCGGCGGCCGGTCTGCGCCTCACGCGCGACCACGTCGGTGCGCACGGCCGGGCGCGCCGGGTGCAGCGACCTCGTGCCGGGGGCGGGCCGGCCGTGATGACGGCCTGGCCACCTGCCCGGTCGGCCGCCGCGAGCGGCCTACACGGAGAGCGTAGCCCGGTGACATGTGCCACACAATGGGAATATCGAAGCCGATCACGTACCCGCCGTGACCGCCGATTATGTCGGACCTGCGGCGTACCGTTGACGGCATGGCGCTCGACATTCCCCGGCTCGACGGCCGTTTCCAGGTCGTCAGTGAGTTCCAGCCCGCCGGTGACCAGCCGGCGGCCATCGACGACCTGGAGCGGCGGGTCCGGCGCGGCGACCGCAACACGGTGCTGCTGGGCGCGACCGGCACCGGCAAGAGCGCCACCACCGCCTGGCTCATCGAGCGGTTGCAGCGGCCGACCCTGGTGCTGGCCCCCAACAAGACGCTCTGCGCGCAGCTGGCCAAGGAGTTCAGCGAGCTGCTGCCGCACAACGCCGTCGAATACTTCGTCTCCTACTACGACTACTACCAGCCCGAGGCCTACATCCCGCAGACCGACACCTACATCGAGAAGGACTCCTCGATCAACGAGGAGGTCGAGCGGCTGCGGCACTCGGCGACGATGTCGCTGCTCACCCGCCGGGACGTCGTGGTGGTGGCCACCGTCTCCGCCATCTACGGCCTGGGCACCCCGGAGGAGTACCTCGACCGTGCCGTGCGGGTCGCGGTGGGTCAGGAGCTCGACCGCGACCAGCTGCTGCGCCGGCTGGTCGACATTCAGTACACGCGCAACGACATGGCCTTCAACCGGGGCACTTTCCGCGTCCGGGGCGACACCCTGGAGATCATCCCGGCCTACGAGGAGCTCGCCGTCCGCATCGAGCTGTTCGGCGACGAGGTGGAGAAGCTCTACTACCTCAACCCGCTGACCGGTGACGTGGTCCGCGAGGTCGACCACCTGCTGATCTTCCCGGCCACGCACTACGCCGCGGGCCCGGAGCGGATGGAGCGGGCGATCCGCGACATCGAGACCGAGTTGGGCGAGCGGCTGGCCGAGCTGGAGCGGCAGGGCAAGCTGCTGGAGGCGCAGCGGCTGCGGATGCGCACCACCTACGACATCGAGATGATGCGCCAGGTCGGCTTCTGCTCGGGCATCGAGAACTACTCGATGCACATCGACGGGCGGCTGCCGGGCAGCCCGCCGCACTGCCTGCTCGACTACTTCCCCGACGACTTCCTCACCGTGGTCGACGAGTCGCACGTGACGATCCCGCAGATCGGCGGCATGTACGAGGGCGACGCGTCCCGCAAGCGGATGCTGATCGACCACGGGTTCCGGTTGCCCAGCGCCGCCGACAACCGGCCGCTGCGCTTCGACGAGTTCCTGGAGCGGGTCGGCCAGATGGTCTTCCTCTCCGCTACCCCGGGCACCTGGGAGATGGAGCAGGCCCAGGGCGAGTTCGTCGAGCAGGTCATCCGCCCGACCGGTCTGATCGACCCCGAGGTCGTCGTGAAGCCGACCAAGGGCCAGATCGACGACCTGATGCACGAGATCAAGCTGCGCACCGAGCGGGACGAGCGGGTGCTGGTCACCACGCTGACCAAGAAGATGGCCGAGGACCTGTCCGACTACCTGCTGGAGAACGGCATCCGGGTGCGCTACCTGCACTCGGAGGTCGACACCCTGCGCCGGGTGGAGCTGTTGCGCGAGCTGCGCAAGGGCGACTACGACGTGCTGGTCGGCATCAACCTGCTCCGGGAGGGCCTCGACCTGCCCGAGGTGTCGCTGGTGGCGATCCTCGACGCCGACAAGGAGGGCTTCCTGCGCAGCGGCCGGTCGTTGATCCAGACCATCGGCCGGGCGGCGCGTAACGTCTCCGGCCAGGTGCACATGTACGCCGACAAGATCACGCCGTCGATGGCGGACGCGATCGAGGAGACCAACCGGCGGCGGGCCAAGCAGATCGCGCACAACGAGGCGCACGGGATCAGCCCGGAGCCGCTGCGGAAGAAGATCCACGACATCCTCGACGACATCTACCGCGAGGCCGAGGACACCGACACCCGGGTCGGCGGCGCGGTGCGGCAGCTGTCCCGGGGCAAGGCGCCGGTGAAGGAGACCCGCAGTCGCGGGCGCGCCGCGACCGGTGGCACGTCCCGCGAAGGCATGGCCCGGGCCGACCTGGCGCAGCTCATCCAGGAGCTCAACGACCAGATGCTGGCGGCCGCGCGGGAGTTGCAGTTCGAGTTGGCCGCCCGGATCCGCGACGAGATCGGCGACCTGAAGAAGGAGCTACGCGGCATGGACGCCGCCGGCGTGAAGTGAGCGCGGGCTCCGGTCGACGATGACGGGCGAGCCGATGGCCGAGGTGGTGCTGGGGCTGCCGCAGCCACGGCTGCGCCCGTACGTCGACCGCTACATCGGCTACCGCGAGCGGGCCGACGTGCCGCTGGTGCGCCGGGAGGTGGCGGGGGCCCACGTCGTGCTGATCCTCGGCTGGGGCGCCCCGCTCGACGTGGTCGACCCGCGCAGCGCGGAGCGGAGCGCGTACGGCGTGGACTCGTTCGTGGCCGGCACGTACGACCGGTGGTGCCGCACCCGCACGGTCGGGGTCGGTGCGGGGGTGGAGCTGCTGCTCGCCCCGCCGGTCGCCCGCCGGCTCCTCGGTCTGCCGTTGGGGGAGCTGACCAACCGTGCCGTCGACGTGGCGGCGCTGCCGGACGGCTGGCTCGACGGGCTCCGGCAGCGTCTCGCCGCCGCCTCGGGCTGGCCGGAGCGCTTCGCGCTCCTGGACGCGACGCTCACCGCCCGGCTGGCGGGGTCGCCGCCGGTCGACCCCCGGGTCGCCTGGGCGTGGCGGCGGTTGGCCGCGAGCGGCGGACGGCTCGGGGTCGGGTCGCTCGCCGACGAGCTCGGCTGGAGCCGGCGGCATCTGGCGGCCCGGTTCCGGCAGGAGATCGGGCTGCCGCCGAAGATCACCGCCAGGCTGCTGCGCTTCCAGCGGGCGTACGCCGCGCTGACCGCGCCCGCGGGCAGCCCGGCGGCGGGTGGTTGGGCCGGGCTGGCGGCGTCGTGCGGCTACTGCGACCAGTCCCACCTCATCCGGGATTTCCGGGAGTTCGCGGGGGACACCCCGGGCGCGCTGCTCGGCGTCGACCGATCCGCCCCAGCCGGCCGACGCGACACCGAACCCTGACCCCGCCCGAGGTCCCATTCGTCCAATCGGTGGGCCGGTCGGGGCCGCCAGAATCGGCGCATGCGAACCATCTACCCCGTCTTCCGGTACGCCGATCCGCGCGCCGCCATCGACTGGCTCTGCACCGCGTTCGGCTTCACCGTCAACGCCGTCCACGAGGGGCCCGACGGCGGTGTCGCCCACGCCGAACTGACCTTCGACACCGGCATGATCATGCTCGGGGGTCGGGACGAGCCCTCGCCCCGGCCGGCCGAGGACGACTGGTCGGTCTACGTCGCGGTCGACGACGTGGACGCGCACTGTTCCCGGGCCCGGGCCGCCGGAGCGGAGATCATCCGCGAGCCGTTCGACACCGACTACGGCTCGCGGGACTACGCCGCGCGCGACCTGGCGGGCAAGGTGTGGAGCTTCGGCACCTACCGGCCCTGATCCGGGCCGCCGGGCCGCTGGGCCGCCGGGCCGCCGGGCCGCTGGGCCGCTGGGCCGTCGGGCCGCCGGCCACGCCGTCCAGGGTCGATCGCGATCCCGGTGAGCGGGCCGGCGGCGAGCAGCGCAGGACGGGCGACGGCTGCGGGCGACGGCTGCCGCGGCGACGGGTGTCGGCCGGCTGGGTCGGCAACGCGACAAGCCGCCTCGATTGCGTTGCGCGAGCAAGGTATTGCAGTGCGTGACGGTCCTGCGTACGCTCCCTCGGTGGGGAGGCCGGGAATGCCGTTGCCAACGAGTCCTGTCATTCGCCGTGTGCGGCTCGGTGCCGAGCTGCGCCAGCTGCGCCGGCGCGAGGCGTTGACCCTGGAGCAGGTCTGCGACCGGCTGGGGTGGGCCTCGACGTCGAAGCTGTCGCGCATCGAGCTGGGGCAGAGCCGGCCGGACCTGGCCGACGTGCTGGACCTGCTGGACGTCTACGAGGTGCCGTCGTCGGCCCGGGACGCGCTGATCGTCATCGCCCGCGACGCCGCCACCAGCCGGGGCTGGTGGAAGGCGCTGGCCGAGATGGGGGAGCGGCAGCGCACCTACGCCGAGTTGGAGGCGGGCGCGGCGCGCATCGTGGAGTACCAGCCGGCCGTCGTGCCGGGTCTGCTGCAGACCCCGGCGTACGCCCGGCTGCGCCTCGCCGCCGCCGCGGCGGTCGACCCGGAGGTCGATGTGGACGCCGAGGTGCGGTCCCGGATGGTGCGGCAGGAGGTGCTGCGCCGCGTCGACCCGCCCCACTACACCGCGGTGCTGACCGAGGCCGTCTGCGAGCGTGGGCAGACGCCGCCCGAGGTGTGGCGGGAACAGCTGCGGCACCTGGTGACGATGACCGGGCTGGCCAACGTGACGGTGCGGCTGCTCCCGGGCGGGGCGGCGGGGTTGGACCCGCTGACGCCGTACTCCAGCTATGCGTTCCCGGACCCGGCGGACCCGAGGACCGTGATGATCGAGACGTTGACCAGCGACGTGCGGCTCGCGACCGTGGCGGACGTGGAGCGCTACGAGCGGATCACCGACGCGCTGCTGGGGGCGGCGCTGTCGGCGGAGGAGACGGTCACGGTGCTGACCGGACGCGTCGACGACTGACCCCCGCCCGCGCGGCCACCGGGCCCGGCGCCCCCGAGCCCGTCGGGACCGGTGCTCCGCGCGTGCGTGGGCACGGTAGGCGACGGGTACGACAATTTCGCTCAGGCGGGCACGTCGAGAAAGTGTTCGACCACGGGCGGGTTCGCGAAGTGCGGGCCGATCAGGGCCCGCCACCGGTCGAACCGGTCGGTGGCGCGGAAGTTGTCGTTGTGCGCCTCGACCGAGTCCCACTCGACGAGCAGCACGAAACGGGTGGGCGACTCGATTCCCCGGGTCATCCGCACCGACCGGCAGCCGGGGGTGCCGGCCAGCACCGGGTGGCCCTCGGCGTACGCGGCGGCGAAGGCGTCCTCGTGCCCCGGCAGAACATCGATCAGCGCGACCTCAAGCACCATGGCGGAAGCCTCCCACGACCTCCGCCGCTGACGATCACGCGGGGTCTGTCGCCGTGCCCCGCGTCTTCGACGTGACCTGGGACCGGGCGGACTTCCGGGAGGTGGTCCGTGAGCAGCAGGCCGCCGAGGACGCGGCCGCCCGCTCCGGCGGGCCGCTGCTGATCTGCGGCACCGACGCCCGGGCCACCGCGGTCTGGGAGGAGCGCTACCTCGGCTCCGCCGCTGTTCCCGGCCGACAACCCAGCCTCCTAGGAAGCCCTAGCGGATGTGACGCCGACCAGGCCGATCCGGCTCCCGTCCGGGCACGTGGTCGGCGCCACCGGTGCCCGACGTGCGATCACCGGCGGTGGTGCGCGAGAATGGTGATCGAGGAGGGGAGTATTCCCCCGCGACGGAGTCGTCAGCACGGTCGACCACACCCGGTGGACGACCCGGCCCCGTCGGTCGCCGCTCCCGCGGCGGCGGAAGAGACCTCCGACAGTCACCAGAGTGAGCGTCATCGGCACACCGGGCCCCACGGGGGCGTACGGTGTGCCCGACGCCGCGTGTCTGCCGGAGGAAAGAACGTTGGACGTGTCCGCACTGGTGTGGGCGGTAACCCTCATCGCGCTCATCGCGGTCCTCGCCGTCGACCTGCTCATCATCGGTCGACGCCCGCACGAGCCGAGCGTGCGGGAATCGAGCCTGTGGGTCGGCTTCTACGTCGGCCTGGCGCTGCTCTTCGGCGCGGGGGTGTGGCTGACCTCCGGCGCGAGCGCGGCGGGCCAGTTCTACACCGGGTGGTTGACCGAGTACAGCCTCTCGGTGGACAACCTCTTCGTCTTCGTGATCATCATGGCGCGCTTCGCGGTGCCCCGGCAGTACCAGCAGAAGGTGCTGCTCGTCGGCATCGTGCTGGCGCTGGTGATGCGCGGTGGCTTTATCGCGGCCGGCGCGGCCCTGATCTCCCAGTTCTCCTGGGTCTTCTACATCTTCGGCGCGTTCCTCATCTACACGGCGATCAACCTGGCCCGCCAGGGTGAACCGGACGAGGACGAGTTCTCCGAGAACGTGCTGATCCGGTGGAGCCGCAAGGCGCTGCCGATCTCCCGGTCGTACGACGGCGCACGGCTGATGACGCACGAGAACGGGCGGCGGCTGTTCACCCCCCTGCTCATCGTGATGATCGCGATCGGCACCACCGACCTGATCTTCGCGCTGGACTCGATTCCGGCGATCTTCGGGATCACCCAGGAGCCGTACCTGGTCTTCACCGCCAACGTCTTCGCGTTGATGGGCCTGCGGCAGCTCTACTTCCTGCTCGGCGGGCTGCTCGACCGGCTGATCTACCTCAGCTACGGCCTGGCCGTCGTGCTCGGCTTCATCGGGGTCAAGCTGGTGCTGGAGGCGCTGGCCGACAACAACCTGCCGTTCATCAACGGTGGCGAGCACGTGGGCTGGGCCCCGCACATCCCGATCTGGCTGAGCCTGCTCGTCATCCTCGGCACGTTGCTCCTGGCGACCGCCGCCAGCCTGATCAAGTCGGCCCGGGACCGGCGCCGGGAGTTGGCCGAAGCGCGCGGCTGAGGCGTACGCACCCGCGCGGGGCGCTCTCGGTCGCCGGGGGCGCCCCACGGCGCGTACGGGGTCAGACCCGGTGGGCGCCGACCAGGGTGGCGGTGCGCTCGGCGGGCAGCGGCTCCTCCAGCACGCGGCGCTGGCGGTAGCAGGCGTGCAGCATCCGCCGGTCGTCGTCGTGGGGCTCGGCCGTGACGATGCCGATGTGGTGGATCTTGCGGCCGGGGCGGGCGAAGAAGTACAGGTCGCCGGGGCGCTCGGCGCCCAGCGGCAGGGGAGTGGTCGCCGCCGCCTGGTCGTCGGCGTCGCGGGGGAGCCGTACCCCGAACCGCCGCCAGGCCAGGTGCACGAGGCCGGAGCAGTCGATCCCGTGCGCGGACACGCCGCCCCAGATGTAGACGACGTGCAGCAGCCGCTGCGCGACGGCGAGCACGTCCTCGGCGGACGGGGGTGTCGCGGCCACCTCGGCGAGGTGCGCCGCGGGCAGCCAGAGCGGGTCGGTGTGGCCGGTGGTGTGCACCGGCCGCCAGCCGTCCCGTGCCGGGCCGGCGGCGGCGAGCCGGGTGCCGATGACGACGCCGGGCAGCACCACCGGCCCGTCGGGCGCGGCGCGCAGGGCGCTCACGGTGGCGTCCACCACGAGCGGGGCGTCGGTGGGCCCGGTGGTGGCCGCGTCGGCCGGAACGAGTTGGTCGGCCGGCAGCCAGCCGGGGTAGCCGCGTGGGTCGAGCTTCGCCGCCGGCTGTTCGACCGCCACGACGTGCGCCCAGCCGTCCGGGCGCAGCTCGGTGACGAGGACCCGCTCACCGAGCAGCAGTTGGCTCAGGACGCAGTCGCCGACCTGCTGGTCGGTGTCCAGGCCGGAGATCCAGGCCGGGATGTCGGCGTCGGCGGCGACGGCGGGGCAGTCGACCGGTCGGACGGCCTCGGGGGCGGTCCAGAGCGTCGCGACCGCGACCCGGACGACGGCCTCGCGGCCCGGTTGCAGTTCCACGTCCACCCCCAGCTGCGGCCCAGTGCTCTCCGACCCTATGAAAGAAACCAACGAGCATCAACCAGCGTTCTGAATCTTTACTTCAGCGACGGAGGCGACACCGAGTCCGGGGACGTCCGGGAGCAGCACCGTCGCGCCGTCGTAGCGGATGCCGCCGTCCACCGGTGACGTGGCCAGCCACCAGGCGGCGTCCAGGTCGGAGACCGCGGTGGTGCCGTACGCGGCGACGAGGCTGGCGGCAGCCCCGATGCCGATCCCGCTCTCCATCATCGACCCGACCACGGTGCCGAGGCCGTGCGCGGCGGCCAGGTCGAGGAGGGTGCGGGCGGGGTGCAGTCCGCCGCACTTGGCGAGCTTGACGTTGACCATGTCGGCGGCGCGGCGGCGGATGACCTCGACCAGGTCACGGACGCCGAAGACCGCCTCGTCGGCGAGGATCGGCACGTCGACGCGGTCACTGACCCAGGCCAGGCCGTCCAGGTCCCACCGGGCGACCGGCTGCTCGACCAGCTCGACGTCGAGGCCCGCGTCCTCGATGCCACGGATCACCCGCACCGCCTCGCGGGGCGTCCAACCCTGGTTCGCGTCGAGCCGGATCCGCACGCCCGGGCCGACCGCTTCGCGGACCGCCCGGACCCGGTCGAGGTCGCCGGCGGCGTCGGTGCCGACCTTGAGCTTGAGCACGCCGAAGCCCTCGGCGTGGCGGCTGCGCGCGGCGTCGGCCAGGTCGTCCGCCTCCCCGGCGGCGAGGGTCACGTCGGTGGGTACGGCGAGCGCGGTGCCGCCGAGCAGCCGCACCAGCGGCACGCCGAGCCGGCGGGCGGCGAGGTCGTGCAGGGCGACGTCCAGCGCGGCCTTGGCGGCCTCGTTGCCGACGACCGCCCGCTGCACCTCGGCGCAGCGGGCGACCAGCTCATCCGGGTCGCGGCCGGTGAGCATCGGCCCGAGCAGCTGCCGGACGCACGCCTCGGAACCCTCGATGGAGGCGCCGGTGACCTGCCACACCTGCGGCGCCTCGCCGAAACCGGACCGGCCGTCGGTGTCGGTCACCTCGACGACGAGCGTGTCGACGGTGGTGGTGCGGCGCAGCGCGGTGACGAACGGGGTGTGTAAGGGGGCCGTGAGCCGGTGGGTGCGTACCGCCGCGATCGTCATGTGCGGCACCCTATACGCAGGTGGGGCGGGCGAGGGGAGGGCCGTGAGCGAGCGGGACTGGGAGTTGGTGGGCGCGCCGAACGCGCGTGACCTGGGCGGGCTGGTCGGCGCGGACGGGCGGCGGGTGCGGTACGGGCGGCTGCTGCGAACGCCGGCGTTGGGTCGGTTGACCGACGAGGACCTACCGGTGCTCGGCAAGCTGGGTGCGTCCTGTGTGGTCGACCTGCGTGACCACTCGGAGATCGAGGTGGCGCCGGCGGACCGGCTGGTCGGTGATCCGCGGCAGGTGCACCTGCCGGTGCACGATCCCGAGCATCCCGTCTTCACGTACGTGTCGGCGGTGCTGCTCGGTCACGACCTGGGCGCGTACGCGGAGCTGGCTCGGCAGGGGACACCGGCGGCGATGGCGGGCATCTACCGGTGGTTCGTCACCGGGGAGTCCGCGCGGGCCGGGTTCGGCGCGGCGGTGCGGCTGGCGGCCCGGGCGGAGAACCTGCCTCTGGTGTACCACTGCTCGGCGGGCAAGGACCGCACCGGCTGGTTGACGGTGATCCTGTTGACCGCGTTGGGCGTCGACGAGGCGGCGATCCGGGAGGAGTACCTGCGCAACAACGTGCTGACCGAGAGCCTGCGGGCGGTGATCGTCGAGGCGATGCGGCGGCGGCAGCCGCGGCTGGACGTCGAGGCGGTGCTGCCGGTGCTGGAGGTGCGTCCGGAGTATCTCGACGCGGGCTACGACGAGGTGCGCCGGGTGCACGGCTCGTTCGGGGCGTACCTGCGCGACGGGCTGGGGCTGACCGACGAGGTCATCGGGGCGCTGCGGGCGCTGCTGTTGGAGTGAGCGGCGGCGCGGTGGGGGTGGTCGCCCGGGCGGCGGCGCCGGTGACGATGAGCGCCTGCCCGGCCGCGTAGGTCGCCATCACCAGCACCGGCGCGCCGGGCGGGTCGAGGACGCCGGCGACGCCGGTGGCGATGAGCAGGTCGGAGAGGAGGAACAGCGCGCCGCCGAGGCCGACCCGCCAGCCGTGCGCGGCGGCGGTGGTGGCCATGGTGGCGAGCGCGAGCGCGTACGCGGCCACCGGGACGGCGAGCCCGGCGTCGGTGAGGCCCGTCCACATCCAGGTCAGGGCGGCGGCGGTGAGGAGCGCGTACCCGAGCGGGACCGCGAGCAGCGGCGGGCGGCGCAGCGCGGCGGCGGCCCGGTGCCGCGTGAACGCCGCGATGTAGCAGAGGTGCGCGCCGAGGAAGAGGGCCATCCCGGTGAGGAACCAACCGGTTCCGCCGACGAGCAGGGCCACGTCGCCGCCGGTGGAGAACGCCAGCGCGGCGAGGAGCAGCCGCGACGGGCGGTGGCCGCGGTCGCGGGTGGCCAGCCACAGGTATGCGGCGAGCAGGGGCATGAGCAGCGGTTTGGTGATCGCCTCGGCGAGGGTGGCGTCGGTGGCGTTGGCTGCGAGGTTCGCCGCGGTCACGGTGACGAAGGCGGCCAGCGGGAGACGGGTGCGGGGCATCGGCTGCTCCGGGGGATGCGGGGGTACGGGCAGCATAGGTGTCCCGGCGGTGGCGGGCCGTTCACAGGTCGTGTCGGGCGGCCCAGACCTGCGCGGAGATGTCGGCGATGAGCTGGCAGGCGGCCTCGTCGCCCGGCCCGGTGTCCGGGTCGGTGGTGGTGCAGACGACGATCACGTACGGGGGCGCGTCGTCGGGGAGGACGACCCCGGCGCCGTGGCGGATGCCGCGTACCCAGCCGTTCTTGTGGGCGATGCGGGTGCCGGGCGGCAGGCCGGCGGCGAGGTCGTCGCGGTGTTCCTGGGCGGTGAGGACGTCCAGCATGGCGGCGCAGGTGGCCGGCGGGGCGAGCGGACCGGGGCGGGTGGCGCCGGTGGCGAGCGTGGCGAGCAGGGCGCCCAGGTCGGCGGCGGTGACCAGGTTGGTGATGCCGGCGTCGCGGGCGGCGAAGTCCTCGATGCCGCGGCCGGTGACGCTGTGCCGGGCGCCGGCGAGCGCCCACACGTCGGCGACGGCGGGCAGGCCGACGTGGGCGAGGACCAGGTTGGTGGCGAGGTTGCTGGAGCGGACGATCATCCGGTGGGCGAGCCAGCGCAGCGGCGCGCTGTCGCCGAGCCGTGCCCAGACCGCCTCGTCGTTGTCGTAGTCGCTGTTGCAGGTGAACCGGGGCGCGTCGGGCTGGGCGGAGGCGAAGTCGTTGACGACGGGGACCGGGGCGTCCAGGTCGAGGGTGCCGGCGTCGGCGGCGCGGTGCAGGGCGGCGAGCACGGCGACCTTCATGGTGCTGGCCGCGTAGTGGGTGTCGTCGGCCCGGCGGGCCCAGGTGGGGGCGGCGTCGGGCCGTGTCACGTACGCGGAGACGGTGCCGGGCACCTCGGCGAGGCGGGCGTCGAGATCATCCCAGGTCATGCCGCCGACCGTAGCGGACCAGCCCCGCCGACGCCGCCCGGGCCGGACCTCTGCAGTTGTTGCCTCCCACATCGGCGTGGCGCGGCAACAACTGCATGATCAACGGGGGAGAGCGGGCGGGTGGGTGGGACGACGGAGCCCGGTCCCGCGTGGGCGGGACCGGGCTCCGGGTGGGGCTGGTTCTGTCGGGTCAGCCGGCGTGCTTGCGGCGGGCCGCTGCCCGGCCACGCTGCTGCTGGTCGAGCACCACCTTGCGGATCCGCACGGCGGCCGGCGTCACCTCGACGCACTCGTCCTCGCGGCAGAACTCCAGGGCCTGCTCCAGCGACAGCTTCCGCGGCGGGATCAGCTTCTCGGTCTCGTCCGCGGTGGACGAGCGCATGTTCGTGAGCTTCTTCTCCTTGGTGATGTTGACGTCCATGTCGTCGGAGCGGGAGTTCTCCCCGACGATCATGCCCTCGTACACCTCGGTGCCGGGCTCGACGAAGAGCTGGCCGCGCTCCTGGAGGTTGGTCATCGCGAACGCGGTGACCGCGCCGGAGCGGTCGGCGACCAGCGAGCCGTTGTTGCGGGTACGCAGCTCGCCGAACCACGGCTCGTACGACTCGAAGACGTGGTGCAGGATGCCGGTGCCGCGGGTCTCGGTGAGGAACTCGGTGCGGAAGCCGATCAGGCCGCGGGCCGGGACCAGCCACTCCATCCGGATCCAGCCGGTGCCGTGGTTGACCAGCTGCTCCATCCGGCCCTTGCGGGTGGCGAGGAGCTGGGTGATCGCGCCCAGGTACTCCTCGGGCGCGTCGATGGTCAGCCGCTCGACCGGCTCGCAGGTCTTCCCGTCGATCTCCCGGGTGACGACCTGCGGCTTGCCGACGGTCAGCTCGTACGACTCGCGGCGCATCTGCTCGACCAGGATCGCCAGGGCCAGCTCACCGCGGCCCTGCACCTCCCAGGCGTCGGGGCGCTCGGTGGGGAGCACCCGCAGCGACACGTTGCCGATCAGCTCCTTGTCGAGCCGGTCCTTGACCATGCGGGCGGTGACCTTGGCGCCCTTGACCCGGCCGACCAGCGGCGAGGTGTTGGTGCCGATGGTCATCGAGATGGCCGGCTCGTCCACGGTGATCAGGGGCAGCGGGACCGGGTTCTCGGCGTCGGCGAGGGTCTCACCGATCATGATGTCCGGGATGCCGGCGACGGCGATGATGTCGCCCGGGCCGGCCGACTCGGCCGACTTGCGCTCCAGGCCCTCGGTCATGAGCAGCTCGGAGATGCGGACCCGCTGGGTGCTGCCGTCGGTGCGGCACCAGGCCACGGTCTGGCCCTTGTTGATGGTGCCCTGCCGGACCCGGCACAGCGCGAGGCGGCCGAGGAACGGCGACGCGTCGAGGTTGGTGACGTGCGCCTGAAGCGGGGCGTCCTCCTCGTACGCGGGCGCCGGGATGGTGTCCAGCAGCGTGCGGAACAGGGGCTCCAGGTTGTGGCTGTCGCTGGGCACGGAGCCGTCGGCGGGCTGGGTCAGCGAGGCGATCCCGTCGCGGGCGCAGGCGTAGACGATCGGGAAGTCGATCTGCTCCTCGTCGGCGTCCAGGTCGAGGAAGAGCTCGTAGGTGTCGTCCACGACCTCCTTGATCCGAGCGTCCGGCCGGTCCACCTTGTTGATCACCAGGATGATCGGCAGCCGCGCCCGCAGGGCCTTGCGCAGCACGAACCGGGTCTGCGGCAGCGGGCCCTCGCTGGCGTCCACCAGCAGGACGACGCCGTCGACCATGGTCAGTCCGCGCTCCACCTCGCCGCCGAAGTCGGCGTGGCCGGGAGTGTCGATGATGTTGATCGTCACCGGGTCCGAGCCGTCGGCCGGCATGTAGTGCACGCCGGTGTTCTTGGCCAGGATGGTGATGCCCTTTTCCCGCTCCAGGTCCATGGAGTCCATGACCCGGTCGGCCACCTCGGCCCGGGCGCTGAACGCGCCGGCCTGCCGCAACATGGCGTCGACCAGGGTCGTCTTGCCGTGGTCGACGTGGGCGATGATGGCGACGTTGCGGAGGTCGGTGCGTAGCTGCATACCCTCCATACTCTCCTGTCCGCGGTTGCCGGTTCCCCATCGGGGTCTTCCCCCGAATGGCCCGGATCTCTGGTGGAACTCCTGTCCCAGCCGCGCTGGCGGCTGGCATGCTGACCCTCGTGTTCGTGGGGGCCGGATGCACGACCTGCTGACCCTGGTGCAGGGTCTGCCACCCCTGCTGATCTACCTGGTCGCCGCACTGATCGTGGCCGGCGAGACCGCCGTGATCTTCGGGCTGCTGGTGCCGGGAGAGGCGACCCTGCTGCTGGTCGGCTTTCTAGCGTACGCGGGCACGTTACGGCTCGCGCCGACGCTGATCGTGATGATGGTCGCGGCGGTGATCGGCGACACACTGGCGTTCCGGGCGGGTCGCCGGTACGGGCCGAAACTCCGCGCCAGCGGCCTGGGGTCCCGGGTCGGCCCGCACCGGTGGCGGCGGGCGGACGAGCTGCTGAACCGGCTCGGCGGTCGGGGGGTGTTCGCCGGCCGGTGGGTGGCCTTCGCCCGGACGTTGGTGCCCCGGCTGGCCGGCGCGGCGGGCCTGCCGTACCGGCGGTTCGCACCGTGGAACGCGGCCGGGGTGGCCACCTGGGTGGGCGCGTCCGTGCTGGTCGGCTATCTGGCGGGGGAGTCGTACGAGACGGTGTCCCGGCTGCTCGGTCGGGCCACCGGCGCGCTGCTGGTGCTGATCGTCGCGCTGGTCGCGGTGGTGCTGGTCGGCCGCTGGCTGGGACGCAATCCGGACCCGGTGCGGGCCCTGCTGTCCCGGGCCGCCGCGCTCCCGCCGGTGCGCTGGCTGTCCCGCCGCTACGGGCTGTTGTTCTTCCTGCTCGCGATGCGGATCGGGCGCGGCTGGACCCTGCTGCTCAATCTCGTCGCCGGGCTGGCGCTGCTGTTCGCCGCCGGGTTCGCCGTCGCGGCGGTGCTGGAGGTGGTGGTCCGCCACAGCGGTCTGGACGCCGTCGACGGGGCGATCGCCCGCTGGTTCGCCGACCGGCGTACCCCCGATGCCGTGGTCGCGGTGCGGGCCACCGTGTCGGCGTTGCGCGGGGGGATGCTGATCGCCTTGGTGGCGGTGGTGGCGGCGGTGCTGGCGTGGCGGAACCGGCCGTGGCGGTCCGACCTGCTGAGCCTGATCGGCACCTTCGGGGCCTTCGTCCCGCTGTTGGTGCTGGCGGTGGTCGCCTATCTGGCTGGTTCGGCCGGGCCGGGGCCGGACGACGCGCTGTTCCCCACCCAGAACGCCGTGGTGACCGCCAGCCTCTGCACGCTGGCGTGGCTGCTGTCGCGGTCGACCCGCTGGCCGCTGGCGGTGGCCGTGTGGACGGCCGCCGCGGCGGGTGTCGTCTACCTCGCCGGCGCCCGCCTCTACCTGGGGCTGAGCACGGTCAGCGGCACGGTCGCCGCGGTCCTGCTCGGGGTGCTGTGGACGGCGGTGTTCATGGTCGCCTGGGCGACCCGGCACCGGACGCTCGGCGGTGAGGAGCCCGGCACCGGCGGGCCACCGGCGCGGCCCGAGGGGCCCCGACGGCGGGTCGAACCCTGTTAGGGTGCGGCGACGTCAACGGGAGGGGACGCAGATGCGCCGACGGCTCGGGGGATGGGTTGCCGTGGTGACGGCCGGCGTGCTGCTGGTCACCGCCGGATGCGCCGGAGAGCAGGCCCGTCCGCAGGACCTGTCCCAGCAGGCCCCCGTCGCCGCCGAGGTGGCGGGTGAGGCCAGCGCCGAGCCGGTCGCGGCCGACGCGCCGACCCGGCCCGCGGTGCAGGGTCTGGGTGGGGCGCCCCGGCGCAGCGTGCCGCCGTCGACGAAGCCGACCCCGCCGACGGTCAAAACCTCGCGTCCGGCGGGGCCGCGAGCGGTGCCCAAGCCGCCCACCGAGACGAGGGTCCCGCCGCCGCCGTCTCCGCCGCCGGCCGGGTGCACCAAGCCGCGCTACGAGGGCACCCAGGCCAGTCGGGCCCAGGTCAAGACGGCGCTGACCAACGCGGCGGAGCGCACCTACTGGCCGACGTCGGCGCCGGACATCGCGATCCCGCTCAACCTGCTCAAGGCCACGGCGTGGCAGGAGAGCGGCTGGCAGTCCAACATCATCGCCTGTGACGGCGGCGTCGGGTTGATGCAGGTCATGCCGGACACCGCGACGTGGATGAACCAGCGGTTCGGGCAGAGCTACAAGATCGACGTCTATCAGGACAACGCGTACCTGGGCGGCACCTACCTGGCCTGGCTGACCAAGTACATCGGCGACATGTACTTCGACGCCGACTACCGGCTCGACGCGTCGCTGTGCACCAGCGAGCTGAACTCCTGCCTGCTCAACGCCGTCATCGCCGCGTACAACTACGGGCACGGCGCGGTGGCCCGGGAGGGCGAGCCGTTGACCATCCCCAACCCGCAGTACGTGCGCAACGTGCGCGCGCTCATGACCGAGTGCGAGTGCCTGAGTTTCTGAGCGACCCGCTCGGGCCCGGCGACACCACTGACGATCCCCGCTGACGCGACCGGGGGCCGGCGCCGGCCGACCCCCGGTCGATCCGGTCAGTCGCGCGCGGCGACCGGCTCGGCCGGCACTCCGGGCGTGCCGGCGGCGGGCGCGTCGGGGCCGCGGGTGATCCGTCCGGGCCACCAGAACCGGTCGCCGAGCAGGAACGCCAGCGCCGGCACCAGCACCGTGCGGACCAGCAGCGTGTCCAGCAGAACGCCGATGCAGACGATGATCCCGATCTGGGTGAGCGTGATCAGCGGCAGCACGCCGAGGACCGCGAACACCGCGGCCAGCAGCACGCCGGCGCTGGTGATGACCCCGCCGGTGACGCGCAGCGCGGACAGCATGCCGTCGCGGGTGCCGGCGTGGCGGGCGTCCTCACGGGCCCGGGTGACCAGGAAGATGTTGTAGTCCACGCCGAGCGCCACCAGGAACACGAAGGCGAGCAGCAGCACCCCGCTGTCCAGCGCCGGGAAGTCCAGCACGTGGTCGAAGAGCAGCCAGGCCGCGCCCAGGCTGGCGAAGAACGAGGCGATCACGGTCAGCACCAGCAGCAGCGGCGCCAGCAGGCCGCGCAGCAGCAGCACCAGGACCGCGCCCACCAGCAGCAGGATGATCGGCAGGATCAGCTGAAGGTCCCGGGTGTTGGCCTCGTCCGAGTCGTAGGTTGCGGCGACCGAACCGCCGACCAGGGCGCCGTCGGGGGCGTCCGCGCCGGCGACGGTGGGCGGCGCGGAGTCCGGCACGGCGGCGACCGCCGCGCGCAGCGCCACCACGGCGCGGTCGGAGGCGGCGGTGCCGGGCTCGGCGGTGAGCACCACGTCGACCTGCGCGACGCGGTCCCCGGACGCACCGGGTCGGGCCGAGGCGACCCCGTCGACGGCGTCGGCGGCGGCGAGGACCGCGGGGGCCGCCTCCGGGTTGGTGAGCACGGCGATCGGCTGGGTGCTGCCGGCCGGGAAGGCGCGGGCCAGCGTCTCCGCGCCGGCGACCGCCTCGGGCCGCTCCCGGAACTGTTCGGTCTCCGACAGGCCGGTGCGGATGCCCAGCCCGCCCAGGGCCAGGCCGGCGAGGAGCAGGGTGGCCAGCGCGGCGACCGGCAGCGGTCGGCGGACGACCAGCTCGCCGAGGCGACCCCAGAGCCGGCCCTCCCGGGCGGCCGCGCCGACCCGGGGAACGAACGGCCAGAACAGGCCCCGCCCGAACAGCACCAGGGCGGCCGGGAGGACGAACAGGGCGGAGAGCATGGCGAAGACCACGCCGATGGCGCAGGCCAGGGCCAGGGCCCGGTTGGTCTCCTGCTCCGACAGCAGCAGCGTGAGCACACCGAGGACGACGGTGCCGCCGCTGGCCAGGATCGGTTCGGCGGTGCGGCGCAGGGCGGCGCGCATGGCGGTGAACCGGTTCTCCTCGCGGCGCAGCTCCTCCCGGTAGCGGGCGATGAGCAGCAGCGCGTAGTCGGTCGCGGCGCCGAAGACAAGGACGCTGGCGATGCCGGTGACCTGACCGCTCGGCAGGTAGATGCCGAGTGCGGGCACCAGGGACTCCACCACGCGCTGGGTGAACTGTTCGGCGGCGGCCACCACCAGCAGCGGCACGAGCCACAGGAACGGGCTGCGGTAGGTGACCAGCAGCAGCAGCGCCACGACGGCGGCGGTGACCAGCAGCAGGGTGGTGTCGGCGCCCTGGAACACCTTGCCCAGGTCGGCGGTGAACGCGGGCCTGCCGGTGACCTCGACGGTCAGGTCGGCGGGCAGGTCGCCGACCGCCTCCCGGACCTGCTCCACCTTCTCGACCACCGTCTGCGGCCCGCCCGCGGTGGACAGCGGCACCGCGACCAGCGCGACGGTGCCGTCGGGGGAGACCTGGGCGGGGGAGACCCGCCCGCCCACGGCGAGCGCTCCCAGCTCGGCGGCGACGTCGTCGAGTGCGCCGCGGTCCACGTCGCTGAGCGGGGCCCGGTCGGTGCGGCTCACCACCACCAGCGCGGGCTGCGCGTCCTTGGACGGCAGCTGGTCCTGGAGGCGTTCGACCTGCGTCGACTGCCACTTCACCGACAGGCCGGTGGCGGAGACGGGCTCGGGGTTGTCCGGCTTCGGTAGCCCGAACACCACCGCGCCGACGACGAGCGCGGCGACCACGGTGAGCCAGGCGGCCAGCCGGCCCCGGGCGACGCGGGTGAAGAGTGACATGGGATGCCCTCGCATGATCAATGCCAGAATCTTGGAAGCTGAGAATCTTGACTGTCGAGATTATCCGCGCACGTTCTATGCTGCAACCGGACGGGACAGGTAGGGGGTGGCGGTACGCGGTGACGGCGCAGCGCATGTACCGGCGGCGGGACGACCCACGTGGGCGGATGGTCGCGGAGATCACCAACGACCTGCGTCGTTACTCGACGGAAGCCCAGCACATCGGGCACGCGTTCGCCAGCCTGCACGGGCTCAACGCCACCGACCTGCAGGCGCTGATCGCGGTGATGGATGCGGAACTGATGGGCGACCCGATCACCCCCGGCCGGCTCGGCGAGGTGCTCGACCTCTCCTCCGGTTCGGTGACGGCGCTGGTCGACCGGCTGGAACGCGCCGGCCACATTCGACGGGACCGGGACACCGCCGACCGGCGCAAGATCCTGCTGCACTACGCCGACCGGGGCGCGTCCCTGGCGCAGAGTTTCTTCGGGCCGCTGGGCCGGCGCACCGACCAGGTGATGGAGCGGTTCACCGACGACGAGCTGGCCGTCGTGCACCGGTTCATGGCCGAGATGCTGCGGTCCATGCGGGCGCACCGCGACGAGGTGCGCGCCGCGCGCGACGAGCCCCACCGGGACGGGCGCCCCGGCCCCGCCGACGGCGACGCCTGACCGTGCGGCCGGTCACCCGGCTCGCCGCGGCGGCGCTGCGGCTGCCCCCGGCCCACACCGGTCGGGTCACCGTCGCCCGGGGCCTCCCCGTCCGGGTCCGCGACGGCGTCGCCCTGCGCACCGACCACTACGCCCCCGAGCGCTCCGACGCGCCGACCGTCCTGATCCGCACCCCGTACGGGCGGGGCGGTCCGATGCGGCTGCTCGGCCGGCTCCTCGCCGAGCGGGGCTTCCACGTCGTGGTCCAGTCCTGCCGGGGCACCTACGGCTCGGGCGGCACGTTCAACCCCCTGGTGCACGAGCGCGACGACGGTCTGGACACCCTGGACTGGCTGCGCCGTCAACCGTGGTACTCGGGCGCGTTCGGCAGCTTCGGGGTCAGCTATCAGGGCTTCGTGCAGTGGGCGATCGCCGGCGAGGCCGGCGACGAGCTGCGCGCGATGGTCGCGGTGGTCACCGCCTCGGCCACCCGCGACTCGACGTACGCGGGGGAGGCGTTCGCCCTGGACACCGTGCTCACCTGGGCCGAGCTGCTCCAGGCGCAGACCGTGCCGTGGCTGGCCCGCCAGTGGGAGCTCAAACGCGGCCAACCCCGGCTCGCCGCGGGGCTGGCGCACCTGCCCCTCGTCGAGGCCGACCGGGTCGCCACCGGGGTGACCGTGCCCTTCTTCCAGGAGTGGCTCACCCACCACACGCCGAACGCCGACTACTGGCGGGCCCGGATCTTCGACGACGCCGTGGCGCGGGTGCGCGCGCCGGTGGCGATGGTCAGCGGGTGGCACGACATCTTCCTGCCCGCCCAGCTGGCCGACTACGCCGCCCTGCGCGCGGCCGGCCGGCGCCCGCGCCTGGTGATCGGGCCCTGGACGCACGGCAGCCCCGGACTGCTCGCCGCGGCGCTGCGGGAGGGGCTCGCCTGGCTGGACACCCACCTCGCCCCGAACCGATCCCGACCGGCCCGGGAGCCGGCCCGGGAGCCGGCCCGGGAGCCGGCCCCGGAGCCCGCCCGGCCCGTGGCGGCGGAACCGACCTCGGCGCCCGCGCGGGCGGTGGTGGCGTCACCGGTCCCGGAGCCCGATGCGGCCGCGGTGGCAACGGCGGAGCCGGTGCGGGTGCACGTCGGCGGTGCCGGCGGTGGGTGGCGCGACCTGCCGGACTGGCCGCCGCCGGCCACCGTCACGCCGTGGCACCTGCACCCGCGCGGGGGCCTGTCGACCCGGCCGCCGGTGCCGTCCCCGGCGGACGCCATCTGGTACGACCCGGCGGACCCGACCCCGTCGCTCGGTGGGCCGCTGCTGGTCGCCCAGCGGGCCGGGCCGGTGGACAACCGGCTTATCGAGGCCCGCCCCGACGTGCTCACCTACACCAGTGACCCGCTCGTCGCGCCGGTCGAGGTGGCCGGGCCGGTGTCGGCGCGGATCCACGTCCGCAGCGATCTGCCCCATCTCGACGTGTTCGTGCGGCTGTGCGATGTGGACCGCCGGGGGCGGTCGTGGAACGTCTGTGACGGGCTGGTCCGGGTGTCGCCCGAGCGGTTTCGGAGCGGGCCGGACGGTGCGGTGTGCGTGCCGGTGACGCTCTGGCCGGCCGCCCACCGCTTCGCGCCCGGGCACCGGCTGCGCGTGCACGTCACCGGTGGCGCCCACCCCCGGTACGCCCGCAACCCCGGAAGCGGCGAACCACTCGGCACCGCCGTCACGCTACGTGCGGGGCGGCGGGTGATCCTGCATGACCCGGAGCACCCCTCCGCGGTCTTCCTGCCGGTCATCCAGAGTGGACCAATGGGCCGTCCAATGTGAATGTGAAACTCGCTGACCTGGGCGTTTGTCCAAAAGCGGGCTATGGTTGAGCCAACGCCCGGCGCCGTGCACCACGCAGGCCGGGCCTGCGCAAGCGCCTCGTCATCCACACGCGGTGTAACGCCGTGCCCGGCCCCCGTTCCATTCGAGAGGGGGAATCATGACCCGGGCTCCGGCGAATCTGATGGCCGTACGCAGCCTGTTGCTCGAGCACCTCAACGTCGACAAGAACGCCGCCCGTGACGCGGACCTGGAACCCGCGGAGGTCGGCATCGTCGGCGATCCCGCGCACCGGGGCGGCTACCACTGCGGCTCCGACCGCGTGGTGACCAACGACTACTCGGTCGTGGAGTCGGCACGGGACCGCAACGGCCTGACCCTGGACGCGGCGGCGCTCGACGTCGGCCAGTTCCAGGTGCGGGCCGGCGGCGGCACCCACGACCTGCGCAGCTTCTCCACCTGGTGCGTGGCGCAGTGCGCCGCGAACGCCCCGGACGCCCGCGACATCCGGGAGGTCATCTACAGCCCGGACGGCCGAACCGTCCGACGGTGGGACCGGCTCGGTCGCCGCACCACGGGAGACAACTCGCACCTGTGGCACACGCACTTCAGCTTCTTCCGTGACTCGATCAAGGCGGGGCGGGATCAACGGCCCCTGTTCCGCCGCTACCTGACCACCATCGGTCTCTTGGAGGACGACATGACACCGGAACAGGACCAGCGCCTCAAGCGGGTGGAGACCATGCTCTCCCGCCTCGACGGGCGGGAACCGATCGGCCAGACGTACCTGCGCCTGGCCGTCGGCAAGGACGACGCCCCCGGCGCGAAGCCGGTCAGCCACCCGACGCTGACCAGCCTCGCCACCCAGCTCACCAGCGTCCAGCAGGCCCTCACCACCCTCGCGGGCCGGGACTTCACCGACGAGCCGTCGATCATTCAGGGCGTGCTCGCCGGGCTGAGCCCGGAGCGGATCGCCGCGGCGATCCCACCGACGATGGCCAAGCAGGTCGCCGACGAGCTGGCCCGTCGCCTGGCCGCCTGAGTCGCGGGCGGGCCGCCCCGGCCCGGGGTGGCCCGCCCCGAAGGCGCGTCGACCGCTCCGGTCGGCATCCCGCCGGCCCGACCTGGAATCCGCAACACTATTTACGCAATACCTATTGCGCAACAGCTCTTGCGGATAACAGGCTGACGGCATGGAGAACCGCGACGTACGCCAGGTGACCGACTCGCGGGTGCTTGCCGCGATGGCCCACCCGCTGCGCCGGCGGCTGATGGACGTGCTCAAGGTGCACGGCCCGTCGACGGTCGGTCAGCTCGCCGAGCGCACCGGCCAGGCACCCGCCAACGTGAGCCATCACCTCAAGGTGCTCGCCGGCGCCGAACTGGTCGCCGAGGCGCCGGACCTCGCCCGCGACCGCCGCGAGCGGTGGTGGCAGCTGGTCAACCGCGGGCTGCGCTGGTCCAACTCGGACTTCGACAGCGACCCGGCCGGCCGGGCGGTGGCCGACGCCGCGACCTCGCTCAACCTGGATCGGCACGTCTCGCTCGCCCGAGCCTGGCACGCCACCGACGAGGCGACGCAGGCCGAGTGGGACGACGGACCGTTCTCCACCGACCGCTGGGTGCACCTCACCCCGGAGGAGCTGGCCGAGCTGGGGCGCGAGATGATCGACCTGCTGGCCCGATGGGCCGACCGGGAGGTGCCCGAGGACGGGCGGGAACGCAAGCCGGTCTTCGTGTTCGCCTACGGCATCCCGGCCCGGCCGTGACCGGCCTCGTCACCGCCCCGGCGCCCCCACGGCCCGGCGGCCTGCTGCGACACCGCGACTTCCGGCTGCTGTGGACCGCCCAGACGGTCAGCAGCGTCGGCAGCAACGTCACCACCGTCGCGCTGCCCCTGGTGGCGGTGGCCGTGCTCGACGCGACCACCTTCCAGGTGGCGGTGCTCACCGCCGCGGCCGGGGTGCTCACCGTCGGGCACCTGCTCGCGGCGGCGCTGGGCGCCGGGCTGGCCCGGGTGTTCTTCGAAACCGCCGACCAGGTCTACCTGCCGGTGGTTCTGCGCCCGGCCGATCTGCCGGAGGGCAACGCCAAACTGCAGGCCACCCAGACCGCCAGTTACGTGATCGGGCCGGGCCTCGCCGGCCTGATCGCCCAGGCCGTGGGCACCGTCGCCGCCCTGCTGCTGGACGCGCTGACCTTCCTCGTCTCCGCCGTCAGCCTCGCCCGCATCCGCACCCGGGAACCTCGGCCGGCGCCGGTGGGGCCGGGACGGTCGCTACGCCACGAGATCGCCGACGGGCTCCGGTTCGTCGCCCGCGACCCGTACCTGCGGGTGCTGACGCTCTTCGGCGCCGCCAGCAACATCGGGCTGGTCGGCTACCAGGCCGTGAAGGGCAGCTTCCGACAGACGTACGCGCCGCACCACCTGCTCGGACGGGTGACCGTGAGCATGCAGCTGCTCAACTACGGCACCATCCCCGTGGCCGCGCTGGCGGCCGGCGCGCTCGGCAGCGCATACGGTGCCCGGACCGCGGTGCTGGCGATGACCGGCTGGCTCGCGGCCACGCCGCTGATCATGCTGATCGGGCCCCTGCGCCGCCGACGGGACCTGCCCGCCGCACCGGCGACCTGACCCGGCACAAGGTGCGCTGGGGCGGCGACCGGTCGACCGGTCGCCGCCACCGGCGCGGAGGTCACATCGGACGGACGTTGTCCGCCTGCGGGCCCTTCTGACCCTGGGTCACCTCGAACTCGACCTTCTGACCCTCGTTGAGCTCCCGGTAGCCACTGCTCTGGATGGCCGAGTAGTGGACGAACACGTCCGGGCCGCCGCCGTCCTGCTCGATGAAGCCGAAGCCCTTTTCCGAGTTGAACCACTTAACCGTGCCGGTTGCCATGCGTCTCTCCCTGTTCAATGCGGGTGACCACCGGTCGTCGACCGATGATCGCCCTGTACCACCACGACAGTAACCGGCCAAACCCTCATCCGCCGGGCGAAGTGCCGCAGGCGACCGGGTGAACTCTGCGTGCGGCCCGGTAAAAGCCGGGCGTCGGCCTCCACCCTGGGGCATGCTTGCGACGGTGGACGATGCCGCAGCCGTCGCGCTGACCCAGCTGGAGCGGGAAATCGACGCTCCGGGCGGCGGGCTGGACCGGCTGCGACTGGTGCCCATTCCCTTCGTTCCCGAGGTGCGGCTGCACCTGGCCGAGGACGCGATCGTGTGGTGGGCCCGGATGGAGGCGGCCGCCGGGCACGCCCTGCCGCCGCCGTACTGGGCGTCCGTCTGGGCCGGCGGGCAGGCCCTGGCCCGATACCTGCTCGACCACCCCGAACTCGCCGCCGGACGCCGGGTGCTGGACCTGGCCGCCGGCTCCGGCCTGGTCGCCATCGCCGCCGCGCTCGCCGGCGCCGCGCAGGTCACCGCCAACGACATCGACCCGTACGCGGTCGCCGCCGTCACGGTCAACGCCCGCGCCAACCAGGTGACGGTCGCGGCCACCGGCGGGGACCTGCTCGACTCGACCGACCTGGGCACCGACCTGCTGGTCGCCGGTGACGTCCTGTACGACCGGGAACTCGCCGACCGGGTGCTGCCCTTCCTGACCCGGGCCGCCGAGGCCGGCGCCGAGGTGCTGGTCGGCGACCCCGACCGGGGTCACCTGCCGCACGGACGGCTCGACTCGATCGCCACCTACCCCGTACCCACCACCGAACCGTCGGTCGACTCCCCGGTCCGCCGGGTGCAGGTGCTGCGCCCCGCCTGAGCGGCCGGCTCAGGGACCACCCCGAGCCGACGTCAGGGGTCAGGTGGGGGGTCCGGCCCGATGTGGCCGGTGGCGCGGCGGCCATAGCGTACGGGCATGGCGGATTGGCTGGCACAGGTCGGAGAGCTGCCCCTCACCCTGCTGGTGGGGGCGCTCGGGGTGGTCATGCTCTTCGACGCCGTGCCGCTGCTGGGGGTGCTGGTCCCCGGCGACGTGGCCATCCTCGCCGCGGTGGGGGTGGGCCGACCCGCGACCGGGCTGGCCACCTTCGTCGCCGTCGTCACCGGCTGCCTGGCCGGCTGGTCCCTGAGCTTCGCGGCCGGCCGCCGTTACGGCGACCGCCTGCGGCGCAGTCGGGTGGGCGGCTGGATCGGTGAGTCCCGGTGGGCCGCCGCCGAGGGCATCCTGCGCCGGGGTGGCGGCCGGATGGTGCTGGTCGCCCCCTTCCTGCCGGTGTTCAACGCGCTGCTGCCGCTGGCCGCGGGCGGGCTGCGGATGTCGTACCGGCGCTTCCTCGGCTGCGCGGCGCTCGGCGCCGCCGCCTGGGCCGGGCTCTACCTGGTCCTCGGCACCGCGTCCCGGTCGCTGGCCGGGCTGCTGCCCGGCGGGTCCGGCAGCCCGATGCTGGTCACCATGGCGATCGGGCTGCTGCTGGCGGGCGCGGTGCTGCTCGGCACACGGCGCCGACTGGGCGCTCTCGCCGGCCTTCCCGACGACGACGCCTGACCGTCCAGGCCGGACCGGAACCGCCGCCGGACGACGCTGAACCGGGACCGCCGCCGGACCGTGCCTCCCCCGGATGGTGCGGTCCGTTTCCCGGGTCGGGACGTCTCTCCGATCCGGGCCCGCCCGCTACCAGCCGCGCGCCCGCCACTGCGGCAGCGCCGGCCGCTCCGCGCCGAGGGTGCTGTCCCTGCCGTGGCCCGGGTAGAACCAGGTGTCGTCGGGCAGTCGGTCGAACAGCTTCCGCTCGACGTCGTCGATCAGCGCGGCGAACCGCTCCGGATCCTTGTCGGTGTTGCCGACCCCACCGGGAAAGAGGCTGTCGCCGGTGAACAGGTGCGGCGTCCCGGCCGGGTCACGGTAGAGCAGCGCGATCGAGCCGGGCGTGTGCCCGCGCAGGTGGATGACCTCCAGCGCGCAGTCGCCGACCGGCACGGTGTCGCCCTCCGTCAGGGTCTCCGCCGGGATGGGCAGCCCCTCCGCGTCGTCGGCGTGCACCAGCGTCCGGGCCCCGGTCTTGGCGACCACCTCCTCCAGCGCCACCCAGTGGTCCATGTGCCGGTGCGTGGTGATCACCGCGTCCAGGCCGTCGCCGCCGACCAGCTCCAGCAGCCGGGGCGCCTCGTTCGCCGCGTCGATGAGCACCTGGTCGCCGGTGGAGCGGCAGGTCAGCAGGTAGGCGTTGTTGTCCATCGGGCCCACCGAGAGCTTGCTGACGGTGAGCCCGGAAAGCTCGCGTACCGCCGGCGCGCCGCCGGGGGCCACGTCTCCGCTGTAGGTCATGTGGTCGTCTACATCCATTCGGGTGGGTTCGGCAGGGGGCCGGTGGGGGTGACGGTGAGTCGGTCGCCGCCGTCGCGGCCGATCAGCCAGGCGGCGAGGTCGGGGGCGGCGCCGGCCACGACCGGGGCGCCGTCGCGCCCGCCGAGGACCAACTCGTGGCGGCTGCCGTCGAAGCGCAGCACCATCGGTGGTACGCCGGGACGGTCGACCAGGTCGGTCGCCACCTCGTGCAGCAGCCGGTGGGCGAACGCCTCCGGCCAGTCCGCCGGCCCGTGCCCGGCGGCCAGGTCGAGGTGGTGCACCTCCACCTCGCGCAGCCGCCCCCAGACGAGCAGCGCGGCGACCTTCGGGCCGCGCGGCGTCTCGACGGTCGCGCTCCACGCCTCGGCCGGCATCGCCCCGACCGCGTCGGCGAACCGGTCGGCCGAGCGGCGCAGGTCGTCCAGGTGCGCCTCCGCCGCCCGGACGGCACCGGACTCGATGTCGGCGGACCGGGCCGCCGGTGAGGCGTACATCGGGCGGGCCTCGCCGGTGCGGGCGGCGGTGAGCAGGTTCACGAAGCCGTCCGCGTTGCGGGCCAGGTGCGCCAGCACGTGGCCGCGGGACCAGCCCGGTAGCAGCGACGCGGCGGCCAGGTCCGCCTCGTCGAAGGTGGCCGCGGTGCGCAGCAGCCGCGACGTCGCGTCGTCCACCTCGCCGATCAGCAGCAGGGGATCGGTTGTCACGTTCCGACCCTAGCGGTCCGCGGTCCGGGCGTCCCCGTGGAAATCGCTTTCGGCGCGTCGCCCCCGGCCCTACCGTCAGCACCGTACGCGGCACCGGGACGTCGGGAGGAGGTGGGTTCATGCCGGTCGAAGCACGCGTGGTCCACCGTCGTCACCTCCGACACCGATGAGGATTACATGACCATCGATCTGACCGCCCTCGGCTGGGACGCCGAGTGGGCGGCCCACGTACGCCGTCGCAGTGATCACCGGCCGGGCCGGGTGGCCCGGGTTGACCGGGGTGTCTGCACCGTTCTCTGCGCGGACGGTCCGGTCCGCGCCAGCCTCGGCGGCGGGCTGCTGGCCGACGCCGCCGTCGACCTGACCCGGCTGCCCTGCGCGGGCGACTGGGTGCTCGTCGGCACCTGGCCCGACGGGCGGACCACCGTCGAGTCCGTGCTGCCCCGGCGGACCGCGCTGGTGCGCCGGACCGCCGGCAAGGACGCCAGCGGGCAGGTGCTCGCCGCCAACCTCGACGCCGCCGCGGTGATCGAGCCGGTGCACCCCGAGCCCGACGTCGCCCGCATCGAGCGGCTGCTCTCCCTGGTCCACGAGTCCGGCGCCCGCCCGCTGGTGGTGCTCACCAAGGCGGACCTGACCGACCACCCGGGGCCGCTCGCCCGTCAACTCGCGGCGGTCGCGCCCGGCGTGCCGGTGCTGCCGGTCAGCGCCGAGCACGGCACCGGCCTGGACCCGCTGCGGGCCGAGGTCGCGCCGGGCCGCACGCTGGGCCTGCTCGGCCCGTCCGGCGCGGGCAAGTCGAGCCTGGTCAACGCCCTCGCCGGGGCGCTGATCATGCCGACGCAGGCGATCCGCCGGGTGGACGGCAAGGGCCGGCACACCACCACCTGGCGGGCCCTGGTGCCGGTGCCGGGCGGCGGCGCGGTCGTCGACACCCCCGGCGTACGGGCGGTGGGCCTGCTCGACGGCTCGACCGGTCTGGACCAGGCCTTCGCCGACATCGCCGAACTGGCGATCGGTTGCCGGTACGCCGACTGCGCCCATGACGGGGAACCGGCGTGCGCGGTGCGGGAGGCGCTGGAGGCCGGTGAGCTGACCACCCGGCGCTGGGAGAGCTGGCGGCGGTTGCAGCGGGAGCTGGCGTACGAGAGTCGGCGCCGGGAGGCCCGGGTGGCGGCGGAGCGGCGCGGCGGCTGGCGTGGTGGCCGCCGGCGGTCGACCCGTCCGGCCCGGCCACCGTCGGCGGGCGGATTCTGACCGGCGACCGCGTCGACGGGGGCGGGCCCGGTCCGCCGCACGGATCGACGGTCCGGGGGGTTGTTCCCGGTCGGCCATCCCGGCTGCCGGCAGGCGCCACGGGCGGCGGCCGACCGGGCTGAGCTGGGGGAATGTGCGGGCGCGGAGAATTGTCGTACCTCGGGGCTAGAGTTGCCGAGGCGTCATTCGTGCGCCCGCACAACCGCACAGACCCGCCTCCGAGCGGACAGATCCGCCTCATCTTCTTCCGGGAGCACACGCACCGTGGCCGACCGACTGATCATCCGTGGCGCGCGCGAGCACAACCTGCGTGACGTCAGTCTCGACCTGCCCCGGGACGCCCTCATCGTGTTCACCGGGCTCTCCGGGTCGGGCAAGTCGAGCCTGGCGTTCGACACGATCTTCGCCGAGGGGCAGCGGCGCTACGTGGAGTCGCTCTCCTCGTACGCCCGGCAGTTCCTCGGTCAGATGGACAAGCCCGACGTCGACTTCATCGAGGGCCTCAGCCCGGCCGTCTCGATCGACCAGAAGTCGACCTCGCGCAACCCGCGGTCGACCGTCGGCACGATCACCGAGGTCTACGACTACCTCCGCCTGCTCTTCGCCCGGGTCGGCGAGCCGCACTGCCCGGTCTGCGGCGAGCGGATCTCCAAGCAGAGCCCGCAGCAGATCGTCGACCGGGTCCTCGCCATGGCCGAGGGCACCCGGTTCATGGTGCTCGCCCCGGTGGTGCGCGGCCGCAAGGGTGAATACGTCGACCTCTTCGCCGAGCTGCAGGCCAAGGGCTACGCGCGGGCGCGGGTCGACGGCGTGGTGCACCCGCTCACCGAGCCGCCGAAGCTCAAGAAGCAGGAGAAGCACACCATCGAGGTGGTGATCGACCGCCTCACCGTCAAGCCCACCGCCAAGCAGCGGCTGACCGACTCGGTCGAGGCCGCGCTCGGCCTCTCCGGCGGCCTGGTCCTGCTCGACTTCGTCGACCTGGCCGAGGACGACCCCGACCGGGAGCGGCGCTACTCCGAGCACCTGGCCTGCCCCAACGACCACCCGCTCGCCATCGAGGACCTGGAGCCCCGGGTCTTCTCCTTCAACGCGCCCTACGGCGCCTGCCCGGAGTGCACCGGCCTGGGCACGAAGAAGGAGGTCGACCCGGAGCTGGTGGTCCCCGACCCGGAGCGCAGCCTGCGCGAGGGCGCCCTCCAGCCCTGGTCGACCGGGCACAACCTCGAATACTTCCTGCGGCTGCTGGAGGCGCTCGGCGAGGCCGAGCACTTCGACCTGGACACCCCGTGGCGGGCGCTGCCGTCCCGGGCGCAGAAGACGATCCTGCACGGCTCCGACGACCAGGTGCACGTCCGCTACCGCAACAAGTACGGCCGCGAGCGCTCCTACTACACCGGCTTCGAGGGCGTGGTGCAGTGGATCGAGCGCCGGCACACCGACACCGAGTCGGAGTGGTCGCGCGAGAAGTACGAGGGCTACATGCGCGACGTGCCCTGCGCGGCCTGCGGCGGCGCCCGGCTCAAGCCGGAGGTGCTCGCGGTGACCCTCGCCGGCAAGAGCATCGCCGAGGTGTGCAACCTGTCGGTCGGCGAGTGCGCCGAGCTGCTCGGCGGCATCGAGCTGACCGACCGGCAGAAGATGATCGCCGAGCGGGTCCTCAAGGAGATCAACGCCCGGCTGCGGTTCCTGCTCGACGTCGGTCTGGACTACCTGTCCCTGGACCGGCCGGCCGGCACCCTCTCCGGCGGCGAGGCGCAGCGCATCCGGCTGGCCACCCAGATCGGGTCGGGCCTGGTCGGTGTCCTCTACGTGCTCGACGAGCCGTCGATCGGTCTGCACCAGCGCGACAACCACCGCCTGATCGAGACGCTGGTGCGGCTGCGCGGGCTGGGCAACACGCTGATCGTGGTGGAGCACGACGAGGACACCATCCGCACCGCCGACTGGATCGTCGACATCGGCCCGGGCGCCGGTGAGCACGGCGGCAAGATCGTGCACAGCGGCTCGGTGCCGGCGCTGCTGGAGAACCCGGAGTCGATGACGGGGGCCTACCTGTCCGGGCGCAAGTCGATCCCGACGCCGCGGCAGCGCCGGCCGCAGACGCCGGGCCGGGAGCTGGTGGTGCACGGGGCGCGTGAGCACAACCTGCGCAACCTGACCGTGTCGTTCCCGCTCGGCCAGCTCATCGCGGTCACCGGGGTCAGCGGCTCGGGCAAGTCGACCCTGGTCAACGACATCCTGCACGCCGTGCTCGCCAACCAGATCAACGGTGCCCGGCTGGTGCCCGGTCGGCACACCCGGGTCACCGGGCTGGAGCACGTCGACAAGGTGGTCGGTGTCGACCAGTCGCCGATCGGGCGTACGCCCCGGTCGAACCCGGCCACCTACACCGGGGTGTGGGACCACATCCGCAAGCTGTTCGCCGAGACCACCGAGGCGAAGGTGCGCGGCTACGGGCCCGGCCGGTTCTCCTTCAACGTCAAGGGCGGGCGCTGCGAGGCGTGCTCCGGCGACGGCACCATCAAGATCGAGATGAACTTCCTGCCCGACGTGTACGTCCCGTGCGAGGTCTGCAAGGGTGCCCGCTACAACCGGGAGACCCTGGAGGTGCACTACAAAGGCAAGACCGTCTCCGACGTCCTGGAGATGCCGATCGAGGAGGCCGCCGAGTTCTTCTCGGCCATTCCCGCGATCCACCGGCACCTGAAGACGCTGGTCGACGTCGGCCTGGGCTACGTGCGGCTGGGCCAGCCGGCCCCGACCCTCTCCGGCGGCGAGGCGCAGCGGGTCAAGCTCGCCTCGGAGCTGCAGAAGCGCTCCACCGGCCGCACGGTCTACGTGCTCGACGAGCCGACCACCGGTCTGCACTTCGAGGACATCCGCAAGCTGCTGATGGTGCTCGAAGGGCTGGTCGACAAGGGCAACACGGTGATCACCATCGAGCACAACCTCGACGTGATCAAGACGGCGGACTGGCTGATCGACATGGGCCCCGAGGGCGGCCACCGGGGCGGCACGGTGCTCGCGACCGGCACGCCCGAGGAGGTCGCCGAGGTGGCCGAGAGCCACACCGGCCAGTTCCTCCGTCAGGTCCTCAAGCTCGACGGCGAGGCGAAGGGGGCGGCCGCGGCCACCTCCCGGGCCGCCAAGGCCAACGGCGCCAAGTCCCGCTCCCCGCGCAAGGTTCCCGCCGGGGCGCGCTGACCACCCGCCCGGTGGCGACGGTTCTTCCGTCTCCACCGGGCATCACCACGTGGTACGGGTGAACCGTCCGGCAGAGTGAGGCGTGTGCACAATTGTGGCCCGCGCCAGGACGGGCCGCGGCAGCTGACGAAAGGGCAAGCATGAGTGAGGATCAGGTGCGCAGCGGTCCGGGCACGCCGACGCGGCGGGCCCTGCTCGCGGGCGCGGGCGCGGTCGGCGCGGCCGTCGTCCTGTCCGCCTGCGGCGCGGACGACGCGGGTGACGGCGCCACGTCGACCACCAGCCCCGGCCCGACGGTGCCCAGCACCGGGGACGCCGGCGGCGGTGACCGGCAGGGGTCCCAGTCGCTCGCGACCACCACCGACATCCCGCTCGGCGGCGGCAAGGTCCTCGCGGCCGAGGGCGTCGTGATCACCCAGCCGAGCCCGGGTGAGTTCAAGGGCTTCGACCCGATCTGCACCCACCAGCGCTGCCCCGTCTCGAACGTCGACGGCGGCACGATCAACTGCACCTGCCACGGCAGCAAGTTCTCGATCGAGGACGGCTCGGTCAAGGCCGGCCCCGCCACCCGACCGCTGCCCGCCAAGAACGTCAAGGTCGTCGGCGACCAGATCTCGTTCGCCTGACCGACGCCGGACGGCGCGGCGGCGCGCGAGCGCCCGCACCCGGCGACACCACCTCCCGCCACCCCGGGGCCGCCCACGCGCCCCGGGGTGACGCGTCCGCGGCGTCGCCGGGGCGAGTACGCCGCGACCGGGCGCTGTCGGTCCCGCGGACTAGGCTTGCAGCCGTGGCTGACCCCTCGACCTACCGTCCCGCGCCCGGCACCATTCCGGAGTCGCCCGGGGTCTACCGCTTCCGCGACGGCACCGGCCGGGTGATCTACGTCGGCAAGGCGCGGAGCCTGCGCAGCCGGCTCAACTCCTACTTCGGCGACCTGTGGAACCTGCACGACCGCACCCGGCAGATGGTGACCACCGCCGAGTCCGTCGACTGGGTCACCGTCGGCACCGAGGTCGAGGCGCTCCAGCTCGAATACCTCTGGATCAAGCAGTACGACCCCCGGTTCAACGTCCGCTACCGGGACGACAAGTCCTACCCCTACCTCGCGGTGACCCTCGACGAGGAATACCCGCGGCTGCAGGTGATGCGCGGCGCCAAGCGCAAGGGCGTGCGCTACTTCGGGCCCTACTCGCACGCCTGGGCGATCCGCGAGACGCTCGATCTGCTGCTGCGGGTCTTCCCGGCCCGCACCTGCTCCGCCGGGGTGTTCAAGCGTGCCGGCCAGGTCGGCCGGCCCTGTCTGCTCGGCTACATCGGCAAGTGCTCGGCGCCCTGCGTGGGCAGCGTGTCCGCCGAGGAGCACCGGCAGATCGTCGACGGGTTCTGCGACTTCATGGCCGGCCGCACCGACACCATGGTGCGCAAGCTGGAACGGGAGATGGCCGAGGCCAGCGAGCAGTTGGAGTTCGAGCGGGCGGCCCGGCTGCGGGACGACGTCGCGGCGCTGCGTCGGGCGCTGGAGAAGCAGAGCGTGGTGCTCGGTGACGGCACCGACGCCGACGTGGTCGCGTTCGCCGACGACCCCCTCGAGGCGGCCGTGCAGGTCTTCCACGTCCGCGACGGCCGGGTCCGTGGCCAGCGCGGCTGGGTCGTGGAGAAGACCGAGGACCTGACCACCGGCGACCTGGTGCACCACTTCTGCACGCAGGTCTACGGCGGCGAGCAGGGCGAGACCGACGTCCCCCGCGAGTTGCTCGTTCCCGCGCTGCCGGGCGACGCCGACGCGTTGGCCGACTGGCTCTCCTCCCACCGCGGCAGCCGGGTGACCCTGCGCGTGCCGCAGCGGGGCGACAAGCGGGCCCTGATGGAGACGGTGGAGCGCAACGCCAAGGACGCGCTCGCCCGACACAAGCTCAAGCGCGCCGGCGACCTGACCACCCGCGGCAAGGCGCTCGACGAGATCAGCGAGGCGCTGGGCATGCGCACCTCGCCGCTGCGCATCGAGTGCTTCGACATCTCCCAGATCCAGGGCACCGACGTGGTGGCGAGCATGGTCGTCTTCGAGGACGGGCTGCCGCGCAAGAGCGAATACCGCCGGTTCATCATCCGGGGCGCCACCGACGACCTCTCCGCGATGTCCGAGGTGCTGCGTCGCCGCTTCGCCCGCTACCTCGACTCCCGATCCGAGACCGGTGAGGCGGGGGTGGAGTCGGCCGACGACCCCGAGGCCCCGGCCGGCCAGGTCGACGCCGGGGAGCCGCGGGTCGGCGCCCTGGTCGACCCGACGACGGGACGGCCCCGGAGATTCGCGTACCCACCGCAGCTGGTGGTGGTCGACGGCGGTGCGCCGCAGGTCGCGGCGGCGGCGCAGGCCCTCGCGGAGCTGGGCATCGACGACGTGGCGCTCTGCGGACTGGCCAAGCGGCTGGAGGAGGTGTGGCTGCCCGACGACGAGTTCCCGGTCATCCTGCCCCGCACCTCCGAGGGCCTCTACCTGCTGCAACGGGTGCGCGACGAGGCGCACCGGTTCGCCATCACCTTCCACCGGCAGCGGCGCTCGAAGCGGATGACGACGTCGGCGCTCGACACGGTGCCCGGGCTGGGCGAGGTACGGCGCAAGGCGCTGCTGCGGCACTTCGGCTCGCTCAAGCGCCTCTCCGCGGCCACCGTGGAAGAGATCACCGAGGTGCCGGGCGTGGGCCGGCGGACGGCCGAGGCGGTGCTGGCGGCGCTGGGCGGCGAGAGCAAGGCCCGCGAGGACAGGGCCGCCGAGGACAGGGCCGCCGAGGACAGAGCCGCCGAGGACAGGGCCGCCGAGGACAGAGCCGCCCAGGTCAGGGCCGCCGAGGGCAGGGCCACGCCGACCGAGGACGCGAGCGCCGCCCCGACCGACTAGTCGGCGTCGGCGAGGACGCCGAGGATCTGCTCGCCGTACCTGGCGAGCTTGTTCTCCCCGACGCCGCTGACCCGGGACAGCTCGGCCAGCGAGGTGGGCGCGTCGGTCGCGATCTGTCGCAGCGTGGCGTCGTGGAAGATCACGTACGCGGGAACGCCCTGCTCCTTGGCGGTGGCCGCGCGCCAGGCGCGGAGCCGTTCGAAGCTCGGGGCCGCGGCGGCGGGCAGCTCGGCGGCCGCGGTGGCCGCCTTCGCGCGGCCGGTCCGGGTCGACGCGGGCCGCTCCGGTTCGCGGCGCATCATCACCGTCCGCCGCCGGCCCAGCACCTCCGCGCTCGCATCGGTGAGCGCCAGCGTGCCGTAGTCGCCCTCGACCGCGAGCAGCCCCTCGGCGAGCAGTTGCCGGACCACCGCCCGCCACTCGGCCTCGCTGAGCTCGCCGCCGATGCCGAAGACGGTGAGCGAGTCGTGACCGAACTGGGTCACCTTCTCGGTCTTCCGCCCGAGCAGGATGTCGATGCTGTGCCCCGCCCCGAAACGCTGGTTGCGTTCCCGGTCCAGCCGGTACACGGCGGAGAGCAGCTTCTGTGCGGCGATCGTGCCGTCCCACGTCTCCGGCGGGTTGAGGCAGGTGTCGCAGTTGCCGCAGTCGCCGGCGGGTGAGTCGCCGAAGTATTCGAGCAGCTGCGCCCGGCGGCAGCGGACCGTCTCGCACAGCGCGAGCATCGCGTCCAGGTGCCGGGCCAACCCGCGCCGGTGGGCCAGGTCGCCGTCGGAGGTCTCGATCAGCTTGCGCTGCTGGACGACGTCCTGGAGGCCGTACGCCAGCCAGGCGGTGGACGGCAGGCCGTCCCGGCCCGCGCGGCCGGTCTCCTGGTAGTAACCCTCGACCGACTTGGGCAGGTCGAGGTGCGCGACGAAACGTACGTCGGGTTTGTCGATGCCCATGCCGAAGGCGATGGTGGCCACCATGACCAGGCCGTCCTCGCGCAGGAACCGCTGCTGGTGGGCGGCGCGGGTGCCCGCGTCGAGACCGGCGTGGTAGGGCAGCGCGGGAATACCGTTCGCGGTCAGGAACTCGGCGGTCTTCTCCACCGAGGCGCGGGAGAGGCAGTAGACGATGCCCGCGTCACCGGGGTGCTCGTCGCGCAGCAGGCTCAGCAGCTGCTTGCGCGGCTCCCGCTTGGGGACGATCCGGTACTGGATGTTGGGCCGGTCGAAGCCGGCCACGAAGTGCCGGGCGTCGGTCAGGTCGAGCCGGGTGGCGATCTCGGCGCGGGTGGCGCTGGTCGCGGTGGCGGTCAACGCGATCCGGGGAACGTCGGGCCAGCGCTCGTGCAGCATGTTCAGCGCCAGGTAGTCGGGGCGGAAGTCGTGGCCCCACTGGGAGACGCAGTGCGCCTCGTCGATCGCGAACAGGGCGATCTTGCCCCGGTCGAGCAGCTGGACGGTGGAGCGGGCGCCGAGCGCCTCCGGCGCCAGGTAGAGCAGGTCCAGCTCGCCGCCGACGAAGGCCGCCTCGACCCGGCGCCGGGCGTCGAGGTCCAGGGTCGAGTTGAGGAAACCGGCGCGTACGCCGACCGCCGTCAACGCGTCGACCTGGTCCTGCATGAGGGCGATCAGCGGGGAGACCACGACCGCGACCCCGGGCCGGACCAGCGCCGGGATCTGGTAGCAGAGTGACTTGCCGCCCCCGGTGGGCATCAGCACCAGCGCGTCGCCGCCGCCCACGACGTGGTCGATGACCTCCTGCTGGAAGCCCCGGAACGCGTCGTAGCCGAACACCCGGCGCAGCACCTGGAGCGCCTCGGAGGTGCGCAGGTCGGTGGGGGAGGCCATCCGCGAAGTGTACGAGCCCACTCCGACCCCACCCGACCACCGCGCGCCCACCCTCGGGTCTCCGTCCCCGCCTCCACCGACAGAGCGAGGGTGGTGCTCGGCGCGCGGGGGCGGTGGGGAGGCGGTGCGGAATGGGCGGGATAGAGTCGCTGTTTGACCGTTTGCGGCCGGCGGTGGCCGCGGCACCGTGGCTTGGGGGTGTTCGGTGAGCGAGGCGCGCACAGCCGAGGGGCGGCACGACACCTCGACGGAGCCCGGCTCGGGGCAGCCGGCGTCGGCGGAGTCGGACACCACACTCGTGGTGGTCACCGGCCTGTCCGGCGGTGGGCGCAGCACGGTCGCCCGGGCCCTGGAGAACGTCGGCTACTACGTGGTCGACAACCTTCCGCAGGCGCTCATGCTCGACATGGCCGAGCTGGCGGTCAAGGCCGGTGGCGCGGCCCGGCGTACGGCGATGGTGCTCGACGTCCGGTCGCGGGCGTTCTCCACCGATCTGGCGGGTGCGATCCGGGAGTTGAAGGAGCGCGGCTTCTCGCCCCGGGTGGTCTTCGTCGACGCCGACGACGAGGTGCTGATCCGCCGGTTCGAGAGCGTCCGGCGCTCCCACCCGTTGCAGGGTGAGGGGCGGCTCGCCGACGGCATCGCAGTCGAGCGCGGCCTGCTGGAGGAGGCCCGCGACCAGGCCGACGTGATCATCGACACCAGCCACCTCAACGTCAACCAGCTTCGCCGGCGCATCGAGGAGCTCTTCGGGGGCGAGGACGCGCGACGTCTGCGGGTCACCGTCCTCTCGTTCGGCTTCAAGTACGGCCTCCCCCCGGACGCCGACTTCGTGCTGGACGCCCGGTTCCTGCCCAACCCGTACTGGGTGCCGGAGTTGCGCGAGCACACCGGGCGGGAGGAGGCGGTCAGCGCGTACGTGCTGGGGCAGGAGGGCGCCGACACGTTCGTCGCCTCGTACGCCGATCTGGTCAACGCCACCACCACCGGCTTCGAGCGGGAGGGCAAGCGCTACCTGACGGTGGCGGTCGGCTGCACCGGCGGTAAGCACCGGAGTGTGGCGATCGCCGAGGAGCTCGCCGCCCGGCTGCGCCAGTCGGGGCTGGCCGCGAACGCCCAGCACCGCGACCTGGGGCGGGAATGACGACGACGCGGGTGGTGGCGTTCGGCGGCGGCCACGGCCTCTCCGCCTCGTTGCGGGCGCTGCGCCGCTGCGCCCCGGAGCTGGACCTGGACATCACCGCCGTGGTCACCGTCGGCGACGACGGCGGCTCCAGCGGTCGGCTGCGGGCCGAGCGGGGTGGCCTGCCTCCGGGTGACCTGCGGCAGGCGCTGGTCGCGCTGGCCGGCGACCACCCGGCGACCCGCCGCAGCGCCGGGCTTTTCCAGCACCGCTTCGCGGAGGCGCCGGCGGGCCCGACCCGCCGGGACACCGCCGGCCCGAACGCCGCCCGCAACACCAACGCCGGCACCGCCGGCCCTGACGTGGACCGTTCGGACGCTCGCGGGGACGGGCTGGCCGGGCACGCGGTGGGCAACCTGGTGCTCTGCGGGCTCATGGAGCTGCTCGGCGACCCGGTGGCCGCGCTGGAGCACGCCGGGGCGATGCTCGGCGCGGTGGGCCGGGTGCTGCCGATGTCCTGCCAGCCGGTGGGGATCGAGGCGCGGGTCCGCGGCGCCGACCCGGACCGCCCCGACGAGGTGCGTACGGTCTCCGGCCAGCACCAGGTCGCGGTGACGACGGGCCGGGTCGAGTCGCTGCGGCTTACCCCGGACGCCCCGGAGGCGTGCCCGGAGGCGGTGGCGGCGATCGGCGCGGCCGACTGGTTGATCTTCGGTCCGGGCAGCTGGTACACGAGCGTGCTACCGCACCTGCTGGTGCCTCAGCTGGCCGACGCGATCGTGTCGAGCCCGGCGCGCCGGCTGGTGACCCTGAACCTCGCCGCGGAGAAGGAGACCCTCGGCCTCTCCGTGGCCGACCACCTGGACGCCCTGCGCTGGTACCTGCCGGAGCTGAAGGTGGATCACGTCCTGGCGGACGCCAAGGCGGTGGGTGACCCCGAACCGGTCGAACGTGCGGCAGAATCGCTGGGTGCCCGGCTGGTCCTCGCCCCCGTCGCCGTCTCCGACGGCACTCCTCGCCACGATCCGGCCGCCTTGGGTGCCGCACTGGTGCCTGTCCTGGGCGCCGATCGTTAGACACGTACGTAATCTCCGGCGACACGCCGGAACCGGTCCGTGAGGGGACGCACAATGGCGATGACGGCTGCGGTCAAGGACGAGCTGAGTCGGGTCGACGTGCCCAAGCCCTGCTGCCGGCGGGCGGAGATGGCGGCGCTGCTGCGCTTCGCCGGCGGGCTGCACATCGTCTCCGGCCGGGTGGTCGTGGAGGCGGAGCTGGACACCGGGGCGGTGGCCCGGCGACTGCGGCGGGAGATCGCCGAGGTCTACGGCTACCCGAGCGAGATTCACGTGCTCGCGTCGGGCGGGCTGCGCAAGGGCAGCCACTTCATCGTCCGGGTGGTGAAGGACGGGGAGGCGCTGGCCCGGCAGACCGGGCTGCTCGACGTCCGGGGCAGGCCGGTGCGTGGCCTACCGCCGCACGTGGTGGCCGCGAACGTCTGCTGCGCGGTGTCGGCGTGGCGGGGCGCCTTCATGGCCCACGGCTCGCTGACCGAGCCGGGCCGCTCCAGCGCGCTGGAGATCACCTGCCCCGGCCCGGAGTCGGCGCTGGCCCTGGTGGGTGCCGCCCGACGGATCGGCATCACCGCCAAGAACCGTGAGGTCCGTGGCGTGGACCGGGTGGTGGTGAAGGACGGCGACGCGATCGCCGCGCTGCTGACCCGCATCGGCGCGCACTCCAGCGTGCTGGCCTGGGAGGAGCGCCGGGTCCGGCGGGAGGTCCGGGCCACCGCGAACCGACTGGCCAACTTCGACGACGCCAACCTGCGTCGCTCGGCGCGTGCCGCGGTGGCCGCCGCCGCGCGGGTCACCCGGGCGTTGGAGATCCTCGCCGAGGACGCCCCCAACCACCTCACCTCGGCCGGCCAGCTGCGGCTGGAGCACCGCCAGGCCTCGCTGGAGGAGCTGGGCGCGCTCGCCGACCCGCCGCTGACCAAGGACGCCATCGCCGGGCGGATCCGCCGGCTGCTGGCACTGGCCGACAAGCGGGCCCGTGACCTGGGCATCCCGGATACGGAAGCGGCCGTCACGCCCGACATGCTCGTGGTCTGATAGGACGGTGGGGGTCAGCGGGGGCGGGCGAGCCGACAGGCACGACGCCGCTGCGCCGCGTGCGCCCGGGGAGCACCGCGTCCCGGCCGCGCGGGCTCAGCGCCACCCGGCGCAGCGCGCTGCCCCGCGCTCGGATAAGGTCGCTGCGTACGGCAAGGGGGCCGGCACAGGCACGCCTCGCCGTGCTCACCGCCTCGGGCGGTCCGGTCTTCTCAGACCGCGGCGGGGTGGCCGAGATGAAACGTCAACGGCCGGCTCCAACGGTCGGCGCACATCACTCCGCCGGCGTCACGTTCTGCGGCCGGCGGACCAGAACGCGAGGAGATGGGACCTGTGACCATCCGGGTTGGCATCAACGGCTTCGGCCGGATCGGCCGTAACTTCTTCCGGGCAGTCCTGGCGTCCGGTGCTGACATCGAGGTTGTGGCGGTCAACGACCTGACCGACAACGGGACGCTCGCCCACCTCGTCAAGTACGACAGCATCCTGGGTCGCCTCCCGCACGAGGTCAAGGCCACCGCCGACGAGATCACCGTGGGCGGCAAGACCATCAAGGCGTACGCGGAGAAGGACCCGGCGGCGCTGCCGTGGGGCGAGGTCGGCGCGGACGTCGTCATCGAGTCGACCGGCTTCTTCACCGACGCCACCAAGGCCAAGGCCCACATCGACGGTGGGGCCAAGAAGGTCATCATCTCCGCTCCGGCGAAGAACGAGGACGTCACGGTCGTCATGGGCGTCAACCAGGACCAGTACGACCCGGCCAAGCACAACATCATCTCGAACGCCTCCTGCACCACCAACTGCCTCGCTCCGATGGCGAAGGTGCTGCACGACACGTTCGGCATCACCAAGGGTCTGATGACCACCATCCACGCGTACACGCAGGACCAGAACCTGCAGGACGCGCCGCACAAGGACCTGCGCCGGGCCCGCGCCGCCGCGCTGAACATCGTGCCGACCTCGACGGGTGCCGCGAAGGCCATCGGCCTGGTGCTGCCGGACCTCAAGGGCAAGCTCGACGGCTACGCGCTGCGGGTGCCGATCCCGACCGGCTCGGCCACCGACCTGACCGTCGAGGTCGGCCGGGAGACCACCGTGGACGAGGTCAACGCCGCGCTGAAGGCCGCCGCGGAGGGCCCGCTCAAGGGCATCCTGGTCTACAACGAGGACCCGATCGTGTCGGCCGACATCGTCACCGACCCGGCGTCCTGCATCTTCGACGCGCCGCTGACCAAGGTGATCGGCAACCAGGTCAAGGTCGTCGGCTGGTACGACAACGAGTGGGGCTACTCGAACCGCCTGGTCGACCTGGTCAAGCTGGTGGGTTCCTCGCTGTGACCGTACGGTCCGCTGTCTCGAACGAAGGGGTTGCTCGGTGAGCATCCGTACCCTCGACGACCTGCTCGCCGAGGGGGTGTCGGGTCGGCGCGTGCTGGTGCGCGCCGACCTGAACGTCCCGCTCGACAAGCAGTCCGGCGCGATCACGGACGACGGCCGGATCCGCGCGGTCCTGCCCACGTTGAGCGCCCTCACCGGCGCCGGCGCCCAGGTGGTCGTCTGTTCGCACCTGGGCCGCCCGAAGGGGGCGCCGGACCCGCAGTTCAGCCTGCGCCCGGTCGCCGACCGGCTGGGTGAGCTGCTCGGCGCCACCGTGCGCTTCGCGACCGACACCGTCGGCGACTCGGCGCGTTCCACCGTGGACGCGCTCGCCGACGGCGAGGTCGCGCTGCTGGAGAACCTGCGCTTCAACGCGGGGGAGACCAGCAAGGACGAGGCCGAGCGGGGGGCCTTCGCCGACCAGCTCGCCGCGTTCGGTACGGCGTACGTGGACGACGCCTTCGGCGCGGTGCACCGCAAGCACGCCAGCGTCTACGACGTCGCGGCGCGGCTGCCGCACTTCGCGGGTCGGCTGGTGCTGCGCGAGGTGGAGGTGCTCTCCACGCTCGCCGGTGAGCCGGAGCGGCCGTACGTGGTGGTGCTCGGCGGCTCGAAGGTCTCCGACAAGCTGGCGGTGATCGAGGCCCTGCTGCCAAAGGTCGACCGGCTGCTCATCGGCGGCGGCATGTGCTTCACCTTCCTCAAGGCCCAGGGCCACGAGGTGGGCAGCTCGCTGCTGGAGGAGGAGATGGTGGAGACCTGCCGCAACCTCCTGGAGCGGTCCGCGGGCAAGATCATGCTCCCGGTCGACGTGGTGGTGGCGGACGCCTTCGCGCCCGACTCCCCGCACGACGTGGTCCGCGCCGACGGCATGCCGAGCAAGCGGGTCGGGCTCGACATCGGGCCGGAGACCGTCGCCGGGTTCGCCGCCGCGCTGACGTCCGCCCCCGAGGGGGCCGGCGCGCCGGGCGGCGCGCGGACGATCTTCTGGAACGGGCCGATGGGCGTGTTCGAGATGCCGGCGTTCGCCAACGGCACCCGGGGTGTGGCGGAGGCCATCGCCGGCTCCGGCGCCTTCACCGTCGTCGGCGGCGGTGACTCGGCCGCCGCGGTGCGGGCGCTGGGCCTGGACGAGTCCTCGTTCAGCCACATCTCCACCGGTGGCGGCGCGTCGCTGGAATACCTGGAGGGCAAGACCCTCCCCGGCATCGCAGCCCTGGAGAAGTGATGGGAAGCGCCACCCGCCGGCCGCTGATGGCCGGCAACTGGAAGATGAACCTCAACCACCTCGAGGCGAACCTGCTGGTGCAGAAGCTGGCGGCCAGCCTCACCGAGAAGCAGCTCACCGACGTCGAGACGGTGGTGCTGCCGCCCTTCACCGACCTGCGCACCGTGCAGACCGCGGTGGACGGCGACAAGCTGCTGATCGGCTACGGCGCCCAGGACCTCTCGCCGCACGCCTCCGGCGCGTACACCGGTGACATCGCCGGCCCGATGCTCAGCAAGCTCGGCTGCACGTACGTGGTGGTCGGGCACTCCGAGCGGCGGGCCTACCACCACGAGGACGACGCGGTGGTCAACGCCAAGGTGCAGGCGGCGTTGACGCACGGGCTGACGCCGATCCTCTGTGTGGGCGAGGGCCTGGACATCCGGGAGCAGGGCACCCACGTGGCGCACTGCGCCGACCAGCTCGTCGGCGCCCTGAAGGGGGTGTCGGCGGAGCAGGTCACCAAGGTCGTGGTCGCGTACGAGCCGGTCTGGGCGATCGGCACCGGCAAGACGGCGACGCCGGAGGACGCGCAGGAGGTGTGCGGCGCGGTCCGCGAGCGGCTGGCCGATCTCTACGACCAGGGCACGGCTGACCAGGTCCGGATCCTCTACGGCGGCTCGGTCAAGGCGTCGAACGTCGCCTCGATCATGGCGCAGCCGGACGTGGACGGCGCGTTGGTCGGCGGGGCGAGTCTGGACGCCGAGGAGTTCGCGCAGATCTGCCGGTTCCCGGAGCACATCGCCCGCTGATCGCTCGCTATCCTTGACTCCGCCCGTCCGCCGGTCGGTGCCGCCGTGCCCGACCTGTCCGGGCGAGGATCGCTACGAGAGGACTGACCCCAGCCATGCTGCCGACCTGGTTCGCATACACGCTGATCGTGTTGCTGATCATCACGAGCATTCTGCTCACCATGCTCATCCTGCTGCACCGAGGTAAGGGTGGCGGCCTGTCGAGCATGTTCGGCGGTGGAGTCAGCTCCAGCCTCGCCGGTTCGTCGGTGGCGGAGAAGAACCTGGACCGCTACACCGTTCTGGTGGGCGTCGTCTGGTTCGCCTGCATCGTCGGTCTGGGGCTGTGGCTCCGACTCCAGATGACCGCCTGAGCGACCCTTCCGAGTCGTACAATCTGCGCGCGGTCCGTCACCCGACGGGCCGCGCGCAGGTCTTTTCACCGCACCGCGTCGCCCGCCGTCCACCCCCACGGCGGTCCCCTCCGACGACAGGAGCGAACAGCCGTGCCCAACGGCAACGTGATCCGGGGCGCCCGGGTCGGATCAGGTCCCGAACGTCCGCCCGAGCGTTACGAGCCGGCCCCCCGTCAGGCGGTCGCCTACTGGTGCCGCAACGACCACCGGGTCGAGATCCTCATCGCCGCGGAGGCCACCCCACCTCCGCTGTGGGACTGCCCGCGCTGCGGCTCTCCCGCCGGGCAGGACGCCCAGAACCCGCCCGGGCGGGCCCGTAGCGAGCCCTACAAGAGCCACCTGGCGTACGTGAAGGAGCGGCGCACCGACGAGGAGGGCGCGGCGATCCTCGCGGAAGCCCTCGCCGATCTGCGCCGCCGTCGCGGGCGCTGACCGTTCGCCCCTCCGCAACGGAAAGAGTGGCCACCCCCGCCGGGATGACCACTCTTTCCGTGTCGCGATCTGCCCGCCGGCGGGCTCAGCGCAGGCTGCGCGCCCGGGCGGGCACGTCGGCCGCCGCGGCCCGGTCCAGCAGCCAGAGCGTACGGCTGACGCCGCGTGCCCCGGCTGCGGGCAGCTGCACCGGCCCGGCGCCGGCCAGGGCCAGGCCCACCGCGCGGGCCTTGTCGGCCCCGGCGGCGACCAGCCACACCTCCTCGGCGGTGTTGATCGTCGGGAGGGTCAACGTGACCCGCACCGGCGGCGGCTTGGGGCTGCCCCGCACCGCGCTGACCGGCCGGCTCTCGTAGTGCACCGGGTGCTCGGGGAAGACCGAGGCGATGTGCCCGTCCTCCCCGACGCCCAGCATGAGCACGTCGAAGTGGGGCAGCTCCGCGGTGCCCGGTCGGGCCGCGGCGGCCAGCTCGGCCGCGTAGCGGGCGGCCGCCTCCTCCGGGTCGGCGCCGGCCGGCCCGTCGGAGGCCGGCATCGCGTGGACCCGGGCCGGGTCCAGCGGCAGCGAGTCCAGCAGCGCCGCACGGGCCTGGGTCTCGTTGCGGTCCGGGTCGCCGGAGGGCAGGAACCGCTCGTCACCCCACCAGAAGTCGACCCGGGACCAGTCGACCGCGTCGCGGGCCGGCAGCTGCGCCACCGCCCGGTACACGGCCGCCGCGATCCGCCCGCCGGTCAACACCACCGACGCCTGGCCGCGGTCGGCCTGGGCGTCCAGCAGCTTCACCACCAACCGGGCCGCCACCGCCTGTGCCAGCAGGTCGGGGTCGGCGTGGACGGCGACACTCGCCTCACTCATGTCGTGCCTTTTTCATTCCTCGCGGCCCGCTCGGGCGGGCCGGTGATTGTTCTTCCGGGCAGGCGCCGGTGCGCGTACCCACGCTCACCCGTCGCCGCTGGTGCCGGCGTGGGCGGAGACGCCCGCCTCGGCGCGCTGGGCGGTGGCCGGGTCCTTCCAGACGTGCACCCGCGTCGCCGGGCGCTGCTCCAGACCGGTCAGGTCAGCCGCGGCGCCCAACGCCTCCGCGTACACCTGGTCGGCGTCGAGCCGACGCAGCTCCTCGGCCAGTTCGTCGCCGAGCGGGCGGCGCACCAGCGGCAGGGTGCGGTCCTCCTGGCCGCTCCGCCGGAACGTGGCCAGGCTGTCGTCGCGGGTCAGCGTCAGCGCGTCGCCGTTGGCGCAGCGCAGCTGCACCTCCCGCATCCGGGGGAACTCGTCGGTGTGCTCCCACCGTGGATCGATGCCGAGGCGGGCCTTCAGCCAGCCGCGCATGAGCGCCGCGGTCGGGTCGGTGCGTGGCGCCACCACCGTGGCCTCGGTGACCTTGGCGGCGGTGGTGTCGAACGCCCCGGCGACCAGCGTGCGCCACGGGGTGATGCGGGTCCACGCCAGGTCGGTGTCGCCCGGCGCGTAGTCCCGGGCCCGCTGCCGCAGCGCCTCGATCGGGTCGGCGGCCTGCGCCGCGTCGGTGATCCGGCGGTCGGCCACCACCCCGAGGAAGTCGGTGGAGATCTCCGCGGGCGGCTCGCCGTGCCACCAGGTGACGACGGGCACGTCCGGCACCAGCAGCGGCATCACGACCGACTCGGCGTGCAGCGCCAGCCGGCCGTACATGCGGGTGACGACCGCCTCGCCCGGCCCGAGGCGGCCACCCACCACGATCTCGGCGTCCAGGCGGTTGCGGTCCCGCTCGATGTCGGAGCGGACCACCACCACCAGCCGGCAGGGGTGGGCGGCGGAGGCGATGGTCGCCGCCGCCTCCGCCTCGCGTACGCGCTTCTCGTCCACCACGACGATCAGCGTGAGGGCCATGCCGCTGGCCACCCCGCCCGCGCTGCGCCGCTCGGCGGCGAGCGCCTTGACCACCTCGTTGCCGGTGGTGTCCCACAGGCCGATCATGCTCGTCTCCAAGCCCGGCCCTGACGGGCCAGCATCTCGTCGGCGGCCCGGGGGCCCCACTCGCCGGCCCGGTAGGGCTCCGGCTTCTGGCCGGCCCAGGCCTGCTCCAGCGGGTCCACCACCTGCCAGCTCTGCTCGACCTCGGCGGCGTCCGGGAAGAGGGTGCGGTCACCGATCAGCACGTCCAGGACCAGCCGCTCGTACGCCTCCGGGCTGGACTCGGTGAACGCCTCGCCGTACTGGAAGTCCATCGCGATGTCGCGGACCTCCATGGCGGTGCCGGGCACCTTGGAGCCGAACTTGAGCACCACGCCCTCGTCCGGCTGCACCCGGATGACCAACTGGTTGTTGCCCAGCGCCTCCACGTCGGCGTCGTCGAACGGCAGGTGCGGCGCCTTCTTGAACATGATGGCGACCTCGGTGACCCGCCGGGGCAGCCGCTTGCCGGCCCGGATGTAGAACGGCACCTCGGCCCAGCGCCGGTTCTGGATGCCCAGCCGGACCGCGACGTACGTCTCGGTCGTGGAGTCCTGCGGCACACCCTCCTCGTCGAGGTAGCCGACGGCGCGCTCGCCGCCCACCCAGCCGGGCAGGTACTGGCCCCGGACGGTGCCCTCGGAGACGTCCTTGGGCAGGGTGATCGCCTTGAGCACCTTCAGCTTCTCGGTGCGGATCTCGTCCGGGTCGAAGCTGGTCGGCTCCTCCATCGCCACCAGCGCGAGCAGCTGGAGGAGGTGGTTCTGGAGCACGTCGCGCGCCGCGCCCGCCGAGTCGTAGAAGCCGGCGCGGGTGCCGATGCCGACGTCCTCGGCCATGGTGATCTGCACCGAGTCGACGTACTTCGAGTTCCACAGCGGCTCGAACAGGTTGTTGGCGAACCGCAGGGCGAGGATGTTCTGAACCGTCTCCTTGCCCAGGTAGTGGTCGATCCGGAACACGTCCTGCCGGGTGAAGACGTCGTCGACGAGATCGTTCAACGCCTTCGCCGAGGGCAGGTCGTGCCCGAACGGCTTCTCCACGACGACCCGACGCCAGCCGCCGGACTTCGCGTTGTCGGCCATGCCCGTGCGGGCGAGCTGCTTGAGCACGACCGGGAAGGCCGCCGGCGGGATCGAGAAGTAGAAGGCCGCATTGCCCGGGATCCCGTGGGTGTCCCGCAGCTCGTCCAACGTCTCGGCGAGGTGGTCGAACGCCGCGTCGTCGTCGAACGACCCACCGACGAACTTGATGTTGCCCGCCAGCCGCGCCCACACCTCGTCCCGCCAGGGGGTGCGGGCGTGTTTGCGCGCCGCCTCGCACGCGAGGGTCTCGAAGTCGCCGTCACCCCAGTCGCGTCGGGCGAAGCCGAGCACGACGAAGCCCGGGGGCAGCAGCCCCCGGTTGGCCAGGTCGTAGACCGCCGGCAGCAGCTTCTTCCGGGCCAGGTCGCCGGTGACCCCGAAGATCACCAGCGCGCACGGCTCGGGAATCCGCGGCAGCCGGCGGTCCTGCGGGTCGCGCAGCGGGTTCGCGCCGCGTCGTCGCTCCGCTTGTTCCACGTCGTCCATCCTCACGCCCGCAGCTCACCGGCCGCATCGAGCAGCTGGGCCACGCCTGCGGACCGGTCGGTCAGGTGCAGCCGCAGCACCGGGCGGTCCCGCCCGGCGAGCGCCTGCCGGTCGCCGGCGGCCTGCGCCGCCTGAAGCTCCCCGAACGAGTACGGCTTACCGGGCACCGGCAGATCATCGGCGACCGCACCGGTCAGCTGAAGGTAGCTGCCGACCTGCGGGCCGCCCTTGTGGTACTGACCGGTCGAGTGCAGGAAGCGGGGCCCCCAGCCGAAGGTGACCGGCCGACCGCCCGCCTCCGCCAGCAGCGGCCGCAGCCGGGCGGCGTCGGCGTCGGCGAACCGGTCGAGGTAGGCCATCACCGCGAGGTAGCCCTCGTCGCCCAGCCCGTCGAGCAGCCAGCGCAGCACGCCCACCAGGTCACCCGGGGCGCCCGCGGGGGCGTACACCTCGATCGCGCCCTCGGTGAACGACGGCGACTCCGCCGGCAGCCCCGAGGAGAGGATCTTGTTGGTGTTCTCCTTGGACTCGGTGACGTTCGGCTGGTTGAACGGGTCGATACCGAGCACCACACCGGCCACCGCGGTCGCGTACTCCCAGGCCAGGAACTGCGCGCCGAGCGGACCGTTGACCGCCACGTCCGGGTCGCTACCGCCGCCGGGCACGTCGCCGGCGGCGAGCGCGCCGCCGTAGCTCACGGTCAGCACGTCGGCGCCCTTCGCGCCGGGGCTCTGCGGCGACTCCACCACCACGGGCAGGATGCCCACCCCGGCCTTGCCGGTGGACTCGGCGATGAGCTGCTCGGCCCAGTCGCCGAGCCCGTCGATGCCGGTGCCGTCGGAGACCAGGGCGACCTTGTCGCGGCCCACCGTCGCCGCGGCGCCGAGCGCGGCGCCCAACGCGAGCGCCGGGTTGTCCGAGTCGCCGCCCAGCGACGCGGCGAGCGCGTCGGCCTGGTCGAGCAGCTCGACCACCTCGACGCCGGCCAGCGCCGACGGGACCAGCCCGAACGCGGTCAGCGCCGAGTAGCGACCGCCCACGTTCGGGTCGGCCAGCACGGTGAACGCGCCCATCTCGGCGGCCGTCTGCTCGAGCGGCGAACCCGGGTCGGTGACGATGACGAAGTGCCGTCCGGCCTCCGCCTCGGTCATGCCCGCGTCCAGGAACGCCTGCCAGTAGGCCCGGCGGTGGCTGTCGGTCTCCACCGTCGAACCGGACTTGCTCGCCACCACCACGACGGTGCGCTCCAGCCGGTCACCCAGCGCGGCCCGGACCTGGCCCGGGTCGGTGGTGTCCAGCACGGTCAGCGGCTTGCCGAGGGTCCGGGTGATCACCTCGGGAGCCAGCGAGGAGCCGCCCATGCCGGCGAGCACCACGTGGTCGAGGTCGCCCAGCTCCGCCTTCAGCTCGGCGAGCTGGGGGAGCAGTTCCCGGCTGCGCTGGTGGGTGTCCACCCAGCCGAGACGGATCTTCGCCTCGGCCTCGGCGTCGGGGCCCCACAGGCTCGGGTCCTTCGCGGCCAGCTTCGCGGGGACGCCGGCGGAGACCACCGCGTCCCGGGTCGAGGCCGGGGCGGCCTTGTCGACCGCGTCCGCCCCGTGGACGGTCAGCCCGGCGGCGGTCTCCGCCGGGCCGTTCAGAAGGTCGCTCACGCCACCACTCCGCTCCGCCGCGTGGCGGCGCGAGGCGCCACACCGCTGTGCTCGCTCACGCGTTGCCTCCCGCCTGCTGGGCGGCCTTCGCGTTGCCCGTGGCGGCCTTGCCGGGGGCACCCGCGCCCTGCGCGGCGGACTCCAGCGACTTGCGGACGCCGTCGAGCAGCTCCAGCCAGCTCGCCTCGAACTTCTCCACGCCCTCGCGCTCCAGCACACCGATCACGTCGGCCATGTCGACACCGGCCGCGGCCAGCTCGTCGAAGACCTTCCGGGCGGCGTCGTACGCGCCGGTCACGGTGTCCGCCTGGGTCTCGCCGTGGTCGGCGTAGGCGTGGATGACCGACTCCGGCATCGTGTTGACGGTGCCGGGGGCGATCAGCTGTTCGACGTACACGACGTCCCGGTAGTCCGGGTTCTTCGTCGAGGTGGACGCCCACAGCGGCCGCTGCGGGTGGGCGCCCGCGTCGGCGAGGGCCTTCCAGCGGTCGGAGGAGAAGACCTCGCTGTAGCGCTCGTACGCCAGCTGGGCGTTGGCGATCGCGGCCTTGCCGCGCAGCGACTTCGCCTCGGCCGAGCCGATCTTCTCCAGCCGCTTGTCGACCTCGGTGTCGACGCGGGAGACGAAGAAGGACGCCACCGAGCCGATCTTGGACAGGTCGTGGCCGTTGGCCTTGGCCTGCTCCAAGCCGGCGAGGAAGGCCTCCATGACCTGCGAGTAGCGGTCCAGACCGAAGATCAGCGTGACGTTGACGCTGATGCCCTCGGCCAGGGTCGCGGTGATCGCCGGGATGCCGGCCTCGGTCGCCGGAATCTTGATGAAGAGGTTCGGCCGGTCGATCAGCCACCACAGCGCCTTGGCCTCGGCGACGGTGCGCTCGGACTCGTGCGCGAGCCGCGGGTCGACCTCGATGGAGACCCGGCCGTCGACGCCGGCGCTCTTGTCGTACGAGGGGCGCATCACGTCGCAGGCCCACCGCACGTCGTACGTGGTGAGCATGCGGACGGCCTCCTCGACCTCCACACCACGGACGGCGAGGTCGCGCAGCTGCCAGTTGTACTCGTCGGCGTCGCTCAGGGCCTTCGCGAAGATCGTCGGGTTGGTGGTCACGCCGGCCACGTGCTTCTCCCGGCGCAGCTTGTCGAGCCCACCGGTGGTCAGCCGCGTCCGCGAGAGATCGTCGAGCCAGATCGCCACCCCGGTGGCGCTGAGCTCGCTCAACCTGTCAGTCATTTCCGTCCACGCTCCCCTTCAGTTACCGGTCGTGAAACCGGTGATGTCGCCCACCCGGGTCAGCGCCGCGTGCGCGGCGGCCACGATCCGGTCCGGGGTGAACCCGAACTGCTCGAACAGAACGGTGTGCGGCGCGCTCGCCCCGTAGTGCTCCAGGCTGACGCTCTCGCCGCAGTCGCCGACGATCGCGCGCCAGGACATGGCGATGCCCGCCTCCACGCTCACCCTTGCCTTTACCCCGCGCGGGAGGACCGACTCCCGGTAGGCCTCGTCCTGATCGGCGAACCACTCCTGGCAGGGCATCGAGACGACCCGGGTCGGGGTGCCCTCGGCCTCCAGTCGCTCCCGGGCGGTCAGGCAGAGCTGCACCTCGGAGCCCGTGCCGACCAGGATCACCTGCGGCTTGCCGGTGGACGCCTCGGCCAGCACGTACCCCCCGCGGGCCACGCCCTCGGCGCTGCCCAGCGTGCTGCGGTCCAGCGTCGGCAGCGCCTGCCGGCTCAGCGCCAGCGCGGTCGGCCGGTCGGTGTGCTCCAGCGCGGTACGCCAGGCCCAGGCGGTCTCGTTGGCGTCGGCCGGGCGCACCACGTCCAGGCCGGGGATGGCCCGCAGCGCGGTCAGGTGCTCCACCGGCTGGTGGGTGGGGCCGTCCTCGCCGAGACCGATCGAGTCGTGCGTCCAGACGTAGGTCACCGGCAGCTTCATCAGCGCGGCGAGCCGCACCGAGGGGCGCATGTAGTCGCTGAACACCAGGAACGTGCCCCCGTACGGGCGGGTGCCGCCGTGCAGCGCGATGCCGTTGAGGATCGCTCCCATGGCGTGCTCGCGGATGCCGAAGTGCAGCGTGCGGCCGTACTCGTGGCCGGGGAAGTCCTTGGTGGCGTGCGTCGCCGGAATGAAGGACGGCTCGCCCTTCATCGTGGTGTTGTTGCTCTCGGCGAGGTCGGCCGAGCCGCCCCACAGCTCCGGGAGCACCGGCGCGAGCGCCTCCAGCACCTTGCCGGAGGCGGCGCGGGTGGCGATGCCCTTGGCGTCGGCCGGGAACTCGGGCAGCGCGTCGGTCCAACCGTCCGGCAGGACCCGGCCGGCGAGCCGGTCGTAGAGGGCCTTGCGCTCCGGGTTGGCCTCGGCCCAGCTCTCGAAGGCCGTGGTCCACTCCTGCTCGGCCTGCTCACCGCGGGTGAGCACCGTGCGGGCGTGCGTCAGCACGTCCTCGTCGACCTGGAAGCTCTGCGCCGGGTCGAAGCCGAGGATCTGCTTGGTGGCGGCCACCTCGTCGGCGCCGAGCGCCGAACCGTGGATCTTGCCAGTGTTCTGCTTGTTGGGGGCGGGCCAGCCGATGATGGTGCGCAGGGCGATGAAGGAGGGGCGCCCGGTCTCGGCCTTCGCGGCCAGCAGCGCCCGGTACAGCGCCTCGACGTCCTCGTGGTAGTCGCCCTGGTCGGCGTCGCCGCGGCGCCAGTCGACGGTCTGCACGTGCCACCCGTACGCCTCGTAGCGCGCGGCCACGTCCTCGCTCTTGGCGATGCGGGTGTCGTCCTCGATCGAGATCTCGTTGTCGTCGTAGATCAGCGTGAGGTTGCCCAGCTGCTGGTGCCCGGCGAGGGCGCTCGCCTCGTGGCTGATGCCCTCCTCGATGTCGCCGTCGGAGGCGATGCACCAGATGTCGTGGTCGAAGACCGAGGTGCCCGGCTCCGCCTCCGGGTCGAACAGGCCCCGCTCACGCCGGGCGGCCATCGCCATGCCGACCGCGTTGCCGAGGCCCTGACCGAGGGGGCCGGTGGTGGTCTCCACGCCCGGGGTGTGCCCGTGCTCGGGGTGACCCGGGGTCAGCGAACCCCACTGACGCAGCGACTTGAGGTCGTCCAGGCTCAGCGGGTAGCCGGCGAGGAAGAGCTGGATGTAGAGGGTCAGGCTGGAGTGTCCGGCGGAGAGGACGAAGCGGTCGCGGCCGGGCCAGTTCGGGTCGGCCGGGTTGTGGCGCATCACCCGGTTGAACAGCAGGTACGCGGCCGGGGCGAGGCTCATGGCGGTGCCCGGGTGCCCGTTGCCGGACTTCTCCACGGCGTCCATGGCCAGCACGCGGACGGTGTCGACGGCCCGGCGGTCCAGGTCGGACCAGCTGAGTTCGGGCTCGGATTGGTTGGCAGCCACGTTGATTGTGCTCCTCGACAGATGGGCGGAACCGTCACTGGTGACCCTATCGACCACTCCTAAACGTCCGCCCGGGGATCAGTGCATGGTTCTCTCTACTCTCGCCCTGTGCGGGCGGAAAGGGGCGCACGTGTGACGACCGGCATGCAAGCGCGGCAGGTGTGACGGCAGGCACCGTTGCCGGGTCGGCCGGGCAGCCAAAACGACAGCGCGTAGTGTGTGGGGCGGTGTGTGGCCCGGTCCCGGGTCAGCCGACCCGATCTCCCCTGCCGACGCCGGAAGGTGGCAATCCGTGAGCATGATCACCGAGCGCCCCGTCAGCGACTCCGCCGGGCCGCCGCCCGCGCGGACGGCGGTGGACGACTCGGTCGCGCCGCGGCGGGACGTGCGGGCGGTCGTGGCGGCGTACGTGGCCCTCACCAAGCCGCGCATCGTCGAGTTGCTGCTCGTCACCACCGTGCCGGCGATGATGCTCGCCGCCGGAGGGCTCCCGGCCCTGTGGCTGGTCGCCGTGGTCCTGATCGGCGGCTCCCTCGCCGCCGGCGCGGCCAGCGTCCTCAACTGCTACATCGACCGGGACATCGACCAGCTGATGCGGCGCACCAAGCGCCGGCCGCTGCCCGCGCACACCGTGTCGCCGCGCAGCGCCCTGATCTTCGGTCTGGTGCTGGCGGCGGTCTCGGTCACCCTGATGGCGGTGTTCACCAACCTGCTGGCCGCGGGGCTGACCCTGGCCGCGATCGTGTACTACGACGTGGTCTACACGCTCTGGCTCAAGCGGACCACGGCGACGAACACGTTCTGGGGCGGGGCCTGCGGGGCCGCTCCCGTGCTGATCGGCTGGGCGGCGGTCACCGGCTCGTTGGCGCCGGCCGCCTGGGCTCTCTTCGCGGTGGTCTTCTTCTGGCAGATGCCGCACTTCTACCCGCTCGCGATGAAGTACAAGGACGACTACGCCCGGGCGGGCATCCCGATGCTGCCCGTGGTGGCGTCCGTCCGGCGGGTCAACGCCGAGATCCTGATCTTCGCCTGGCTGACCGTGCTGACCTCGCTGGCCGTCTGGCCGCTGGGCATGAGCTTCCTCTACGGCGTTCCGACGCTGGTGGTCGGCAGCATCTTCCTGGTCGAGGCGCACCGGCTCTGCGGGCGCGCCTCGCGGGGTGAGGCGGTCAAGCCGATGCGGCTGTTCCACTGGTCGACGACCTACCTGACCATCGTCTTCGCCGCGGTCGCGCTCGACGCGCTGATCTGACCGCACGCTCGGCGGTCGCAGCGCGGCGGTCGTGACCCGGTCCCGGCGGTCGTGGCCCGGGCCCACCGCCGCTCGGGGAGGGCAGCGCGGCCAACAAATCATGATGATGGATGAGTTGTCCGGCTTTGAGATCTTATCATGGTGACTTTCAGCATGAGTCGGACTGGCTCAACGTGCGGGGGATCGATGCGATCCGGGGCGGAGCTTTGCCGCAGTAAGTCCGGATAAAATCGGGCGTTTCACCTGTGGTCTTCCTTAAACCTGCAGGTAATAGGCATCACAAAAGGTTCACGGTTCTCGCCCGCACGGGTGGAAGTCTGCTTAGGCTTCGCGTCATGGCAGATGGTTCCGATACGACGCTGACGGCTGAGCCCACCACCGAGCAGGCCCCCAACGGCCTGGTCGCGGGCATCCGGTCGTTCGCCGCCGGACACGGCGGCGCCAAGGCGGTCATCGAGTACGTCGGCAAGCGCGGCGCTCGCATCGTCCTCGTGGGTTCCGACGGGACGTGGGGTGACCAGTTCGCGGACGACACCGTCGTCGCGCGGGAGGCCTGCGCCAAGGCGGGGGTCTCCGTCGAGAACGCCTGGGAGCGGGAACTGATGGACCAGATGCGGCCGAGCAACGACCTCTGGCGGTCGATGGCCCGACGCACGATGGCCCGTTGAGATAAATTGACCAACCACCACCAGCCGGCCCGGGGGAAACCCCGGGTCGCTCTCGTCACCTGCACCGAACTCGCCGACCTCGACCCGGACGACCGGCTCGTGATCGGCCCCCTCGCCGCGCGCGGTGTCACCGCCGAACCGCTGGTGTGGGACGACCCGACCGCGGACTGGTCCGCGTACGACCTGGCGGTTCTCCGCTCGCCGTGGGACTACATGCTCCGGCGCGACCAGTTCGTGGCGTGGGCGCAGAGCGTGCCCGCCCTGGCCAACCCGGCCGACGTGGTGCGCTGGAACACCGACAAGCGTTACCTGAGCGAGTTGTCGGTGGCCGGCGTGCCCACCGTCCCCACGTCGTGGGTCCTGCCCGGCGAGCCATGGCAGCCACCCGCCGACTCCGGCGAGTACGTCATCAAGCCCGCGATCAGCGCCGGCAGTCAGGACACCGGCCGCTACGACCTGGCCGATCCGGGGCACCGGGAGTTGGCGGTCGCGCACGTCCGGCGGCTCTCCGAGGCGGGGCGGGTCACCATGGTCCAGCCCTACCTGAGCGCCGTGGACACCGCCGGTGAGACGGCGCTGCTCTTCCTGGCCGGGCCGGACGGGTTGGCGTTCAGCCACGCCATCCGCAAGGGCCCGATGTTGACCGGCCCGGACGACGGCGTGGAGGGGCTCTACCGGCCCGAGGAGATCACCGCCCGGACGGCCACCGAGGAGCAGCTCGCGGTCGCCGCGAAGACCCTCGCCGCGGTGCCGGGCGGGTCGGAGCGTCTGTTGTACGCCCGCGTCGACCTGATCCCCGGCCCGGACGGCAGCCCGGTCCTCGTCGAGCTGGAGCTGACCGAGCCGTCACTCTTCCTGGCGTACGCCGCCGGCGCGCCCGAGCGCCTGGCCGACGCGATCCTCACCCACCTGACCCACCCCTGATCCAGCCGACCGGCCCCTGGGACCGCGTTGATCAGTGGCTTTGCGGCAGAGTCCGGCCGTGGTCTGACGCGAAGCTCTCGATCGGTAGATCTTGGTGAGTTGTGGCCCCTCCGGGGGCCCAAATCGTCCAAGATCTGCCCGCGCCGACCGTTCCGAGGCCGGCTGGTCGGGGGCTTGTCCGATTCCCGGGACCAGGGTTACGCGGTGGCGGGGACAGCCTCGGGGGTCGGGGTGGGCAGCGGGGCCGGGGTGAGCGGCTGGCGTTCGCGAGTCGCCCACTGCACGTGCAGGGCGGCCAGCAGGACGAGGCAGGAGCCGAGCATGTGCGCGCCGACCAGCACGGCGGGCAGGTGCGTGAAGTACTGCACGAAGCCGACCACGCCCTGGCTCAGCTCGACGGCGAGGAGCAGCACGGCCGCCCGGGCCGCCCGCGTCGCGCCGACGGCCCGGAACGCGAGGACCAACGCGATCGAGAGCCCGATCAGCAGGAAGACGCCGTCGGCGTGGACCTGCGAGATCGTCTCGGGGTCGAGGCCGTTGCGCGCGGCGCCCTGGTCGCCGGCGTGCGGGCCGCTGCCGGTGACCCAGGTGCCGACCACCAGCACCGACACGGCCACCAACGTGGTGAGCCGGGCCAGGGCGCGCAGCGGCGCCGGTACGACCGGCGTCGTCGGCCCGTCCGGCTCCACGGTGCGGCGCCAGAGGGCGTACGCGGCCGCGATCACCGCCATCGAGGCGAGGAAGTGCAGCCCGACCACCCACGGGTTGAGGTTGGTCAGCACGGTGATCCCGCCGATCACGGCCTGGGCGGGGATGCCGAGGAAGACCGCGACGGCCAGCGGCAGGAGCCCGCGGCGGCGGGTCCGGTGGGCGAGCACCGCCAGGACGGTGGCGAGCGCGATGACGCCGACGGCGAAGGTGAGCATCCGGTTGCCGAACTCGATCACCCCGTGCACGCCCATCTCGGACGTGGCCACGTACGAGGCGTCGGTGCACCGGGGCCAGGTGGGGCAGCCGAGGCCCGACGCGGTCAGTCGGACCGCCCCGCCGGTGACCACGATCGCGACGTTCGCGATGATCGAGGCGAGCGCGAGGCGGCGCAGCAGCGCGGCGGAGACCGGGAACCGGACGGAACGCTTCACGGAGGGAATCCTACGCACCGTAGTGGATCCCCTAACGGGTGACTCTGATCCCCGGTGTCGGGGATCACCGGGGGGTGGGTTTGCGGGCCTTCGGCGATTTACGTAACGTTGGCGTTGTGAAAAAGGCGGCGGCGCTCCCCGGGCACCGACCGGCGACCGCTGCGGTCGTCGGTCCGCCCACGTCCGCCGCCTCGGCCGTCGACCTCTCGACCCGGGGTCGGGTCACCCAGCTCCTGCTCGCGCAGGGGCCGACCACCGCCGCGCAGCTCGGTTCGGCGCTCGGGCTCAGCCCCGCCGCCATCCGCCGGCACCTCGACGCGATGCTCGCGGACGGTGACGTGGTGGCCCGGGAGCAGACGGTCCGCGGCCACCGTGGTCGAGGCCGTCCCGCCAAGGTGTTCGTGCTGACCGACGAGGGCAAGGTCCGCTGCGGCACCCACCACTACGACAACATGGCCACCGCCGCGCTGCGGTGGATCGCGCGCACCGGTGGCTCGGAGGCCGTGGACGCCTTCGCCGCCGAGCAGGTCTCCGCGCTGGAGGCCCGCTGCCGGGCGGCCATGGAGGACGCCGGCGACGACCCGCTGGCGCGGGCGGAGGCGCTCGCCGGAGCGCTGACCGCCGAGGGCTACGCTGCCAACGCGTCCACGATCGCGACCGGCGGCCAGCTCTGTCAGCACCACTGCCCGGTGGCGCACGTGGCCGCCGAGTTTCCCCAGCTGTGCGAGGCCGAGACCGCGGTGATCTCCCGTCTGGTCGGCACCCACGTGCAGCGCCTGGCCACCATCGCGCACGGCGACGGGGTGTGCACCACGCACATCCCGACCCAGCCGGGGCGTGCCCAGTCCGGAAATCCCGTCACCACTGTGAGGACAGATAGATGACCGAGCAGATCGTCCAGCCCCTGACCCAGGAGGAGCAGCTCGCCGCCCTGGGCCGCTACGAGTACGGCTGGGCCGACCCGGACGTCGCCGGGGCCGCCGCCCAGCGCGGCCTCAACGAGGCGGTGGTGCGGGACATCTCGGCCAAGAAGAACGAGCCGGCCTGGATGCTCGACCTGCGCCTGAAGGGTCTGCGGCTGTTCGACCGCAAGCCGATGCCGGCCTGGGGCGCCGACCTCACCGGGATCGACTTCGACAACATCAAGTACTTCGTCCGCTCGACGGAGAAGCAGGCCACCAGCTGGGAGGACCTGCCCGAGGACATCAAGAACACCTACGACCGGCTGGGCATCCCCGAGGCGGAGAAGCAGCGGCTGGTCGCCGGTGTCGCGGCGCAGTACGAGTCCGAGGTCGTCTACCACAAGATCCGTGAGGACCTTGAGGAGCAGGGTGTCATCTTCCTCGACACCGACACGGCGCTGCGCGAGCACGAGGACCTGTTCAAGGAGTACTTCGGCACGGTCATCCCGGTGGGTGACAACAAGTTCGCCGCGCTGAACACCTCCGTGTGGTCCGGCGGCTCGTTCATCTACGTGCCGAAGGGCGTGCACGTGGAGATCCCGCTGCAGGCCTACTTCCGGATCAACACGGAGAACATGGGCCAGTTCGAGCGGACGCTCATCATCGTCGACGAGGGCGCGTACGTGCACTACGTCGAGGGCTGCACCGCGCCGCTCTACTCCTCCGACTCGCTGCACAGCGCGGTCGTCGAGATCATCGTCAAGAAGAACGCCCGCTGCCGCTACACGACCATCCAGAACTGGTCGAACAACGTCTACAACCTGGTCACCAAGCGGGCCACCTGCGCCGAGGGCGCGACCATGGAGTGGGTCGACGGCAACATCGGCTCCAAGGTCACCATGAAGTACCCGGCGGTCTACATGCTCGGCGAGCACGCCAAGGGCGAGGTGCTCTCGGTGGCCATGGCCGGCGAGGGCCAGCACCAGGACGCCGGCGCCAAGATGGTGCACGCCGCGCCGCACACCAGCAGCACGATCGTGTCGAAGTCGATCGCCCGGGGTGGCGGCCGCACCTCCTACCGGGGCCTGGTCCAGGTGCTGGAGGGCTCGCACCACAGCCGCAGCACGGTCAAGTGCGACGCGCTGCTGGTCGACACCATCTCCCGCTCGGACACCTACCCGTACGTCGACATCCGCGAGGACGACGTGGCGATGGGGCACGAGGCGACCGTCTCCAAGGTCAGCGAGGACCAGCTCTTCTACCTGATGAGCCGGGGTCTGTCCGAGGACGAGGCGATGGCGATGATCGTGCGCGGCTTCATCGAGCCGATCGCCAAGGAGCTCCCGATGGAGTACGCGCTGGAGCTCAACCGTCTGATCGAGCTTCAGATGGAGGGCGCGGTCGGCTGACGCCGCCGCTCCCGCGGGTCGGGCCGGCACCATCGGCCCGCCCGCATCAGGCCCCCACCTCGTCGTAACGGAACAGACCAAGGAAGAGATGACTACCCAGGCTTCCGCGCCGCCGCCCAGCACCAAGTCGCAGGCACTGCGCTCGTACGACGTCGCCGACTTCCCGGCCCTCACCGGCCTCGAGGAGGACTGGCGCTTCACCCCGCTCAAGCGCCTGCGTGGCCTGACCGGGGAGGCGCAGACCGCGACCGGCGCGGTCCGGCACGAGCACGGTGACCTGCCGGAGGGCGTCATCGTGACCCGGGTCGGCAAGGACGACCCGCGGGTGGGCAGCGTGCTCACCCCGTTCGACCGGGTCAGCGCCCTGGCCTACGGCGGGGCCGAGCAGGCGTTGCTGATCCAGGTCGCGCCGGAGGCGCTGGTCGCCGAGCCGGTGACCGTACGCGTGGTCGGCGGCGGCGCCGACGCGGTGGCCTTCGGGCACAGCGTCGTCGAGGTGGGCCGCTTCGCCGAGGTCACGCTCGTGCTGGAGCACGTCGGCTCGGCCACGCTGGCCGACAACGTCGAGGTGACCGTGGCCGACGGCGCGAAGCTCACCCTGGTCACGATCGCCGACTGGGCCGACGACGCGGTGCAGGCGCAGCACCTCAAGGTGAAGCTGGGCCGGGACGCCAAGGTCGTGCACATCCAGGTCTCCCTCGGTGGTGACCTGGTCCGGCAGTTCACCAGCGTGGAATACACCGGCCGGGGTGGCGAGGCCGAGCTGTACGGCGTCTACTTCGCCGACTCCGGTCAGCACCTGGAGCACCGGCAGCTGGTCGACCACAACGTGCCGGACTGCCGCAGCTACGTCGGCTACCGCGGCGCCCTGCAGGGCGCGGACGCGCACACCGTCTGGGTGGGCGACGTGCTGATCCAGGCCGAGGCGACCGGCACCGACACGTACGAGATCAACCGGAACCTGCTGCTCACCGACGGTGCCCGGGCCGACTCCGTACCCAACCTGGAGATCGAGACCGGCGAGATCGCCGGCGCCGGCCACGCGAGCGCGACCGGCCGCTTCGACGACGAGCAGCTGTTCTACCTGATGGCCCGGGGCATCCCGGAGGCCGAGGCCCGCCGCCTGGTGGTCCGCGGCTTCTTCGCCGAGCTGATCAACAAGATCCCGGTGGAGGAGCTGCGCGACCGGCTCGGCGCGGCGATCGAGGACCGGCTCGCCAAGGCTGGGGCCTGATGATCAAGATCTGCTCCACCGAGGACGTCCCGAAGGGCACCGCGATCAGCGCGGACGTCGACGGCACCCAGATCGCCCTGGTGCACGCCGAGGACGACGGGTTCTACGCCGTGTACGACGAGTGCTCGCACGCCGCGGTCGCCCTCTCCGAGGGTGAGGTCGACGGCTGCACGCTGGAGTGCTGGCTGCACGGCTCCCGTTTCGACCTGCGCACCGGCGAGCCGACCGGGCTGCCCGCCACCGAACCCGTTCCCGTCTACCCCGTCGAAGTCCGCGACGGCGATGTCTACGTCAGCCTGACGCCGAGCAATGGAGTGACCCGATAATGAGCACCCTGGAGATCCGCGACCTGAAGGTGTCGGTCAAGCTGCCCGAGGGTGAGCTCAAGCCGATCCTGGCCGGCGTCGACCTGACCGTGAAGTCGGGCGAGACCCACGCCATCATGGGCCCCAACGGCTCCGGCAAGTCCACCCTGGCCTACTCCATCGCCGGCCACCCCAAGTACGAGATCACCGGCGGCACGGTGACCCTCGACGGCGAGGACGTGCTGGCCATGTCCGTCGACGAGCGGGCCCGCGCCGGTCTCTTCCTGGCCATGCAGTACCCGGTCGAGGTGCCCGGCGTCTCGGTGGCGAACTTCCTGCGTACCGCCAAGACGGCCATCGACGGCGAGGCCCCGAAGCTGCGCACCTGGGGCGGCGAGCTGCGCGGCGCCATGGAGCGGCTGCAGATGGACCCGGCGTTCGCCCAGCGCAACGTCAACGAGGGCTTCTCCGGCGGTGAGAAGAAGCGGCATGAGATCGTGCAGTTGGAGCTGCTCAAGCCGAAGATGGCCATCCTCGACGAGACCGACTCCGGCCTCGACGTGGACGCGCTGCGCGTGGTCAGTGAGGGAGTCAACCGGGTCCGCGACACCGGCGACACCGGTCTGCTGCTGATCACCCACTACACGCGGATCCTGCGCTACATCAAGCCCGACTTCGTGCACGTCTTCGTCGCCGGCCGGATCGTCGAGCAGGGTGGCCCGGAGCTGGCCGACAAGCTCGAGGAAGAGGGCTACGAGCGGTACGTCGCCGGGGCCGGCTCGGCGCGGGCCTGACACGAAGGACGCGGAGATGACCACCATCGCGATCCCTCCGGGGATGCCCCAGTACGGCGACGTTCCCCGGTACGACGTCGAGAAGGTGCGCGCCGACTTCCCGATCCTCGACCGGGAGATCAACGGGCACCGGCTGGTCTATCTCGACAGCGCCAACACCTCGCACAAGCCGCGGCAGGTGCTCGACGTGCTCGCCGAGCACTACGCCCGGCACAACGCGAACGTGTCGCGCTCGGTGCACACGCTGGGCACCGAGGCCACCGAGGCGTACGAGGGCGCCCGGGCGAAGGTCGCCGCGTTCATCAACGCGCCGAGCCCGGACGAGGTGGTGTTCACCAAGAACTCCACCGAGGCGATCAACATCGTGGCGTACGCGTTCTCCAACGCGTCGCTGCGTCCGGACGGCGACCCGCGGTTCCGCCTCGGCCCCGGTGACGAGGTGGTGATCTCCGAGATGGAGCACCACTCGAACATCGTGCCGTGGCAGCTGCTGTGTGAGCGCACCGGCGCGACCCTGCGCTGGTTCCCGGTCACCGACGAGGGCCGGCTGGACGAGTCGGGCCTGGACGATCTGGTCACCGAACGGACGAAGATCGTCTCGCTGGTGCACATGTCGAACATCCTCGGCACGGTGAACGCCACCGCGCGGATCACCGAGCGGGTCCGTCAGGTGGGGGCGCTGCTGCTGCTGGACTGCTCGCAGTCGGTGCCGCACCTGCCGATGGACGTGGTCGACTACGACGCGGACTTCATCGTCTTCACCGGCCACAAGATGTGCGGCCCCACCGGCATCGGCGTGCTCTGGGGCCGCTCCGAGCTGCTGGCGGCCATGCCCCCGGTCTTCGGCGGCGGCTCGATGATCGAGACGGTGACGATGGCCGGTTCCACGTACGCCGCGCCGCCGGCCCGGTTCGAGGCGGGCACCCCGCCGATCGCCGAGGCGGTGGCGCTCGGCGCCGCCGTGGACTACCTGTCCGGCATCGGGATGACGGCCATCCAGTGGCACGAGAAGGAGCTGACGGCGTATGCGCTGGACGCCCTCGCCACGGTCCCCGATCTGCGGATCTTCGGCCCGACGGTGCCGGTCGGCCGGGGCGGCACCATCTCCTTCGCCCTCGGCGACGTGCACCCGCACGACGTCGGGCAGGTGCTCGACTCGCTCGGCGTGCAGGTGCGGGTGGGTCACCACTGCGCCCGCCCGGTCTGCACCCGCTTCGGGGTGCCGGCCACGACGCGGGCCTCGTTCTACCTCTACACCACCACCGAGGAGATCGACGCTCTGGTGGGCGGTCTGGAGCAGGTGCGGAAGGTGTTCGGCTGATGCAGCTCGACCAGCTCTACCAGGAGATCATCCTGGACCACTACAAGCATCCGCACGGGCGGGGGCTGCGTGAAGCCGACGACCCGTCGGCCACCACGGCGGAGGCCCACCACGTCAACCCGACCTGCGGGGACGAGGTCACCGTGCGGGTGGCCACCGACGGCGCCGTGCTCACCGACGTCTCGTACGACGGGATGGGCTGCTCGATCAGCCAGGCCTCCGCGAGCGTGCTCCACGAACTGCTGCGCGGTCGGGGCACCGGGGAAGCTTTCGAGGTGCACGAGGCGTTCGTGAAATTGATGTCCGGCCGTGGTCAGGTCACGCCGGACGAGGACGTGCTCGGTGACGGGGTGGCCTTCGCGGGTGTGGCCCGCTACCCCGCCCGGGTGAAGTGCGCGCTGCTGCCGTGGATGGCGTTCAAGGACGCCGCGGCACGCGCCGGGGTGGGCGCGAGCCCGGAGGTGAAGGCATGAGCGACGAGACCGCGATGGCGACGCCGGCGACCGGCGGTGGCAAGGCCGCCGTCGCCGACATCGAAGAGGCGATGAAGGACGTCGTCGACCCGGAGCTGGGCATCAACGTGGTCGACCTCGGCCTGGTGTACGGCGTGCACGTCGACGACGAGAACGTCGCCACGCTGGACATGACGCTCACGTCGGCGGCCTGCCCGCTGACCGACGTCATCGAGGACCAGGCGCGGCAGGCGCTGACCACCGGTCCCGGTGGCGGGTTGGTCAGCGACATCCGGATCAACTGGGTGTGGCTGCCGCCGTGGGGGCCGGACAAGATCACTGACGAGGGTCGCGAGCAGCTGCGCTCGCTGGGCTTCAACGTCTGAGGCCCGCGACGGCCTGTCGTCGAGCGCGTCGCCCTGCACGGGGCGGCGCGCTCGACGCGTCTGCGGCGTCCGGCCGCCGCCATGATCGTGCTCGTCCGCTGAAGTAGGGGCCTCCCGCTGCCGCTGAGGCCACTACGACTCCCATCGAGCGGGAACCTTCGCCGGAATATCCGGTGGCGCGGCACCGGCCGGACGGCGCAGGATGGCGGCGTGATCGAGACGTACCGGATGATGCCTGCCTCTGTCGCCGCGGCCGATGCCGCGCCGCGACAGCGCCCGGCCGCCGGTCGCGCCTCGACCCGCCACCGACCGTCGTGAGCACGGCGTTCCTGGCCGGACTGGTCGCCGGCTACGGCGTCGCCATTCCGGTCGGCGCGATCGCCGTGCTGATCGTCGAGCTCAGCGCCCGCACCTCGTTCCGGGTCGGCGCGTCCGCCGCCCTCGGGGTGGCCACCGCCGACGGCCTCTACGCGGCGGTCGCCACGCTCGGCGGCGCGGCCCTGGCCGCGCTCATCGCACCGGTCGCCGGGCCGTTGCGGGCCGTCGCCGCGGTGGTGCTGCTCGCCCTCGCCGGGCACACCGCCTGGCGGGCGCTGCGCCCCCGCGCGTGGGACGGGTCGGGACGCACCAGGCGCGGCCTCGACAGCCCGGCGCGGGCGTTCAGCGGCGTGTTGGCCCTCACCCTGCTCAACCCGGCGACCGTCGTCTACTTCGCCGCGCTGGTGCTGGGCCGGGGCGACTCCGCCGACCCCGACCCGGCGGCCGGGGCGCTCTTCGTGCTCGGCGCCTTCCTCGCCTCGGCGAGTTGGCAGCTGCTGATCGCCGGCGGCGGCACCCTGGTCGGGCGGGCCCTCGCCGGACCGCGTGGCCGCCTGCTCACCGCCCTGGCCTCCAGCGCCATCATCGCCGCGCTCGCCGTCGCCACCCTCCTGTCGAGCTGACCCGCCGCGCCACCGAGGTCCGGGGCACGGGTACGGTCGGAGGCGTGACCAGCAGACCCGCGGCCGGGGGTGGACGGTGGGTCGAGGTCGACCCGAACCGGGTCGCCCGCTGGGTGGAGGGCTTCGTCGACCGGCACGGCGCGCCGGTGATCACCACCGAGCCGTACGGGCTGCTGCTCGCCGCCCCGGACGGGGCGACCGCTGAGCTGCACCGCCCGCCGGGCGCGCCGGCCGCCGCCGACCTGCCCGGGTTCGTCGCGGAGGCTCTCGCGCCACGACGGATCGGCCTGCTGCTCGCCCGCAAGGGTGCCGTGGCGGTGGGTGTCGCGGAGGGCACCGAGCTGGTCGTGTCGAAGGTGGACACCCGCTACGTGCAGGGGCGCACCGCCGCCGGCGGCTGGTCCCAGCAGCGCTTCGCCCGGCGACGGGACAACCAGACCAAGGCGGCGCTGGGTGACGCGGCCGAGCTGGCCGTACGCCTGCTGGTTCCGGAGGTGGCGACGCTGGCCGCGCTGGTGTGCGGCGGTGACCGGCGGGCGGTGGACACCGTGCTGGCGGACCGTCGGCTCGCCCGGTTGGCTGCGCTGCGCGCGGAGCGCCTGTTGGACGTGCCCGAGCCGAGGCACGCGGTGCTGGTGGCCGCGGTCGAGGCGGCCCGCGCGGTGCGCGTCCTGGTGCGCGACCCGCAGCCCTGACCGCCGGGGGGGGGGGGGGGGGGGGGGGGGGGGGGGGGGGGGGGGGGGGCGCCCCCCCCCCCGACCCTGGTCGGGCTACGACCCGACCGTCGCCTGGTAGGTGAGGATCTCGGCGCCGGGGTCCGCCCGACCGTTGGACTGCGCGGTCAGCCGTTGCCGAAGGTGTCGCAGGACTTCGGGTCGCCGCTGGAGTAGCCGCGGCTGAACCACTCCTTGCGCTGCGCCGACGAGCCGTGCGTGAACTCGTCCGGGTTCACCGGGCGGTTCGCCCGCTCGGAGATGGCGTCGTCGCCGATCTTCTCCGCGGTGTCGATGGCCTGCTGGATGTCCTGCTCGCTGATGCTGGTGAAGATCTTCTGGCCACTCTCGTCGGCGGTGCCGGTGGCGTTGCGCGCCCAGGCGCCCGCGTAGCAGTCGGCCTGCAGTTCCAGCTTCACCGAGAGGGCGTTGGCGTTGTCCGGGTCGCGTTGCTGCTGGCGGCGCATCTGCGCCTCGGTGCCGAGCAGGTCCTGCACGTGGTGGCCGTACTCGTGGGCCAGCACGTACGGCTGGGCGAACTCGCCCTCGGCGCCGAGCTGGTCGGCGAGCACCCGGTAGAAGGTGAGGTCGATGTAGACCAGGTCGTCGGCGGGGCAGTAGAAGGGGCCCACACCGGAGTCGGCGGCGCCGCAGCCGGTGGTCACGTTCTGGCTGAAGAAGACGGTCTTCGACGGCTGGTACTGCTCGCCGAACCGCTCCGGCAGTGCCGTCCGCCAGTACGCCTGGATCGAGTTCACGTAGAGCGCGTTGCGGCAGTCGAGCTGCCGCAACGCGTCGTCGGCCGCGCACTTCTGCTCCAGCCCGGTGTTGTCGCCCTGCGACTCGCCGCCGCCGTTGACGGCCGCGTTGAGGCCGAATCCGCCGCCGACCAGGGCGACGAGCACGGCGATGATGATGCCGACGATCCCGCCTCGCCCGCCGCCGATGGGGATGGGTATCCCGCCGATACCGCCGCCACCCGACCCCCGTCGGTCGTCCACCTGGCTGGTGTCGATCTGCGCGTTCTCGTTCAGCTCCATGGTGACCCCGATCGCCGATTAGTCCGTTCTGGGTGGTTGCGGTACCGGAGCGGGTCCGGACGGCAGTTTCGGTACCCGATGATCTTGTGCGGTAATCCGGAGGGCCCGTCGATCGCTGCCGGTACACTTGTGGCGTGCCGCGCTGCGAAGGCTGAACCGCCCCGCGCCGACGGGCTCCCCGCCCGCCGGCGCTTTCGCGTGCCCTGAGTCAGCCTTCCAGACCCCGAGAGCGAGTTCCACGACATGATCACTGCCACCGGCCTGGAGTTGCGCGCCGGCGCCCGGATCCTGCTGTCCGACACCACGCTGCGCGTGCAGCCGGGTGACCGGATCGGCCTCGTCGGCCGCAACGGCGCCGGCAAGACCACCACGCTGAAGGTGCTGGCGGGAGAGGGGCAGCCCTACGCCGGCCAGATCGACCGGCGCAGCGCCATCGGCTACCTGCCGCAGGACCCCCGCACCGGTGACCTGGAGGTCACCGGCCGGGACCGGGTGCTCTCCGCCCGCGGCCTCGACGTGCTCATGGCCCAGATGAAGGAGATCGAGGCCAAGCTCGCCGACGACGCCGACGAGCGCCTGGTGCGCCGCTACGGCGCGCTGGAGGACCAGTTCGCCTCCCTCGGTGGGTACGCCGCCGAGGCGGAGGCGGCCCGCATCTGCGCCAACCTCGGCCTGCCGGACCGGGCGCTCGCCCAGACCATCGGCACCCTCTCCGGCGGTCAGCGCCGGCGCGTCGAGCTGGCGCGGATCCTGTTCCGCGACGCCGGTGAGAACGGCGGCGGCATCCTGCTGCTCGACGAGCCGACCAACCACCTCGACGCGGACTCGATCACCTGGCTGCGTGGCTTCCTGGCCAACCACAAGGGCGGCCTGATCGTGATCTCCCACGACGCCTCGCTGCTGGACGCCGTGGTCAACAAGGTCTGGTTCCTGGACGCCACCCGCAGCGTGGTCGACGTCTACAACCTGGGCTGGAAGTCGTACCTGGAGGCGCGGGAGACCGACGAGCGGCGCCGCCGCCGGGAGCGGGCCAACGCGGAGAAGAAGGCCGGCGCGCTCATGGCGCAGGCCGACAAGATGCGTGCGAAGGCCACCAAGACGGTCGCCGCCCAGAACATGGCCCGGCGCGCCGAGAAGCTGATCTCCGGGCTGGAGGAGGTACGGGTCGCCGACAAGGTGGCCAAGGTGCGCTTCCCCACGCCGGCGCCGTGCGGCAAGACACCGCTCACCGCGAACGGCCTCTCCAAGTCGTACGGCTCGCTGGAGATCTTCACCGACGTGAACGTCGCGGTCGACCGGGGTTCCCGGGTGGCCATCCTCGGGCTCAACGGCGCCGGCAAGACGACGCTGCTGCGGATGCTTGGCGGCCTGCTGAAGCCCGACACCGGCGAGGTGCGGGCGGGGCACGGGCTGCGACTGGGCTACTACGCGCAGGAGCACGAGACCCTCGACGTCGAGCGGACCGTGCTGGAGAACATGCGCGCCGCCGCCCTGGAGCAGACCGACACCGACCTGCGGAAGATCCTCGGCGCTTTCCTGTTCTCCGGCGAGGACGTGGACAAGCCCGCGGGTGTGCTCTCCGGCGGGGAGAAGACCCGACTGGCGCTGGCCACCCTGGTCTGCTCCGGCGCCAACGTGCTGCTGCTGGACGAGCCGACCAACAACCTCGACCCGGTCAGCCGCGAGCAGGTGCTCGACGCCATCGCCCGCTATCCGGGCGCGATCGTCCTGGTCACGCACGATCCGGGTGCGGTCACGGCGCTCAAACCCGACCGCGCCATCCTGCTTCCCGACGGCGACGAGGACGCCTGGAGCGACGACCTCCTGGAACTGGTCGAACTAGCCTGACCCGCCCCGCCCTGCCTCCCCGGCTCGCCCCCGACCTCGGTTGATCATGAAGTTGTCGGGTGCAGCAGGTGGGTGAGGACGCCCGAGGTGGTCAGGATGACCACGCCGATCGTCACGAAGAGGGCCGGGACGAGCCAGTGCCCGGCCCGCTCGACCAGACGGACCACCCGGGGGTGCCCGCCGAGCCACGCGCCGGCCGCGCACCACAGCGCGACGAGCACCACGAAGACCAGCAGGAACACCGCGCTGTCGGCAGGGCCGAGGGCGCGGAACACCGGGACGTAGACCGCCACGTTGTCGGCGCCGTTCGCGATGGTCACCCCGGCCACCCCGAGCACACCGCTCACCACGGCCGGCGTCTCCTCGTCGTTCCGATGGAGCAGGGCGCGGACCCCGAGCGCGATCGGCAGCAGGCCGAGGAGCCCGGTCCACGGGTCGGGGACCACCAGCAGTCCGGCGGCGACCACCGCGCTGGCCAGCGCCAGCGCGCCGATGCCCAGGTACTGGCCGGCGACGATCTGCCGGGTCCGTGGCCGCCCGGTCGTGCGGGAGGCGACGAAGAAGAGCGTCAGGATGACGATGTCGTCGATGTCGGTCGCCGCGAACACCACAGCGGCTCCGGCCGCGGTCGCGAACAGTTCGATCACGCCCGGCAGACTACGGCCGGTCGTGGCCCGCCCGCACGGAGCGTGGTGACCCGACGCGGGGCCTCGCCGACCGGACGGCTCGCCGACGTCACCCTATCGGTTACCTGACATTGCATAGCGTGTCGGTTGGCGAAGAGTTGATATCTGGCGCATGATCGTCCGAGGCGGTCTAATAGGTGGGACCGTATCCGAACCGCACAGTCTGGGACGTGAGGACACAGTATGGCAGCCACCGGCACAGCCACCAGCACTGAGAAGGGTCGCCGGATCGTCGGAGCCGAGCGTCAGACGCTCGCCAAGGACCTGGTCAAGCGGTACACCTCGGGGGAGAGCATTCGCGCGCTCGCGGCCTCGACCGGCCGTTCCTACGGGTTCATCCACCGGGTGCTCACCGAGTCCGGGGTGCAGCTGCGGCAGCGCGGCGGTGCCCGGCGCCGCAAGAAGGCGTGACCCGCCTCCCGACGTCGTCCATCAGCGCCGGCCCCCGGGCCGCCCGGTGACCGCCGAGGCGACCGGGGTTCGGCTGGAATGCGACGGGCCGGTCGCGACGGTGACGTTGTGCCGGCCCGACGTGCTCAACGCGCAGACCCCGGCGATGTGGCGCGCGATGAGCGACTTCGCCCGCGAATTGCCCGGTGACGTGCGCGTGGTGGTCGTTCGCGGGGAGGGCCGTGCGTTCTCCGCCGGCCTCGACCTGTCGGTCGCGGGCGCGTCCGGGCCCGGCTCGTTCGCCGAACTGGCGACCCTGCCCGAGGCCGAGTGCGCGGACCGGATCGCCGAGTTCCAGGCCGCGTTCACCTGGTTGCACCGCCCGGACGTCATCTCCGTCGCGGCCGTGCAGGGCCACGCGATCGGGGCGGGGTTCCAGCTCGCCCTCGCCTGCGACCTGCGCGTGCTGGCCGACGACGCCAAGCTCTCCATGGCCGAGGTGACCCTGGGTCTGGTCCCGGATCTCGCCGGCACCAAGCGGCTGGTCGACCTCGTCGGCTACTCGCGGGCGCTGGAGATCTGTGCCACCGGCCGCCGGATGGACGCCGCCGAGGCGGACCGCATCGGTCTCGCCACGCTGGTCGTACCCTCCGTCGAGTTGCCGGACGCGGTGCGCGACCTGACCGCAGGGCTGCTCGCCAACAACCGGGACGCGGTCGTGGAGGTCAAGGCGTTGCTCGCCGGTGCCGGCGGACGCTCACCCGCCGAGCAGCAGCGGGCGGAGCGGGAAGCCCAGACCCGCCGCCTGCGCGACCTGGCGGGCCGGGGAGAATAGGTAAGGACCGTCCGGGAAGATCCGGGTTACCGCCGAGGTTGTCACAGTCGTCGGGAGAATTGGTCTGACGGTGTGGCCAGCCCGACGACCCGGAGGTGAGTGTTGTCCAGCCCGATGGCCGGCGGTGGGATGGCCGGGTGGAGCATGCTCCGCTCGATGCGCAACCAGGACGAGATCTCCACCCACCGGCTCCAGCGTGGCGTGGCCCGGCGCATCGTGGCCTTCGCGCGTCCCTACCGACGTGACATCGTCGTCTTCCTGATCACCGTGGTGCTCGCCGCGATCATCGGGGTGGCCACCCCGGTGCTGGCCGGCGACGTGATCAACGCGATCAACCGGGGCGGCACCGAGGCCGGTTCGCTGGTGGTCCGGCTCGCGTTGGTGATCGCCGCCCTGGCGGTGGCCGACGCGCTGCTCTCCCTCGCCCAGCGGTGGTATTCGGCCCGCATCGGCGAGGGGATCATCCTCAACCTGCGCACCCGGGTCTACGACCACGTGCAGCGCATGCCGTTGCAGTTCTTCACCCGCACCCAGACCGGCGCCCTGGTGAGTCGGCTCAACAACGACGTGCTCGGCGCCCAGCGGGCGTTCACCTCGACGCTCTCCGGCGTGGTCAGCAACGTCATCCAACTGGTGCTCACCGCCGCCGTGATGTTCACGCTCTCCTGGCAGATCACCGCGCTGTCGCTGGTGCTGCTGCCGATCTTCATCATCCCGGCCCGCCGGGTCGGCCGGCGGCTGGCCGACATCACCCGCGAGGCGTACAACCTCGACGCCAAGATGAACGCGACGATGACCGAGCGGTTCGGTGTCGCCGGCGCGCTGCTGGTCAAGCTCTTCGGCCACCCCGAGAGCGAGGCCCGTCGGTTCGCCGGCCGCGCCGAGCGCGTCCGGGACATCGGCATCCAGTCCGCCATGTACTCGCGGACGTTCTTCGTGGCGATGCTGCTCGTCGCCTCGCTCGCGCAGGCGCTCACCTACGGCCTCGGCGGCTGGTTGGCGGTGCGCGGCAACGTCAGCGCCGGCACCGTCGTGACCCTCGCGCTGCTGCTCACCCGCCTCTACGGGCCGCTGACCGCGTTGTCCAACGTCCGGGTCGACGTGATGAGCGCGCTGGTCTCGTTCGACCGGGTCTTCGAGGTGCTCGACCTGCGGCCGGGGATCGAGGAGAAGCCCGCCGCGGTGCCGGTGCCCCGCGGCGACGGGCGCGTCGAGTTCCGCGACGTGCGCTTCCGCTACCCGAGCGCCGCCGAGATCTCCCTCGCCTCGCTCGAAGAGGTCGCCACGCTCGACCGGACGGTCAACGAGCCGGTGCTGCGGGGCGTCTCGTTTGCCGTCGAGCCGGGGCAGATGGTCGCCCTGGTCGGCCCGTCCGGCGCCGGCAAGTCGACGCTGTCGATGCTGATCTCGCGGATCTACGACGTCACCGACGGTCAGGTGCTGGTCGGCGGCGTCGACGTCCGCGACGCCACCCTGGCCTCGCTGCGCGACGAGATCGGCGTGGTCACCCAGGACTCGCACCTGTTCCACGAGACGATCCGCGAGAACCTGCGCTACGCCAAGCCCGACGCCACCGACGACGAGATCTGGGCGGCGCTGGCCGGCGCCCAGGTGGCGGACCTGGTCCGGTCCCTGCCCGACGGGCTCGACACCACCGTCGGCGAACGGGGCTACCGGTTCTCCGGCGGCGAGAAGCAGCGCATCGCGATCGCCCGGCTGCTGCTCAAGGCACCGTCGATCGTCATCCTCGACGAGGCGACCGCCCACCTCGACTCGGAGAGCGAGGCCGCCGTCCAGCGGGCGCTGTCGGTCGCGCTCGCCGGACGTACGGCGGTGGTGATCGCCCACCGGCTCTCCACCGTCCGCGACGCCGATCAGATCCTGGTGCTCGACGGCGGGCGGATCGTCGAGCGGGGACGGCACGACGAGCTGGTGGCGGTCGGCGGGCTCTACGCCGAGCTTTACCGGACCCAGTTCGCCGTCGCCGACTCGCCCACGCCCTACGTGGACGCGACCGGCCCGGAGCCGGTGGTCATGCCGCTCGGCACCTACGTGGCCGACGAGGCGATGCCACCCGCGGCCGCGAACTGACGGCCGGGGCGCTCAGCGTACGGTCGACGCCTGCCGCAGCTCGGCGAAGGCCGCGCCCAGGCTCACCGGGGTGAAGTGCGCGTTCAGGCCGCTCGGGTTGGGCAGCACCCACACCCGGGCGTCGGCCAGCGGTTCCGGCTGCTCACCGAAGGTCGCCTTCGGCCGGGCGAACCCGATCCGGTACGCGGTCACCCCGACCACCGCCACCCACCGGGGCCGGTAGCGCGCCACCTTCGCCCCGAGCAGGGCGGCCCCGGCGACCAGCTCGGCGGCGGTCAACTCGTCGGCGCGGGCGCTGGCCCGGGCCACCATGTTGGTGATGCCCAGCCCGTAGCCGGGCAGCTCGTCCTGCTCGCTCGGGTGCATCAGGCGGGGGGTGAAGCCGCCCCGGTGCAGCGCCGGCCAGAACCGGTTGCCGGGCCGGGCGAAGTGCCATCCGGTGGCGGCCGACCACAGGCCCGGGTTGATGCCGACGAACAGCACGTCCAGACCGGGCGCGATGACGTCGGGGAGCAGCCGGTCCGCCGCGGCCGTCAACTCATCCCTGGTCGGCCTCGGAGAGCGGCGGGCCGCGCCCGCCGCGTCCCCGACCGGCGTCGGCCCCGCGGGCCGGCCGGCTGCGTCCACCGCGCCCCTGGTCGGCGTCGACCTGCCGGATCGGCGGGCCGCGTCGGCCGCGTCCCTGGCCGGCGTCGACCTGCGGCGCCGGCCGGCGGGTGGTTCGGCTGTCACAGGCCGCGCAGCGCGCCGCCGTCGACCGGAATGGTCAGCCCGGTGAGGTAGCTGGCGGCGGGGGAGAGAACGAACGCCGCCACCCGCCCGAACTCGGCGGGATCGCCGAGGCGGCGCAGCGGAATGGCTCCCTCAGCCTCGGCGCGGGCCCGCTCTGGGTCGCCGGTGGCGGCGAACAGCTCGCGGTTGCGGTCGGTGAGGATCCGGCCCGGCAGCAGGCCGACGACCCGTACGCCACGGGCGCCGTACTCGTCGGAGATGTCCTTGGCCACCCCGACCAGGCCGGGCCGCAGCCCGTTGGAGATGCCGAGCCCGGGCACCGGCCCCCGGGCCGACGTGGAGAGCACCAGTCCGATCGCGCCGCCGTCGGTCAGGGCGGCGGCCACGGTACGCACCGTGCGGACGGTGCCGAGGAAGACCGTCTCGAACGACAGCCGCCACTGCTCGTCGCTGATCGTGGCGGCGCTGCCCGGCGGCGGACCACCGACCGAGACGAGCGCGCCGTCGAGCCGGCCGAAGTGTTCACGGGCGGTGCTGACGAGCAGCTCCGCGGTCGCCGGGTCGGCCAGGTCGGCGGTCACCCCGACGGCCCGCTCCGGCCCGCCGAGGTTCTTCGCGGCGGCGGCGACCGCGTCACCGTCGCGGGCCGAGAGCACCACCCGCGCCCCGTCGGCCACCAGGCACTCCGCCGTCGCGTAGCCGAGGCCACGGGAGGCGCCGGTCAGCACGTACACCCGATCGGTCAGTCCGAGATCCATACCTCGATCCTGCCGTACGCGATCAGGCGCGGCCAGCGATGTCCCCCGGACGGTCGGCCGGGCGCACGAGGAGTACCCGACCGGCGACCTGGACCGCGACGGCGCCGCCGGCCCGCCCGAGCGCCGGCAGCCGGCGCGGGCGGGGCGACCGCCGCCCGTCGTAGCGTGCGCTCGCCTCCCGCGTGGCCAACTCCTCGGAAGCCAACGGAGGCAGGCCGCCGCGCTCGCGCAGCGCACGCGCGAGATCCCAACCGTCGCGCAGGGAACCGCCGGTGGGACGGGCGGCGGCCCAGGTCGCGAACGTCGCGGGCCAGTCCGCGCCGAGAGCGGCGGCCAACAGGGGCCAGTGGCGGGCGACGTCGCCGGCCCGCTTGCGCAGCAGCGCGGCCCGGGCGGCGGCCAGCGGCGCCGGGGCGAACCCGGCTGGGTCCGGCCCACCGGCCACGAGGGCGGCCACCAGTTCGGCCTGCCGCGCGGCCAGCCCGCCGTCCCGTGCGGACCCACCGTCCTGAGTCACGTGACCACCGGGAAGCCCGACGCGGCGGCGAGCGCGTCCAGTTCGGCGCGGAGCGTCGCCGCCGGCGGGTAGTCCCCGTCCCGTTCGAGCAGCAGCGCCGGAGGTCGCTGCCGGGCGCAGAGCTCGCCGACCAGGTCCAGCACCGCCGGCGGTACGGGGTCGGTGTGCGTGTCGTGGTAGAAGCCGCCGTGCTCGGCGCCCCCGGCCACGTGGACGTACGCGACCCGCTCCAACGGCAGTCGGTCCAGCAGGGCGAGCGGGTCGGTGCCCCGATTGCGGGCGTTGGCGTGAACGTTGGCGATGTCGAGCAGCAGCAGCGCCCCGGTGCGCTCCAGGATCTCGGTGAGGAACGCCGCCTCGTCCAACTCGTCGTCGGGCCAGTCGAAGAGCGCGGCGATCGGCTCCAACGCGATCGGCACCGGCAGCTCGGCCTGGGCCCGCGCCACGTTGGCGCAGACCGCGTCGACGGCCGCCCGGCTGCGCGGCAGCGGCAGCAGGTGACCCGCCTCCAGGCCACCGGCTCGGACGAACGCGATGTGTTCGCTGACCAGCGGCGCCCCGACCCGTTCGGCGACCGAGGCCAGGTGGGCCACCCGCGCCGGCTCGACCGGCTCCGCGCCGCCGAGGGAGAGCCGTACCCCGTGCGGTACGACCGTCACGTCCCGCTCACGTAGCCGCGCCAGCCCCGGAGGCAGCGGACCGGCCGGGCTGACCGCCTCCGCCACGACCTCCACGAAGCGCAGGCCGGGCAGCTCGGCGACGAACCCGGCGATCTCGGGACGCCAGCCGATGCCGACGCCGGCCGGACCGGTCATCCGCCGCACCCCCCACCGCCGCAGCCGCCGCCCCCGCCGCACGAACTGCCGCCGCCGCAGGAACTGCCTCCACCGCTGGAACTGCCGGACGACCAGCCGCCGCCGGAGAGGGCCTGGCGCTGGATCTCGGCCTGCTCGGCGAAGGCCGGGTCGAGCGCCCAGAGCGACGCGGTGCCGAAGAGCGCCACCCCCATCGCCGCGCCCGCCGCCCCGTAGGTGGCGTACGCCGGTGCGGACGTGGGCGACAGGTGGACGTGCTGGCGGCGCAGCTCCCGCAACGCCCGCCGGCCGGCCCGCGTCACCCGCGGCACCCGACGGAGGAACAGCAGGATCACGAACAGCGCCAGCAGGGTGAGGAACAGGTAGCCGACCGGCCGACCGTTGTAGAGCCCGACGAGGAGCCGCACCACCCCGAGGGCGAGCAGCGCGAACAGGGCCAGCGTGGCGCGCCGGGCGGCGGCCCGCCGGTCCGCCGAGACGAGCACGCCGCGCCGCTCGAGACCGTCGGCGAGTTGGGCGAGCGCCCGGGACACCACCTCGTCCCGCTGCAGGTCCCGGACCCGTGCCCGCTGCCTGGCGGCGTAGTGGATCGCCTGGTCCAACGGGGTCGACCCGGCGGGAAGCTCCCCGGACACCGTCAACCGGCGGTCCGGCCCGACCCCGATCGTCCGGCTGCCGCGCAGGCCGCCGAGAGCGGCGTGCACCGCGAGCGGCTCGCCGCCGTTGAGGTACGCGACCTGCTGCGGGCCGAGCGGTTCCCGGGCGGCGTCCGGCGGCCCGGCGAGGAGCCGGATCCGCTGGATCACGGCGAGGGCCACCGCCACGACGACCACGGCCAGGTAGATCCGCAGAAAGGTGGGACCGGAGATGCCCCAGGTGTCACCGGGGGCGGCGAGAGCGGTCATGGCTGCACTCCTGACACCGTAGGAATCGGCGGCCCCATTGTGGAGCAGGTGCGCCATGGGCGTGGCCCCGGGGAAGACGCGCCGCCGAGGGCCGGGCCGGGTCACGCACGGCCGGTTCGGCGGCGGGCCCGCCGGGTGGCTCCCTTCGGGCCGGTCGACCACGTCGCGCCGTACCCGGACGGTCGGGCGGATCGGTTCAGTGGGGCTGAACCGATCCTGGCTGAGCTACGTGTGCGAGTCGGCTTCCGGTTGTGGCTGGGGGCGGGGCCTGACGGTGGGGGTGGTGGGTGATGGTGCGTCCGGGGGATGCCGAGTGGTCGGTGTTGCAGCTGGATGCTGATCCGGTGCCGGGTGATCCGGAGTCGTTCGGGGAGA